>FR887287.1:0-6818 GCA_000436755.1 Clostridium sp. CAG:253 | reverse complement strand
TGGCCGTCTTGTCATTCAATATTGCCGTAAGATTTGTTGCCATTCTCGTAGCAATTATTCTGCTCACAACCCCTGCAAGATTATCTTTTTCCTTTTCGTTTCCGCATATGAGATACTCCATTCCGTATTCCACTGTCTTGTTTCTGTTATTTACATATGAAGAAAAAACCTTATCAGCATAAATAATATATTTCATTCTATCTTTATTCCCAGTTTTTTCTTCTGTATATGTTTCATTTTCACCGGCACTTAAAAACAAGTTCTTCAGATAATCCCCGGCACTCTCATACTCAGTTTTTGAATTATCTTTTTCACTCTCTGCTTTTCCTCCCTCTGCTGTTTCACTTCCGGTATCACTTCCATTGTTTTCCTCTTCTTCTGATAAGATAGCCTTTTCTATATTTTTTTCCGAAAGTTTATTTACATCACAAACCACCGAAAGATAGCCATCCTCAACAAGTTCTTTAAAAACTTCCAACGGATTTTCTACATCTTCATCTGTTGTTGTATTCCCACTCTCATTTGCATCTTCTTTTTTAACATCAGTCCCACCGATATTTTTATCCTGATTTTTGTCTCCAATTAAATTTTTATCGTTATCTTCATCAACGCCTCCTCCCTCACAATTTCCCTCCTCATAATTTTCTTTATATTTTCCTGTCTCGTAGCTGCTGCCATCATCAAGTTTTTCATATAAATCGGCTTTACTTCCTTGAGAAACATTTGAATAATTACCTTTAAGTTTATCTGCAGTATCTTCTATTGCACAACTTGCAATATACTGTTTTATCTGTCTGCATAAATTTTCACCATCAGCCAATCCCTCATAGCTATTTTCAAAAACATTAAGCTTTTTTATCTTATAAATATCTGTATAAGAACTTTTTGAACTTTTAGGCTTAACTGCTAAATTATTTAGTAATATTTTTCTAAAATCATCCTGCATTTCAATTGATGATATTCCGTTATATCCGCCATACCCAAAAAGACCGTATTCTTTAAACAACTCCATGTTATAGTCTCCAAACAGTGTTTTTTCTGCCGCTGTTGACGCATTCTTTATATAACCTTTTGACGCTGTTATCCTTGTGCTTTCAAAAAAAATAAGAACCATCCCAAATATGAGTATGAATATAAATGTCATAAATACAGTTATACTCCCCTTGACTTCCTTATTCTCCATCATCAATTTCAATTTCCTCATTTATTGTGTCTGAATCCCCATTTATATTTTTAAATGCACTACTTACAATGTCCGTTATCTGCTTTCTAAATATAACTATCAGCATTATAAGCACAACTAAAATAAGTATAATTTCAACAATTCCAATTCCATCTTCTTCACATATTAAATCTCTCATGTCTTTTCTGTTTATCATATTTTTTATCCTATTACTGTCCGCACAACTCAAGCAAAAACAGACAGACAGTAACTTTCCCCTTTCTAATTTTTTAACAATACAACACTACTCACTTTACATCCCTGCAAAAGCTGCATACAATATAATGGCAAAAATAATTGTCATCATAAGCACCATTGGCACTAATAGTTTTGTACTCGCTTCTTCTCCAAGAATTTTTGCATTCTCTTTTCTTTCATTAAAAATATCAGCGGATTCATACTCGAGAATATTTATTAGATTAGCGGTTCCCTTTTTTAAATTTTGTACAAGAAGTGTTGAAAATTTCATATAGGTTAATATACCTATTCTTCTTCCAAACATTTCGTATGCCTTTTCTTCACTAATTCCATTATCCATCTGATTTTTAGTCAGAAGCATTTCCTCTGTAAGATAATCAACCTTATCATTTTTAGTTTTTCTTGTCTCAGCTACACGAATCCATGCATTTTTCACAGGTAGACCGGCATTTATAAGCAATACAAATTTTTCAACCATTTCAGGATATGCTAGTTTCAACTGTTTTTCCCGTTCAGTCACTTTATTCTTTGCAGCATATTCTGCCATAATCGGTACAACAACAAACATGAGCATTGCAATACCTGCCGTCTGACATAATCCTTTATATCTGTCAACACTGTAGCTTACATTTTTCCCTCTGACCTTATCAGGAAGTTTTATATACTTGAAACTCTTTGTATCTTCTACTGACTTTTCAAACAATTTTCTCCATTCGTCCCAGATATTCTCTTCCTCTGTCTTTTTGACCGGACAGACCGTAATATTAAACTTTAATTTTTCCTTATATTGCTCATACTTTAAAACAGCCGTAAGTTCCACATTTTCTAGTTCCGTAATCTTTCCGCACTCAACTTTTCCATCAGCCGCAACAACATTTTCATTACTTGAAGTCCATGAAATATTAAACATACTTCCATTTACATGTCTTACTAAAGAAAGATTTTTTGTCACCTTATCGGGCGATTTATTATTTCCAAGATAATGACTGTAAATATATTTTTTCACCTTTTCTGCATTATGTAAAATTTCTTTTTCATTATATTTTCTTTCGGGTACTATAATATCGGTATCCTTTTTTTTACCACCTATTTCTGTTTGTACGCTTATCTCTTTTTGTTCTCCACCTATGTCATTTTTTTCAATATAATATTCAGAAACTATATATTGATTGCTTTGGCATGATATAACTGAAAATAAAACAATTAGATTAAATAGCAGATATGTACATAAAAATAACGAAATATGTTTAATAAAAAACTCTTTTGTTATGTCATCTTCACTCTTTCCGACATATAATTTTTTATACCTGTCTAAAGTTTCCTCTTTCAGTTTAAATTTAACTTTTTTTCCTAAGATGCAGTATATTTTATATGCCGCAGGTACAACAAAACTTAATTTTAAATTTACTTCAACAACTTTTTTCCTTTTATTTTTTATCCACTCATACGTCAAAAATGATAAATACACAGACATTAAAACCATACAAACAGATAAAATCAAGATATCCTGCAAATTCCACATCACCTCCATTTTTAATGCCATTCCATTATATTTTTATATCTGATATTTTCTCACTTAACATACAGCCAAACATATAAATTCCAAATAAACCTGTCATAAAAATATGACCGCTTACAGTATAGAGACAATCCAGAAATCCCGGCGAGGTAAGCCAGAAATATACAATTATCAGCAATGGTATTATATTCATTATCCTGCTCTCCATTTTTTTAGCTGCTATCATTGTTTTTATTTCTCTTTTAACCTCTATTTTTTCACTTATTTTATCAGCGGTTGACTTTACTATCTCCACCATATTTCCACCTGTTCTTTTTGCAATTCCAAATATATCCGAAAAACAACTGATGTCCTCAATGTCACTGCTTATTGCAAATTCCCAAAGTGCCTTTTCTATCGGTATTCCATTTTCCAATTCCGTAATTATCTTTTCTGTCTCAATCAATATCGCTGATTTTTCACCAAATAACATATCTAAATCTTTTTCTGATTCCCGTATTGAATTTTCAATAGAATATCCTGCTGACAGTGCAGCCGATATACTTAACATCAATTCTTTAAATTCGAGATTCAATTTCCATTTGCGTAATTCCTCCTGTCTTTTCGTCTCCTTTTTCACATTTAATACTCCATAGACCATGGCTATAACAAAACAGATAATAAATGATTTATAAAATAACAATGAAATCAAAAACATCTTTCCATATCCACAAAAAAAGTATTTTATTAACGCACGCTTTTTTGAGTTGTTGCTATCTAATACTCTATTCCTGCTCTTTGAAGCTTTTCTGTGTGAACAATCTGTTTTTCTGTCCTGCATAGTTTTCCAATCACCCTCCCATCCGCATCTTCTCCTTCCTCAACAAACTCAAATAATGTCCCGAGTTTTATATTGTCCCCATCCATTCCAATAACCTCAGCTATTTCAAGAACTTTTCTTGTTTTATCCCTAAGCCTGCCAAGATGAATTATTATGTCAACAGCAGCCGCTATTTGGTTTCGTATTGCTAAAATGGGTATATCCATCCCCGACAAAACAAGTGTCTCAAGTCTTGAAAGCATATCCTTTGAACTGTTTGCATGTCCGGTACAAAAACTTCCATCATGCCCGGTATTCATGGCATTTAACAGTTCACATGCCGCCGCATCTCTTACTTCCCCTAATACTATTCGGTCAGGTCGCATGCGTAATGACGATTTTAACAAATCCCTTATCGTCACTGCATTTTTGCCTTCAATATTTGCATTTCTAACCTCCAGTCTTACAAGATTTGGTATATTTCTTATCTGAAGTTCTGCTGCATCCTCGATTGTAATTATCCTCTCGTCCTGCGGTATATAATCAGATAGTGCATTTAAAAACGTAGTCTTTCCACTTCCTGTTCCCCCACTTATAAAAATGTTGTATCCCGCTTTTACAATCTTCTCCAAAAATTGAGCAGCTTCCTCTGACAGCGAACCTATTTGTACAAGTTTTTTCATTGTCATAGGTTTTTCCGGAAATTTTCTAATTGTAACAACCGGCCCCTCAAGACTCACAGGCGGAAGAACAACATTAACTCTTGACCCGTCAGTAAGCCTGAAATCTACAATTGGACTTGTTTCATTTACAACTCTGTTGACTTTTGAAACAATCTGTTGTATAACATCCTCCAGCTTATGTACATCCATAAACCTTTCCGGATATTTTTCAATCTTTCCACTGTTCTCGACAAATATATTATCAGGACCATTTACCATAATCTCAGTAATATCAGGGTTGTCTATAAGTTCCTGAAGCACATCCATTCCACGCATGGAATTGTATACACTTTTTGTAATACTTTCCTTTTCAGACTGTGCTATATATACCTCATGGCTCTTTTTCAAAACTTTTTCCTCAATAAGTTCATATAGTTCCTCATCACTATACTCCCTGCCGTCTACTGTTCTCTCAACAATCTCACGATAAATGTCACCTTTTATTTTATTTATGTTTTTCATACCCCTCTGTATCAACACGCATTTCTATCTTCTCCAAAAAATACTACATTATCAAAACTCCCTGACAAACCGTCTCTTTTAAGCATTTTTTCAAATGCATTTTGTTTTTCAAACTCCATTCTGTTTTGTGCTGCCTTAAAATAAAGTTTATCACACCTTTGCATAAGTTCCATAAAAGCTTCGCTCAGATAGCCTATTATAAAAATGACAGCTTCATACTCCATCTGTTCAGATACAACTTTTATAAATTCACCAATTCCCTCTTTGTCAAGAAACTGGAGATCTCTGTAATCTTCAACCGGATAAATACAATCCACTTCGCCTTTTTTGCAAATAATAGATTGAAGTTTTAAAGCAAGTTTATTTCCACTTTTTTTCAGATAATATATAACCTCCGACATTCCCCTGACATACGGCACCTCATCATTTGACACACCACTCTTTTTCTTATTTTCATTCTCCGGCCATGATGCCCCATCAAGTCCGTTTAATTGTTCCAGACACACAAGCAGTGTTTTCCTCATTTTCCCCATTTGCAATGCAAGTTCAACACCATAATCAAGTACAATATTCCCGCCACTCGCAGAATAGACACCTATCAATTCGGTATTATTTTTTATAACAAATGTATTATTGATATTTACCTTGTCATCATCAGCTATATCAGAAAGAACTTCTTTTATTATTTCTTCAACGGATTGGTATTTAAATATAACAGAATATTTTTCGTTTTCCATTACATAATTACCCTCTGACAAAACAATAATTTTCCCCACATTTTTTTCGTTTTCCACATCATTCACAGATTTTCTGTCTGTCAATAAAACATCTATCTTTGTCTTTTTGACAAATTCTGAAATTTTATCACACATTGTAAATATCCTGAAATCTACACAGTTATTCTTATTATGACAAAAGTATTCAGCAAATCTCTCTGCATATGATGTTTTTTCATACAGACCAATAACAACTTTTTCCACGCTTTCCCTCCTCACATTTTATATACAATCAACATACAAAAATAAGAAATTGCCGCAAACGGTGCAATATGGATGCTCTCTGTTCCTTTTGATTCATCTGCAATAAAATATTTTTCGCCACCGCCTGCGCCATATAACAGATAATTTTTCAATTCCAAAAATCTGCCGAGCAAAATCGGATTTTTCAAAACACGATAAAATGCTAATATACCTGCAAGAATAATAGTCAGAGCAGCTGACTTCAGACCAAAAACAACACCGTAAAAGCATGTAATCATACAAAACAGTTTTATATCCCCGGCTCCGATTCCACGCAGTTTAAAAACAGGCAAAAATATTAAACACACTATTAACATATCGTTTACTCCACGAAGCGCATATGTAAATCCGCCAAGATATACCCTATATGTAAGCGCTGCAAGTATTGCCGGAAACACAATATAATTACTTATCCTGCTTCTCCTCAAATCGTCAGCCGCAGCCATTAAAAGCATACTGCACACAAATATTTCTCTCATGTTCTTCACCTCCTTCTTTTGCGTGGTGCCACTTTATCACCATGCCATTTTGCTGTCAACACCACTGTTTTTTGTCTACTTTTCACAATAATCTGCAACTATTTTTATAAGTTATTAACCACTAGCTGATAAACTTATTTGTAACTTTTTCACAGCAGCCAAATATTGAAAACACTCAAAATTTTATGAATCTTTTTCTAATTTCTGTATATTACGGTACCGGTTTTCACCATAAACAGTACATTTTCTCGTTTTTAAAACTGCTTTCATTTTGTTTTTCCTTTATTTAAAGAATTTATCAAAAAAATTTTTTTAATTTTTTTCTGAAATTGCATATTTTTTCCAATACATGTCTATACTTATATGTAAATGAATAGGTAATTGCGAAACTCGCTAAG
>FR887286.1 GCA_000436755.1 Clostridium sp. CAG:253 | reverse complement strand
ATGTTTTTTTCATACTTCACCCTCCTATTCTTTTAAAGGTAGTGTCAAAAGACTACCTCTTTTTTGTTCTAAAACCTTTATTTTAGGGAGTTTGCAAACAAAAAGAGCAATCCCCCCTATTTTCTGGTATAATGTCAATCGCCAAACCAACAAAACAAGAAACGAGGTTATTGCTCATGGACATTATACTTTATTTATTAAATTACATCAATTACCAACGCAAAATTATTGGTCAGTTATTGAATTTTATTTGCAGATACATCCCACTAAAGCAGTGGGCTTTTGATGATTCTCATTCTCCTAAATATCATAAATTCAAGATAGATGAACTCCCTAAAATTCTTCACTACGAGCCTTGGGATTATCGTCTTCTACTTCCATACTTAGAATGGAAGTATGGTAAGAAAATCAAACCTGTGCATCGTCGCTCAGACTGCAACATCCCTGACGATTGCTCCTGCCCTCGTTGCAACGCTCCAAAGATTTATCTTTACAAAAACAATGGTTCTAAAGGACAAATCTGGTGTAAGGTTTGTGACACTAAATTCAACCTTAACGAAAATCGATTCACAAAAACCACTTCCCTTCGTTGCCCTCACTGCTCCAGAATACTGGAACCTATCAAGAGTAGAAAGCACTTTATCATTCACAAATGTAGAAACCTTAAATGCCCTTACTATCTTCATAATCTTAAAAAAGTTGATAGAGAACATTTAGATGAAAAACATGGAAAAAGCAAATATAAACTCCACTACATCTACCGCGAATTTACGATAGATTTTTTTAAGATGGATTTATCTTCTCTTCCTAAAAACGCGTCTTCCTTAAATTTTAAGAGGCACGATTCCTACACCATGTCACTGTGCTTAACCTATCGTGTCAACTTAGGTCTCTCTTTGCGAAAAACCGCTCAAGCTCTCCGAGACATTCATGGAATAAAAATATCTCATCAACAAGTAGCGAATTACTGTACTACTGCCGCCATCTGTGTAAAACCTTTTACCGACAGCTACGATTACAAAGTTGGTAAAGTTTTAACTGCAGATGAAACCTACATAAAGATCCGTGGTATCAAAGGCTACATCTGGTTTATCAT
>FR887285.1:12674-28017 GCA_000436755.1 Clostridium sp. CAG:253 | reverse complement strand
GTTTGGCGGGTCAAGCCACCAGCTAGCAATTTGTATGTAGACATACATTGCTAGCTGCTTTTGACCCTTGTATCATATTATCACATGGTTAATAATGTTTTTGGCGATTATGCTTAGTTTTTCACCATTCAGATTGACAATTCTCGGTAAAATGGTACAATAAAGGTCGGGATATTATATTTTTTGTCATAAGGAACAATAGGGTGAATGTACATATGAAAATCATTGAATATGCATATGTTTCATACATATATTATTTGGTGATATGGGGCAAAAAATATAAAAAATTATAAAGAAAGGGGAACCAGAATGAGTGAAGCAACATTTCGTGGGGGTGTTCATCCTTACGAGGGAAAGGAATTGTCCAAAGACCTGCCTATAAAGACTGTTATGCCTAAAGGTGATATGGTTTTTCCTATGTCACAGCATATCGGTGCACCGGCAACACCTGTTGTACAAAAAGGTGATAAAGTGCTTGTTGGACAAAAAATTGGTGAAGCTAGCGGATTTATTTCAGCAAATATCTGCAGCTCAGTTTCTGGAACTGTAAAGGCAGTTGAGCCTAGAATGCTTTTGAACGGAGCTAAGGCAACCTGCGTGATTGTTGAAAATGACGGAGAATACACAGGAATTGAAGGACTTGGTGAGGATAGGGATTACACCAAACTGTCAAATGACGAGATCCGAAACATTGTAAAAGAAGCCGGTATTGTAGGTATGGGTGGTGCAGGTTTTCCAACAAATGTAAAACTTACACCAAAGGAGCCGGACAAGATTGATTATATTCTTGTAAATGGTGCTGAGTGTGAGCCGTATCTTACATCTGATTACAGACAGATGCTTGAATGTCCGGAAGAGATTATCGGAGGACTTAAAGTCATACTTAAACTTTTTGACAAGGCAAAGGGAGTTATCGGAATCGAGGACAACAAGCCTGATGCCATTGAAAAGATGAAGCAGGCAGCCCAGGGAGAAAGCCGTATAGAGGTTATGCCTTTAAAGACAAAGTATCCGCAGGGTGGTGAGCGTACTCTTATTTCTGCCATTACAGGGAGAAAGATTTATTCTGCAAAACTTCCGGCAGATGCGGGATGTATTGTAGATAATATATCTACGGTTATTGCTATATACAGAGCTGTCTGCAAGCAGACACCTCTTATTACCAGAGTTATGACACTTACAGGTGATGCATTCAATACGCCTGTCAATGTTAATGTGCGTATAGGCTGCAACCATGCAGACCTTGTAGCAGAAGGTGAAGGATTTAAGCAGGATCCTGCAAAGATTATTTCAGGTGGTCCTATGATGGGATTTGCCATGTTTGATCTCAATGTTCCTGTCACAAAGACATCTTCTTCTATTTTGGCACTGACAAAGGACGAAGTTGCTGAGAATGAGCCGTCACCATGTATCAGATGCGGCCGCTGTGTTCAGGCCTGTCCGGGTAACCTTGTACCTCAGAAGATGGCACAGGCAGCTATGCATAATGATTATGATACATTTGTAAAACTTAACGGTATGGAGTGTTACGAGTGCGGAAGCTGTACTTATGTATGTCCGGCAAAACGTCCTCTTACACAGACATTTAAGCAGGCTCGTCAGTATGTGGCAGCTCAGAGAAGAAAGAAATAGGAGGGATAAAAGGTGAGTAATTTATTAAATATTTCATCATCACCACATGTTCGTGACAAATCTTCTACGAAAAGTATCATGTGGGATGTTTTTCTCGCACTTATGCCCGCTACCATCGTTGGTATATATAATTTCGGATATAAGGCAGCGATACTTATTGTAGCCTGTGTTGCTGCGGCTGTACTTACTGAGTACATCTGGCAGAAGGCTATGAAACTTCCGGTTACGGTAAGTGACGGAAGTGCAGCACTTACAGGATTGCTTTTGGCACTCAACCTGTCATCTACATTCCCTGTATGGATGGCTATACTCGGAAGTGTATTTGCGATTATCATTGTAAAACAGCTTTTCGGAGGACTTGGTCAGAACTTTATGAACCCGGCACTCGGAGCAAGATGCTTCCTCATGATTTCATTTGCCGGAAAGATGACTTCATTTACATATGACGGTGTTACAGGAGCTACACCACTTGCAATCATCAAAAACGGTGACAAAGCTACAGCAGTAGCAGATCTTCTTGCATCCGGTGACGGCAAGACACAGGTTGCCACAAGTGTTCTTAAGATGTTTATCGGTACTATCGGAGGAACTATAGGTGAGACTTCAGCACTTGCACTTCTTCTTGGTGCAGCATATCTTCTTATAAAGAAAGTTATCACATGGAAGATTCCTGTATGCTATATTGGAACATTTGCAATATTTGCACTTATATTTGGCGGACGTGGTTTTGATCTCACATATCTTGCAGCTGAAATCTGCGGTGGTGGTCTTATGCTCGGTGCATTCTTCATGGCAACAGATTATGTTACAAGTCCTATCACTCCGAAGGGACAGATTATATTTGGTGTACTTCTTGGTATTCTTACAGGAATATTCCGTATTTTCGGTGCATCAGCAGAAGGTGTTTCTTACGCCATCATTATCTGTAACCTGTTAGTTCCATTGATTGAAAAGGTGACTATTCCTGTTCCATTTGGAAAGGAGGGAATTAAAGATGGCAAATAATGAAAACAAATCAACGCTTATGCATGATGCGATTATGCTTTTTGTTATAACAATTATAGCAGGTGTTTTGCTCGGTGGAGTTTATACAATTACAAAAGGACCTATAGCAGCCGCAGACGAGAAAGCTACAAATGAAGCGTATGCTGCTGTTTATAAGGATGCAGAGTTTAAAGCAGATGACACCCTTACAAAAGCTGTTGAATCATTCCAAAAGGATGTTGCAGCAGGTAAGATTGATGATGATACATTCTCATATACAAGCGAAGAACTTATCGAGGCAAGAACTGCTTCTAAAGACGGTTCACAGACAGGTTATGTTCTTAAAGTAAGTGGAAAAGGCTACGGCGGAGCAGTAACTATTGCACTTGGTATCACAAATGAGGGCGAGGTTGTTGGCATTCAGATTCTTGATGCGAGCAACGAGACACCTGGTCTTGGTCAGAATTCGACAAAAGAGACTTGGAACAGCCAGTATGTAGGAATGAAATCAGACAAAACATTATCAGTTGTAAAGGATGGCAGCGGAAGTGCAGACAACGGCACAGTTAATGCTATTTCAGGTGCTACCATTACAAGTAAAGCCGTGACAAGAGCTGTCAACATAGCTATGAAATTTGTCGCAGCTCAGACCGGAAAGTAAGGGGGTAAAGACATGAGTTCTTGTACAGAGAGATTAAAAAACGGTATTATTACCGAAAATCCGACTTTTGTAATGATGCTTGGTATGTGTCCTACTCTTGCCGTTACATCTTCAGCCATAAACGGACTTGGCATGGGACTTACGACAACGGCAGTTCTTATACTTTCCAATGCATTTATATCATTACTTAGAAAAGTTATTCCGGATAAGGTTCGTATTCCGGCATTCATCGTAATCGTTGCTTCATTCGTAACGATAATACAGCTTTTATTACAGGGATATATGCAGTCACTCAACAAAGCATTAGGTGTTTATATTCCGCTTATCGTTGTAAACTGTATCATTCTTGGTAGAGCAGAGGCTTATGCTTCTAAAAATCCTGTACTTCCATCAATATTTGACGGACTTGGTATGGGACTTGGTTTCACATTTGGTCTTACATGTATCGGTATCTGCCGTGAAATTTTGGGAAGTGGTGCTATATTTAATCATCAGTTTATTCCTGAGGATTATCATATTACATTCTTCGTACTTGCACCGGGAGCATTCCTTGTTCTCTCATTCCTTACGGCATTGCAGAACAAACTCAAAATGCCTTCTGCTACAAATGTTGAGACAAATGATACAAATATCGCCTGTGGCGGTAACTGCGCAAGCTGTATAGGTTCAAGCTGTGCAGCAAATAAAGGTCTTGTTGAGGCTGAGAGAGTTGCAGCAAAGGCAGCAAAAGCTCAGGCAGCAAAGGAAGCAGCAGCAAAAGCAAAAGCAGCAAAAGAGGCGGCAGCAAAAGCAGCCGAAGCTCAGAAAAAGGAGGATTGATTTAAGTGAATTTATTTGTAATTATGATTTCATCAATGTTGGTAAGTAATGTTGTACTTAGTCAGTTCCTCGGTATCTGTCCTTTCCTCGGTGTATCAAAGAAAGTTGAAACGGCAGCAGGTATGGGTGCGGCAGTTACATTCGTTATCACGATAGCATCTGCCATTACTTATCCGATATATTATTTTATTCTTGTTCCTTTGGGACTTGCGTATCTGGAAACTATCGCATTTATCCTTATAATTGCGGCTCTTGTTCAGTTTGTTGAAATGGTATTAAAAAAGTTTATGCCACCTCTCTATGAGGCACTCGGTGTATACCTTCCTCTTATCACAACAAACTGTGCGGTTTTAGGTGTTGCACTCAACAACATCACAAACGGCTGCAACTTTATAGAAAGTGTTGTTACAGGCTTATTTACAGCACTTGGTTTCCTCGTATCTATTGTTATATTGGCTAGTATCCGTGAGAGAATCGAATTCAACGATATTCCACATTCTTTTAAGGGAACACCAATTGTACTTGTAACAGCCAGCTTAATGGCAATTGCATTCTGCGGCTTTGCAGGTCTTGTTTAGAAAGGGGGAGTATAAATGACAGGCGTAATAATGGCAGCGGTAGTTGTTGGTTTGATAGGTCTTCTTATAGGACTCCTTTTGGGATTTGCGGCAAAGGCATTCGCAGTTCCTGTTGATGAAAAAGAAATCGAAGTCAGAGAGTTTCTTCCGGGAAATAACTGCGGTGGCTGCGGATATGCCGGATGTGATGCTTTGGCAAAGGCAATTGCAGCAGGAGAAGCTCCTGTAAATGCATGTCCAGTAGGTGGAGCAGCAGTTGCTGAAAAGATAGGAAATGTTATGGGAGTTGCAGCAGGAGAAAGTGTTAAGATGGTAGCATATGTCAAATGTTCAGGAACATGTGACAAGGCGGGAATCAAGGCAAACTATTACGGAATTTCAGATTGTAAGAGAGCAGCAGCAATTCCGGGACGTGGTGATAAGGCATGTTCATTTGGATGTATGGGCTTTGGCTCATGTGTTGCAGCATGTAAATTTGATGCAATTCATGTAGAGAATAATATTGCACATATTGACCAGAGCAAGTGTAAGGGATGTGGAGCATGTGCTGCTAAATGTCCTAAGAAAGTTATACTTGCACATTAGAATTTTAGTTCAAAGCATAAAAATTTGCCGGTTACGGCAAAGCGGACTGTTTAAATTAAAAAGATATAGGCATTGAGTTGTCTATATCTTTTTTTTTGTAAACGAAAATGTTATAATATCATGTGAATTAGGTGCAATAAAATTTAAAGAGGAAAGAGGATTATATTTGTAATTGGATTGAGGAGAATTATGAATAATACACCGTTTTTTATAGAGAATGAAAAAGAAGTAAATAAACAGGTCTGTAAATGGATGTTTGGAGCGGCAATAATTATCTGGTTCATGCTGGTTCTTAATTATCTGGGGATGTTTGAGATAAGCAGAAGAATGTGTATTGTAGCTTTTGCAGTGGGAACATTTTGTGGAATATCTCCAAGCATAGTTATTAGATTATCAAAGTCACAAAATTTTATAAAATACTATAATCTGACATGCAGTATTCTTTGTGTGTCTGTATTTTCAACACAGTATCGTATAGGTATTTATGCTACGATGCTGTTTGCGGTTATAGTGAGCTGTCTTTATTTTGATGAATATCTTACTACCAAGGTGATGATTCTGACATATATATGTTTTTTGATAGCATATATTTTCAGGTCGATTGAAATGTTGAAGTATGTATATACAGGAGAAACTTTTGTACAGGTATATTTTCCGCTTGTGACGGGAATTACTTTAGAATTTCTTATTATATTCCCTGTTTTAAGATATATGGCTAGGAGATTTAGAACATATATTATAAAACAGAGAGAGTTAATAGATGAACTTATAAGAAAAGATACGCATATGAATATAGCAATGAAAAACTCAAATGATATTATATTTGAGTATGATATGCTTAATGATGAGTATTATGCTAATGCATCTATGACAGGAGATAGAAAAGATGTTGTCATAAAAAATGCGATGGATTTTATATCAGATTGCGTCTGGTTTGATGATGAAACAAGAAAGAAAATATTTGATATGGTTTTTGGAACGAAGAAGGAGCAGTCAGATATATTTAGAGCTGAGTTTGAAGAGAATGATAAAAAAGTTGAGAAGTGGTTTCGTTATGAAGGAAATGCCGTATATGATGATTATGGCAAGCTGGAACTTGTAGTAGGACGATTGTGCAACATTACAAGCGAGAAAGAGAGGGAAGAAAGAGAAAGAATTGCAAGACAGAGGGATGCATTAACAGGTTTATATTCGTTTGAGAGAGTGAGACAGATTGCAATAGAGCTTGAAGAACAGGAGCCTGACAGAATACATGAAGTTATGATAATCAACATAAAAAACATGAATGACATAGTTGAATGTTATGGGGATATTTATGCTGATAATCTTATAGTAATGATTGCCGGTGAACTTAGAAAATTTGGAAGTGAGAAGAAAGTTTATGTGGCAAAGCTGCCGGGAGCAGCGTTTATGTTTTTTATACCTAACTGTGATTTGATAAATGTCAGAAAACTTCGCAGAGAGATAAGCCGTGTTTTGTCAAACATTTATGTAGGTGAAAAAGAGATTAACAGAATAAAATATTATTTTGGTTATCATACAGGCAAGGCATGGTTTGAGAAACTTTTTGAAGTTGCATTAAAATATGCAAAAGCACAGAGAGCAGACGATTTAGAAAACAATGAAAAGGTGCAGGAGAAAGACAAAGGACATGAAGTCGCAGATAAATATTTGGAAGATGAGAGTTTTGATGCGGAGAAAGTTTCAGATGAGAGACTTGTAAAAGATATAGAAAAGCTGTTTGTCGAGTCAAAAGACCTTAGAAGTTCGCTTCAGATAGCACTCGCAAGAGCAGGGCTGTTTTATCATTTAAACAGGGTGAGTGTGTATGAATTTGAGGATGACAGAAACAATGCACATCTGTCTTATCAGTGGTCGTCCGATAAAAAATATGTTGATAAAGAGTTTGCCGCAAATAATCATTTAGATATAAAGATACTTAATGAAATAAAGAAAAGCAGACGGGTGATTTTTGATTTTTCAGATGATGAAATAAAGAAGTATTGCGAGATACGTGGCTTAAATACATACAAAAATATGTTGAATAATGCCATTATATGTATCATTGTATCCGAGGGAAGGATAAGGGGCGGGGTTGTTTTTGAAAGAGAAGAAGGGGCGTTTAAGAGAAATGAAAAGAAATATCTGTTGAAATATTCAAATATTCTTGGCGGGTATGTGTTAAAGCTTCATTCTGATATTGCCAATAAAGCGAAAACAGCTTTTCTTTCAAATATGTCTCATGAAATAAGAACTCCGATGAATGCTATTATCGGAATGACAGACATAGCTAAGGCAAATATGTCAGATATGAATAAGGTTGAGGAATGTCTTGATAAGATTGAGAGTTCATCACAGCATCTGCTTACACTTATAAATGATATACTCGACCTTTCAAAAATTGAGAGTGGTCGAATGACATTGGTCAGCAGAACAATGAGTCTTGATAAGATAGCAGATAAGGTTGAAATGCTTATGAGACCGCAGACTGATGAAAAAAATATTACATTTGAGCTTAAAAGGGATTATGTAAGGCCTATTGTTGTGGGGGATGAACTCAGATTAAGTCAGATACTTATAAATATAGCGGGAAATGCACTGAAATTTACACATGAAAATGGAAAAATTACAGTCAGAATACAGGAGGTATATTCGGACAACAAGGCAGCAAGGATTAAGTTCAGTATCAAAGATAATGGTATTGGAATCAGTAGAGAGGATCAGAAAAAGATATTTATAGCGTTTGAACAGGCAGGGCAGAATTCTTCTTCAAAGTATGGAGGAACCGGACTGGGGCTTGCCATAAGCAACAATTTTGTTCACCTTATGGGAGGAAAACTTGAAGTTCAGAGTGAGCTTGGAAAAGGTTCAGAGTTCTGTTTTGAAATAAAGCTTTCTTATCCGAACAAGGAGGAAAGTGATAGGTACACAGCATTGAAAGATGATGATGAACCTGAAGTTTCTAAGCTTGACGGTAAAAGGATTCTTATGGCAGAGGATAATGAGCTTAATGCGGAGATTGCAAAGACAGTGCTTGAAATGTATGGTGCAAAGGTAACTGTACGGGAAAATGGCTTACAGGCTGTTGAAGAGTTTGAAAACAGTGAGCCGGGAACATATAATTTCATTATTCTTGACATAAATATGCCGGTTATGAACGGGCATGAGGCGGCAATGAGATTGAGAAGCGGCGACAGGGAAGATTCAAAGACGATACCTATAGTTGCAATGAGTGCGAATGCCTTTGCAGAAGACGTTGAGGAGTCTTTGAAATCAGGAATGAATGCTCATATTTCAAAACCAATCAAGGTAGATGAGATGTTAAAAGAAATATCAAAATTTTTATAATGGAGGAAGATAAATGTGGATTGCAGACAATTGGAAAGATTATGAGGTAATAGATACGTCAGACGGTGAAAAGCTGGAGAGATGGGGAGACTATATTCTTGTCAGACCTGATCCGCAGGTTATATGGGATACGCCTAAAAAGGCAAAAGGCTGGAAGAAGATGAACGGTCATTATCACAGAAGCAACAAAGGCGGAGGTGAATGGGAATTTTTTAATCTTCCAAATACATGGCAGATTAAATACGGCAAATTAGTGTTTAACCTGCAGCCTTTCAAATTCAAGCATACGGGATTGTTTCCGGAGCAGGCAGTGAATTGGGACTGGTTTGGAGAAAAGATAAGAAATGCCAAAAGACCTGTAAAAGTATTAAATCTGTTTGCATATACGGGTGGTGCGACACTCGCGGCAGCAGCGGCAGGAGCCAGTGTTACACATGTGGATGCATCAAAGGGAATGGTTACCTGGGCAAAAGAAAATGCGGCGGCATCAGGACTTTCAGAAGCACCTATAAGGTGGCTTGTTGATGATTGCGTTAAATTTGTTGAGAGAGAAATAAGACGTGGAAATAAGTATGATGGAATTATTATGGATCCGCCTTCATATGGAAGAGGACCTAAAGGTGAGATATGGAAGATAGAAGAAAAAATACATCCGTTTATACAATTATGTACTCAGATATTATCGGATGACCCGCTTTTCTTCCTTATAAATTCATATACGACAGGTCTTCAGCCGGCAGTTCTTTCATACATGTTGAATACAGAACTTGTGAAAAAAGCAGGTGGAAAAGTTGAAGCACAGGAAATTGGACTTCCTGTATCATCAAATGGGTTGGTACTTCCGTGTGGTGCTTCAGGCAGATGGGAAAAACAGTAAAGTTTGACGCTAAATATCTGTTGATGATATAATGAGCACTAAGGTGCTCATATTAAAAGTTTCTGGCGAAACTTTGTAATGTGCAAAAAACATGCAGGCACAGTATGTTGTGCAGGAATGGAGAATAATGTATAGAATGAAACATAGAATAAGGCTTAGAGGAAATCTTAAGACCTATTTGAGATGGCCTCTGTTTTTTGGATTGTTATTTATTTTAATGACAGTTCAGCTTTTTTCAGTGTCAGTTAAAGCCGGTATAATGGGTGTGTTTTACACTGTTATTTATTTGTTGATAGCTTTTCTTATAAATTTTTCCGGTAGAAGAAAGCTCAAGAAAGATCTTATAGAATTTGCTACAAACTATGGTGAAATGCAAATGCGGATGATGAAAACATTGACTGTTCCGTTTGCAATTCTGAGCGATGATGGTCATATGCTGTGGGGCAATGATGAATTTGTATCAGTCATAGTCAACAAAAAAGCGGCAAGAAGAAACATTTCAAACATATTTGAGGAAATTACAATAGACAGTCTGCCGGACTCTGATGAGATTAAGGTGATACATGTAAAAACAGAAGATAAATATTATCGTGCTGTTATGAAACTTATTGTATCAGACTCACCGGATGATGATGAGACGGTAAAAACTGACATAAATCAGCTTATGGATAACAGCAGGCTCATTTCTGTATTCCTGTATGATGAGACTGACATGATGGAACTTGAGCAGAAGAGAGAAGCGGAAAATCTTGTTGTGGGTCTTTTATATATTGACAATTATGATGAGCTTATCGACAGCATCGATGAAATTAGGCAGTCGCTGATTATGGCTCTGATAGACAGAAAAATCAATAAATACATGCAGGGGATAGATGCAATCTCTAAAAAACTGGAGAAGGATAAATTTTTGTTTTTATTTAAACAGAGTTATCTTGCGGAGATATGTTCAAATCGTTTTGCAATTTTAGAAGAAATAAGGGATATAAATCTCGGAAATGAATCAAGTGCAACCATAAGTATTGGTATTGGTGTGGGCAGAGATACATTTGTTGAGAGATATGACCTTGCGCGTGCTGCCATAGATCTTGCACTCGGAAGAGGTGGCGACCAGGCTGTAGTCAAATCTGTTGACCAGGAAAAATTCTACGGTGGAAAAAGTGTTCAGATAGAAAGAAATACAAGGGTAAAAGCGAGAGTAAAAGCACATGCTTTAAAAGAACTTATAGAGGGCAAGGAAAGAGTTGTCGTAATGGGACATTCTATAGGTGATGTCGATTCTTTCGGTGCTTCAATAGGTATATACCGCATTGCAAAGACGCTTAACAGAAAAGCGAATGTCGTATTAAATGAGGTAAATCAGTCAGTTAAACCTATAAGAGACAGATTTTATACAAAAGAATACGAGGGTGACATGATTGTTACAGGTGACGAGGCAAAAGAACTTGTAGATGAAAATACGGTACTTGTAATTGTAGATGTAAATAGAGCAAGTTATACAGAATGCCCGGAACTTATTGAGCAGGCTCAGTCTGTTGTAGTGATAGACCATCACAGACAGGCGGGAGATGCGATTGATAAGGCGGTATTGTTTTACATTGAGCCATATGCATCGTCTGCGAGTGAAATGGTTGCTGAGATTTCACAGTATATCGGCAATGGTCTTAAGCTTAAATCAGCAGAAGCCGAGGCAATGTATGCCGGCATTATGATTGATACAAATTATTTTTCAAATAAAACGGGTGTCAGGACTTTCGAGGCAATGGCTTATCTGAGAAGAAACGGAGCTGATGCGGTTCGCATAAGAAAGGCTTTCAGGGAGGACATTGACGAATATAAGATAAGAGCGGCGGCTATACAGGATACGGAGCTTTACAAGGATGCATTTGCAATAGCAGAAAGCAAGAGTGAGGGAATAGAATCACCGACTGTATTTGCATCCAAAATTGCAAATTCACTTCTCGACATAAATGGAGTTAAAGCTTCATTTGTACTTACAAAATATAGAGGGAAAGTGTATATAAGTGCACGTTCAATTGACGAAGTCAATGTCCAGATTATGATGGAGCAGTTTGGCGGCGGCGGTCATATAAATATGGCGGGTGCACAGCTTGAGAATGTTGAAGTGGAAGCTGTAAAAGATATGATTAGAAAAGAAATAGACAGGATGATAGAGGAAGGAGAAATATAGATATGCAGGTAATATTATTAGAAGATGTAAAATCTCTTGGAAAAAAGGGAGAGATTGTAAAGGTAAACGACGGATATGCCAGAAATTTTATATTAAAAAAGGAACTTGGTGTTGAGGCAACATCAAACAATTTAAATGAGCTTAAACTTCAGAAGAAAAATGAAGAGAAGCTTGCAAAGGAAAAACTTGAGGCTGCAAAAGAGTTTGCAAAGGAACTCGAGGAAAAACAGGTTACAGTTTCAATAAAAACAGGTTCAGGCGGAAGAAGTTTCGGCTCTGTCTCAACAAAAGAGATTGCGGCAGCAGCAAAAAGCCAGCTTGGTTATGAACTTGACAAAAAGAAAATGGAACTTGATGTACCTATCAAAAGTCCGGGAACTTTCAATGTCAAGATAAAGCTTCACAAGGAAGTGACAGCTGAACTTAGAGTTGTCGTAAAAGAGGCTTAAGAGGTAAAAAAAATTGGAAGAAGAAGTGATAAAGAGACTTCCGCCTAACAATGTGGAAGCGGAGAAAGCTGTTATAGGAGCGATGATGTTAGATTCGGATGCTATAATGGTATGTTCCGAGATACTTACAGCAGGAGAATTTTATCAACAGCAATATGGAATTATCTTTGATGCTCTTGTTGAAATGTACAGAGACGGGATAGGAGCCGATTTGGTCACTATCCAGAATAAGCTTCGTGAGAAGGAAGTCACACCTGAACTTTACAGTGTGGAATATTTAGGAGAACTTTTAGCAAGTGTTCCCACATCGGCAAATGTAAAATTTTATGCGGAGATTGTACATGAAAAGGCTGTTTTAAGAAGGCTTATCAAGGTAACAGAACAGGTTACAAGAGAGTGTTACATGGACAGCCAGCCGTTAGAGGATATTCTCGAGGACACCGAAAAAAGCGTGTTCGATGTAATACAGCAGCGTGGAGGAAGTGAGTTTGAGCCGATCAGAGACGTTGTGCTCAGAACTCTTGACAGTATAGAAAAGGCGGCTAAACAAAAAGGAAACATCACGGGTCTTGAAACAGGCTTTAGAGATTTAGATGCTAAAACGGCAGGATTGCAAAAATCCGACCTTATACTTATAGCGGCGAGACCGGCAATGGGTAAAACAGCATTTGTGCTGAATATTGCCGAGTATGTGGCACTTCACAGCAACAGTACAATAGCTTTGTTCAGTCTCGAGATGAGTAAAGAACAGCTTGTAAAACGTATGCTTGCCATGAATTCAATGGTAGATTCGCAAAAGATACGAACCGGTGATTTGGAAGATGATGACTGGGACAAACTTGTAGGAAGTGTACGAAAAATAGGAAATTCAAATCTTGTAATCGATGATACATCAGGAATTACGGCATCGGAACTCCGCTCGAAATGCCGTAAATTAAAAATAGAACAGGGACTTGACCTTGTTATAATCGATTATCTTCAGCTTATGACGGGTGCGGGCAAAAGAAAAAGTGACAGCAGACAGCAGGAAATATCTGATATATCGCGTTCGCTTAAGGTAATGGCAAGAGAACTTGACGTTCCGGTAATAGCTTTGTCACAGCTTTCCCGTGCCGTTGAGTCAAGACCTGATAAAAGACCGATGCTTTCAGACCTTCGTGAATCGGGAGCGATAGAGCAGGATGCGGATATTGTAATGTTTATATACAGAGATGAATATTATAATCCGGATTCGGAGAAAAAAGGTGTGGCGGAAGTCATAGTGGCAAAACAGCGAAGCGGTCCGACCGGTCCGGTTGAACTTGCGTGGCTGTCGCAATATACGAAGTTTGGAAATTTGGAGTACCAGAGGTAATTATATTAAAATTTCAGAAATTTATTATAAATAAATCAAAAAATTAAACTTGAAATGATAGGGGATTATTTATATTATATAAGGGTGGGAATTTTAGTTTTGCCACGCTTATAATAAATGAGATATCTTAAATTTAGATGTTATTGCTTTTAAGCTATAATGCAATAGATTACCGCAATAACACAAATCAAAGGTGTTTTAACACAGAAATGGAGGATTACGATAATGGGAACACAGGTAAAATTTGATTACTCATTAACAAATGGTATTGTGTCAGAGGACGAAATCAAGTCTATGGCAAAGATTGCAAATGATGCAAAAGATGTACTTGTAAGCAAATCAGGTGCAGGAAATGACTTCCTTGGATGGATAGACCTTCCGGTTGACTATGATAAGGAGGAGTTTGCACGTATTCAGAAAGCAGCAGAAAAGATTAAATCTGATTCTGAGGTGCTTCTTGTAATTGGTATCGGTGGTTCATATCTTGGGGCAAGAGCAGCAATTGAGTTTTTAAGACATGGTTTCTACAACAGTGTATCTAAAGAAATCCGTAAGACACCTGAGATTTATTATTGTGGAAACAGTCTTAGTGGAACATATCTTTCACAGCTTATAGAAGTAATCGGGGACAGAGATTTCTCTGTAAATATAATCAGTAAATCAGGAACAACAACAGAGCCTGCCGTAGCTTTTAGAATTTTCAAAGAGATGCTTGAAAAGAAGTATGGTAAAGAGGAAGCTGCAAAGAGAATTTATGCAACAACAGACAAGGCAAAGGGAGCACTCAAGAACCTTGCAACAGAAGAAGGTTATGAGACATTTGTTGTACCTGACGATGTAGGAGGACGTTTCTCAGTTCTCACAGCAGTAGGACTTCTTCCAATTGCAGTAAGTGGTGCAGATATTGCAAAACTTATGGAAGGTGCAGCTTCTATGAGAGAAGTATGCCTGAATAAAGATTTTGATGAGAATGAATCATTAAAATATGCAGCAATCAGAAATATTCTTCTCCGCAAAGGAAAGAGCGTTGAAATTCTTGGAAACTATGAACCTGCATTCCATTATGTAGCAGAGTGGTGGAAACAGCTCTTCGGAGAGAGTGAAGGAAAAGACCAGAAAGGTATTTTCCCGGCATCAGTTGACCTTACAACTGACCTTCATTCAATGGGACAGTTCATTCAGGACGGAAGCCGTATCATGTTTGAGACTATCATGGAACTTGAGAAACCTTCATATGATATTACAATTCAGGAAGAAGCAGTTGACCTTGATGGACTTAACTATCTTGCAGGTAAGACATTAGACTTTATCAACAAGAGTGCCATGAAGGGAACACAGCTTGCACATACAGACGGAAATGTACCAAACCTCGTAGTAAAGGTACCTGAGCAGAACGAGTTTTATCTTGGACAGCTCTTCTATTTCTATGAGTTTGCTTGTGGTGTAAGCGGATATATCTTAGGAGTAAACCCATTCAATCAGCCGGGTGTTGAGAGCTACAAGAAAAACATGTTTGCATTACTCGGAAAACCTGGATTTGAGGCTCAGAGAGAAGAACTCATGAAGAGACTTTAATCGACTGTGCGAAAGCCACCATCATAATACATACAGGATATGATTTTTGTTTTGAGATAAAAATGCCTTGAAGCAGGAATTATATCCTGTTTTGGTCTAAACGGAAAGTTGAGATAAAGAACATGAATGATTTGATAGATATTTTAGATATAATAGGGGTTGTGGCGTTTGCAATATCGGGAGCGATGACTGCGATAAAAAAGAGGATGGATCTGCTTGGAATATGTGTGCTTGGAATAGTGACAGCGGTTGGAGGCGGCATAACGAGGGATGTTTTGCTTGGCAATACACCG
>FR887285.1:1184-12669 GCA_000436755.1 Clostridium sp. CAG:253 | reverse complement strand
GATGTTTTGCTTGGCAATACACCGCCGGCAGCATTTAAAAATCCCAGGGATGTAAGTATTGCAGCAATAGTTTCATGTCTTGTATTTATATTTATGATAATGAATGCATCTGAGCATGCAAAAAATCCGAGTGAAAGATTTGTGGCACTATATGAGTATATTCTTATGCTTACAGATGCGGTAGGACTTGGAGCATTTACTGTCATCGGAATAGATGTGGCAAAAAAGACAGTCAGTGAATACAATACAAACACATTTCTGCTTATATTTGTCGGTGTAATAACAGGTGTAGGTGGTGGGGTTCTGCGTGATATAATGAGTGGGATGATACCGTATATATTTAAAAAACACATATATGCAGTTGCATCGGCAGCAGGAGCAGGGGCTTATATGGTTATTGATAATTATATAGGAAGGAATACGGCAATAGTCGGTTGTTCAGTGCTTGTCGTGGCGGTGCGTGTACTTGCGGTTCACTTTGAATGGAATCTGCCTAAGATAAAATATGGAGAGTGATTTTCGTATGGAAAATATAAAAAATTAGATCAACTTTAAATTTTTTGCAACAAGTAAGAAAGATATCTGTCTTAATAAGTGAAACAGTAATAACAAATAAAGATTAACCGGACTTAAAGTGAATGATATTCTTTAAAGAAAGGTTCAAAAATAAGTTTGATTTTTTAAGGAGGGTGACGCTTATGAGAAAACAGATTGAAAAAATTATCACTATGACAGTTGTAGCAGGTTTGATGACAAGTACATTGTTTGGGGAAGCAGGTTATGCAGCTAAAGTAAAGAAACCGTATTATAAAACAGGAGTAAAGACGGATTATCTTGTCAACGATGCAGCACTTTTCAAAAAGACAGGAGTAGTATTATCATTTAGAGAAAAATATGCAGAAACTTCAGGATATAATCCGGTGTCATATTCAGTTTATGGTTTAGGTGCCGATAAGGAAAGACCACTTACAGGATATGTAATGATAGGAAATATAAATAAATTTGGCAAGAGTATAAGTTACGAGGTTCTTGATAACACAGACTCGGTAGATAAGATAGTGCTTGATGGCAAAAAATCTTACAAATTAGATAAAGTAAGAAAACCGGCAGCAAATGATATCGTGTTATGGAACGACTTTAGTAAAAGGACAGCGAGTGAATTAAATATGGAATTTAAGACAGCATCTAAATTAAAAATTCCGGAGGGTAAACATATATTATCAATTACAGATAAAGATGGTCATAAATCCATTCTTAAAGTTTGGAAAGATACAAAGGCACCCAAGATAAAAGTTACGAGGAAAGGAAAAAAGATTATTTGCAAAATTACGGATAAATCAGGAATAGATGAGGTGAATGGCAAGAAAATATCAAAGAAAGGTAAAATCGTAAAATCATATACAGTTAAAGGAGACTGTGTGGTTTCAGATTTAGCAGGAAATGAGTCAGTTTCATATTCATTTAAGTAAATGGCGGTGCGGCAGTATATTATGCAAAAAATATATTCCACAACAGTGCCATGGTCGGAACAAATATGACAGGAATTGTAACTGCATGTGGACTTAAAAAAATGTAACTTATTAAGTTACGGGGATTTGTTTTCAATAAGAGTAGGAGAGAGTATATGGCAAAAGTTATAAGTATAGGGAATCAGAGTTTTGAATCAATACGGGAAAAAAATAATTTTTATATAGATAAAACTTTATTTATAAAAGAGTGGTGGGATAATTACGATATAGTAACGCTTATAACAAGACCACGTCGTTTCGGAAAAACATTAAACATGGATATGATAAAGTGTTTTTTTTCAAACGAGTATAAAGACAGAGGGGATTTATTTGAAGGACTTGATATTTGGAAAGATGAAAAATATCGTGAATTGCAGGGAACATATCCTGTAATATTTTTAAGTTTTGCGGAGATTAAGACAAAAAAATTTGAAGCTGCCAGAGAACAAATATGTTTTCAGATAGTAAAGTTATACAATGAAAATGAGTATTTGTATGATAGTGGTATATTAACAGAGAATGAAAAAAAGTTTTTTAGAAGTGTGGATATGGATATGTCTGATGTCATATTGAGCACCGCCATAAACCAGATGTGCTGTTTTATGCAGAAATATTATGGGAAAAAGGTAATAGTTTTACTTGATGAATATGATACACCTATGCAGGAGTCATATATAAACGGGTATTGGGAAGAACTTGTAGCAGTTACAAGAAGTATGTTTAATTCTACATTTAAGACCAATCCATACCTTGAAAGGGCGATAATGACAGGTATAACTCGTGTCTCGAAAGAAAGTATTTTTTCGGACCTTAATAACCTGGTCGTAATCACCACTACATCAAATCAATATGAGACAGCATTTGGGTTTACGGAAAAAGAAGTGTTTGAAGCACTTGACGAACAGGGACTTTCAAATGAAAAAGAGGACGTTAAGACTTGGTATGATGGTTTTTCGTTTGGAGATAAAAAAGATATTTACAATCCATGGTCTATAATAAATTTTTTAAAATTTAAGAGCTTACAGACCTATTGGGCAGATTCAAGTTCCAACGGGCTTATAAACAGCCTTATACAAAAGGGAAGTTCTTATATAAAAATGTTTATGGAAATACTTCTTAAAGATGGGACAATAGAGGTACCTATAGACGAGCAGATAGTATTTTCAGAACTTGATTATTCGGAGGACGCAGTGTGGAGCCTTATGCTTGCAAGTGGATATCTTAAAGTAGTATCAGCAGACCCGTTGGATGGAAGTCGTAGGAAAGCGCGCAAATACAGACTTACACTTACAAATCTGGAAATACGGATTATGTTTGAAAATATGATACTAAGATGGTTCAGTACGGCAAAGACAGAGACAAATGAGTTTGTAAAAGCACTTATATGTGGGGATGTAGAGGGGATGAATGAGTATATGAATGACGTTGCATTAAAAATATTCAGTTCATTTGATTCAGGAAAACATACATCAGAAAGAAAAGCACCGGAAAATTTTTTCCATGGTTTTGTATTAGGTCTTATGGTAGATCAGACAGAAAACTATATTATAAATTCAAACAGGGAGAGTGGTTATGGACGGTATGATATAATGCTTGAACCTGTGGATAAAGATGATATACGATACCCGGGAATAGTTATAGAATTTAAAGTTATAAATCCCAGAAAAGAAACCGGCTTAAAGGAAACAGCCGAGTCTGCATTGCAACAGATAAAAGAAAAAGACTATGATGCCGAACTTGTAAGGAGAGGTGTAAAAAAGGAGAATATAAGACATTATGGTTTTGCATTTAAAGGTAAGGAAGTTTTGATAGAGGGAGTATAAGTGAACAGTATTAGATTTTGTGAAATGGAGTGAAAAAATGGGGATATATTTTAATCCGAGAAATGCCAGCTTTAGAAAAGACAGAAAGAGTGAATATGTGCCAAATTATGAAGTTGCAAAGGTATTTCAGATGGCTTTAAAGGTTGGAGAATGGGATGAAATATCAAAAGCAATATCAAGATGCGATGAGTTACTTATGGCAACAATAGATGGTGATGCACAAAAAGATAATATTTTTAGGTAAATAGAGTAAAGAATACAGGTTATGCATGCATAGTCTGTATTTTTTTGTGTTATATAAAACTTTTTGTACTTATTTTTGAAGGTTTTTGTAAAAGTCATTCGTTTAAGTATAATGAAAAGGGAAAATGGGAGGTGATGAAGCTTGGCGGACAATACCATACATATGATGCAATTGGAAAAGGCTATGGAGCAATACGAAAAACTTATTTTTTCAATATGTTATCGTATGTTGGGAGATTATTTTGATGCTCAGGATATGACTCAGGAAACATTTCTTACATATTACAGGGTGCTTGACCGATTTGATGGTCAGAATGAAAAGGCTTTTTTAACGAAAATTGCAACGAATAAATGTCTTGATATTCTTAAATCCAAAAGAAGAAAAGAGATGCCGGCTGAAGATGACATACTGGAAAGTAATGTCGGGACAGTTTCATCTGTTGAGGAAGCTTTTTTGGAAGAAGAGATAAATCAGGAACTTATCAATGCCTGCCGAGATTTAAAGCCGCCATATAATGAAGTTGCTTATGAATTTTATTGTTGTGATAAGACGGCAAGAGAGATTGCCGAGAGACGTGGAATTAAGTTGAAAACAATTCAGACACAAATTTCAAGGGCAAAGAAAATGCTTCAAAAAAAATTGAAAGGAGGACGTTATGGCACATATAACTGACGAGCAGATAAAAAAATATTATGCGCATATGCTGAGACAGCCCGAAGAAACAGATATGCTTACGCATATTGCAAAATGTGAATATTGTGCCGGAAGATTTGCGTCAGGATTACCTCAAACGGAAATGATAGGGTTACCTCATGGTGTTTCGGTGGAAATTTTGGAAAAAGCAGAGAAAATACCGACAAAACAGCGAAGACGCAGAGAGTATTACAGATATTGCACAAGGGTTGCACTTGGAATGTGTATGTCGTTTGCACTATTGGTTACTGCGAACTTAACATATAACTCAGATTCACAGAGCATGCCGGGAACAGTCTTAGAGGAAGTGCAGCAGGATATAGGTGAAAAAATTGGAAGTGAAACTGCGAGAAAAGTTTTGACGGCAAAAAAATCGGCGTATGAAAAAAAACAGTCGGAAATGAAAAAAAAGCAGGACACAGAACGAAAAAAATTTATGGAAAAGCATAGGGAAAGCAGTGGGAGTAGAAGTTTTAGTATAAACAGGGTTTTTAGAAATTTGCAAAAATATTTGAATATAAAAAAATAAAATAGGTTGGAGGAATAAGGATTATTATGAAAAGAAAAAAAGGAAAATTTTTAACATTCTGTTTTTCATGTATACCGGGAGCAGGACAGATGTTTTTAGGATTTTTTAAAGAGGGCGTAAGCCTTATGACAATGTTTTTTGGAATTTTAATACTGACAAATTGGCTGTATATTGAAATGTTTGGTTTCGGTGCAATAATTGTTTGGTTCTATGCTTTTTTTGATGCCATGAACAAAAATTCATTGCCAGATGAAGAATTTGAGGAACTTGAAGATAATTATATATGGGGTTCTCATTTAGATGGACTTACTGAAATTCCAAAAGGAAAGGGCAGAAATGTATTAGCAATAGTTCTCATATGTCTGGGTATATATATGTTATGTAACAGCATTATTTCGGCACTTGCAGGTATGGGAATATACATTTCATATGAAATAAATGAATTTTTATTGCATTATGTACCACAGTTCGCAGTAGCATTTATTATAATCGCAGTCGGAATACGCATGATAATGGGGAAAAAGAAAGCATTTGATTTTGATGATGAGAAATACTTTGAGGGGAGAGAGGATAAATGAGACAGCGCAGAATAGGCACAATAACACTGGGAGTTTCACTTGTATTATTTGGGATATTGTTTATGATTCGTATATTTGGCGGAGTACTAAACTATACATTGATTTTTCATTTGTGGCCGTTGATTTTGGTTGCACTCGGCATGGAAATATTATATTATAGTTGTCTGGCACCTGAAAAAGCCGGAGCTTACGATTTTGCGGCAATTATTATTTTGATAATGATAGTATTTTTTGCAATGTGTATGGCAGGTTTTGACATGGTACTTACGAATATGCCAAAAGACATTTGGGATAAATGGTGGTAAGGAGAAAAAATGAAACGAATAAAACTGACGGTGGCATACGACGGTACAAATTATCATGGCTGGCAGATACAGCCAAATGCGATTACAGTTGAAGGTGAATTAAATAAAGCCATATCAGAGCTTACCGGGGAACATATAGAAGTTATAGGGGCAAGCAGAACCGATGCAGGAGTGCATGCACTTGGCAATGTTGCTGTGTTTGATACGGAGAGCAGGATACCGGGAGAAAAGTTTTCATATGCGCTGAATCAAAGACTTCCGGAAGATATAATAATACAAAGTTCAGAAGAAGTGGCATTAGACTTTCATCCGCGTTATCAGGAATGCAGAAAGACATATGAATACACGATTTTAAACAGAAAATTTCCGTTACCTGAGTACAGAAATACAGCACATTTTGATTATGGAAATCTTGATGTAAAAGCAATGCAGGATGCATGTAAAGCATTTATCGGGGAACATGACTTTGCCGGATTTTGTTCAGCGGGAGCGCAGGTGAAAACAACAATCAGGACAATATACAGTTTAGAGGTCGAGTGCATAGAGCTTGGAAAAGCAAAGCCTGATGGTGAAAACAGTGAAGATTTGTCTGCCGGGACGGATAAACAAAAAGAAAATGACAGGCTTATAAGAATAAGAGTAAACGGAAACGGTTTCCTTTATAATATGGTGCGTATAATTGCGGGAACGCTTCTCGAAGTGGGAAAGGAAAATATACCATCTGAAAAGATGGGAGAAATAATAGCTTCAACCGACAGGGCGAAAGCGGGGCCGACAGCGCCGGCAAGGGGACTTAAGCTTGTGGAGATTAGGTATGTGTGAAAAATTGTACATTTGTGATACAATGAATATTAATAGGTTAATATATAAGAGTATATTTGATAAAAATAGGTTGTGTGCAAAATAAAGGCACAGAAATGGAGGGGTAATATGATGTATCCATATATGACATTGGCAGATGAAACGGAAATTGTACATTCTCAAGTGATTGAAGAAGACGGAAAGAAAAAAGTAATTGTAAATTTTGAACGGCCAACTGAAGATGGCTTTGATTCGGCTAGGTGTGAATTGCCTGATTATAAGTGGACAGAACGAGAGGGATATTCTGATGAAGAAATAGCTTTTTTTGAAGAAATTTTACACAGCAATGCACATTTGTTATATAAGTATGCTGAGAATGGGGGAATCAATATTGCCTAAATTATTTACGGTAAGTGGTTATACGGTATATTTCTGGTCAAATGAAAATGGAGAACCAATACATGTTCATGTTTCAAAGGGAAAGCCTACACCAAATGCAACAAAAATATGGCTGACAAGGTCTGGTGGATGTATTTTGGCAAGCAATGGAAGTAAAATATCCAATAAACAGTTAAATGAGTTAATGGAATTCATATCTGCTCAGTTTTTTTTAATTTGTGCAAAGTGGAAAAAAGCTTTTGTGACTGATGATATTAAATTTTATTGCTGATATTTTTAAAGTATTTTATTTGTAGTAATTCAAAACACTCTATGCACTTGCAATGAATCCACGATTATGCTATTATCTCGTTTGTGAGCGGTATTCGGATTAAAAGGAAACTGCATCAGAGATAATGTGACCTCTGCTGATGTGGAGGTGGTAATATAAACATAGGTTTTATAGGAGCAGGAGCTGTTGCTTGCAGTATGGGAAAATATCTCAGTGAAAACAGCAGTATTGCAAAAATTAAAGGTTATTATAGTAGGACGAAAAAAAGCGCGGACATTGCGGCGACTTTTACAAACTCTACAGCATATGATTCATCAGAAGAATTGGTGAAAGAATGTGACATCATATGCGTAGCGACACCTGATGATAGCATTTTAAAAGTATGGGAACAGATTAAAGATTTTAATCTACATAAAAAAATTATATGTCATTTTAGCGGTTCATTATCATCTGATATTTTTTCCGGGATAGAGAAAACCGGAGCAGAAAAAATTTCTATTCATCCAATGTACGCGTTTAGCGACAAATTCACATCATATAAGCAATTAAATACAGCAAGGCTTACAATTGAAGGCAGTACAGAGGCGGTAAAAGTCATAAAGGAGCTTTTTGGAGCTGAGTTGAAACATCAGATTTTTGAACTGAAAGCTTCAGATAAGGTGAAATATCATGCGGCAGCGGCATTTGCGAGCAATTATATTGTCGGAATTTTTGATGTTGCACTTGAACTTTTGAAAAATTGTGGTTTTACTGATAAAGACGCCGTATCTCTTTTGGAACCATTGATAACAGGAAATGTTAAATCTGTGCTTCAGAATGGAACAAAAGATGCATTGACAGGTCCGGTTATCAGAAATGATATCGGAACAATAAAAAAACATATTGAAGCACTCGAAGATAAAGATATGATTGATATATACAAGAGTGTAGGAAAAAGACTTGTGGGTATTTCAAAGCAAAAATATTCCCATAGGGATTATAGTGAATTGGAAGATATTTTTTCTAAAAGAAAGTAGATACAAAGATGTGAATATGCCTGAAATCCGATACGTTTCAAAATAACAGTTTTTGGATATGCAATTTTAGTTATGCAGTTCAAACAAAGAAATCTGACCTGAAATAAAGAGGCAGATATTCGGAAAGGAATTATAATATGAAAAACACAGTAAGAACATTTCAGATGGCAAAGGAAAAGGGTGAGAAGCTTACGATGCTTACAGCCTATGATTATTCAACAGCGAGACTTATGGAAGAAGCAGGAATAAATGCTATTCTTGTAGGAGATTCGCTTGGAAATACAATTCTGGGGTATGAAGATACTATCTCGGTTACAGTTGATGATATGATACATCATGGGGCAGCCGTTGCCAGAGGAACAAGTGATACTATGGTTGTTATAGATATGCCGTTCATGTCATACCAGACAGGGATAAGAGATGCACTTATAAATGCAGGCAGACTTATGAAAGAAGGTCGTGCAGGTGCAGTGAAACTTGAAGGTGGAGCAAGTGTATGCCCACAGATAAAGGCTATAACAGAAGCAGGAATACCTGTTATGGCGCATTTAGGACTTACACCACAGTCGGTAAATGCATTTGGTGGTAACAGAGTTCAGGGTAAGACAGAAGCAGCGGCAAAGAAGCTTATTGAAGATGCACTTGCGGTACAGGAGGCTGGAGCATTTGCGGTTGTATTAGAATGTATTCCTGAAAAACTTGCAAAGATTGTTACAGAAAAACTTGATATTCCGACTATCGGAATTGGTGCCGGCGCAGGTTGTGACGGACAGATACTTGTATATCAGGATATGCTCGGAATGTTTTCGGATTATGTGCCTAAGTTTGTCAAGAAATTTGCAAATGTCGGCGATGTAATGAAGCAGGCATTTAAGGACTATATCAATGAAGTTTCGGCAGGAACATATCCGGCTGAGGAGCACACATTTAAAATAGATGAGGATGTTTTGGAAAAGTTGTATTAAAATGAATGCAATTTTCTAAGAAAATTTTATTTTCGAGCTGGAGCATTCATTTTTTGTGTGAAATTTGTGGATAAAATTTAGGCTGTGAGGATTGCACAGTTATAATGAAAAATATTTTATTTTAATAGATTGGAGTAAGAAATCATGGAAATTACAGGTAGTATAAAGAGAGTCAGAGAACAGGTAAGAGAGTGGAGAAAGGAAGGTCTTACAGTTGGTCTTGTTCCGACTATGGGTTACCTTCATGAGGGACATAAAAGTCTTATAGACAAAGCTGTTGCACAGAATGATAAGGTTGTTGTAAGTGTCTTTGTAAATCCTATGCAGTTTGGTCCTACAGAGGATTTAGAGAGCTATCCGAGAGATATGGATAGAGATGCAGCACTTTGTGAAAAAGCAGGAGCAGCACTTATTTTCCATCCGGAACCTGAGGAGATGTATGATGATAATTTCTCTTCATTTGTTGATATGAACACACTTACAGGTGGTCTTTGTGGAAAGACAAGACCTATTCATTTCCGTGGAGTTTGTACCGTTGTTGCAAAGTTATTTAATATTGTTACACCTGACAGGGCTTACTTTGGTCAGAAAGATGCACAGCAGCTTGCAGTTATCAGACATATGGTAAATGATTTAAGCTTTGGAATTGAGATTGTGGGATGTCCTATTATCCGTGAGGAAGATGGTCTTGCAAAGAGTTCAAGAAATACTTATCTTAGTGAAGAAGAACGCAAGGCAGCACTTGTTCTCAGCCATTCGTTAAAAGAGGGCAGAAAACTTGTTGATGCAGGTGAGAAGGATGCAGCAAAGGTAAAGAAAGCAATTACAGATATAATCGAAAAAGAACCTCTTGCAAAGATTGATTATGTTGAAGTTGTTGATTGGAATACACTTGAGCCTGTAGAGAGAATAGATGGTCCTATTCTTACAGCTATAGCCGTGTATATCGGAAAGACAAGACTTATTGACAATTTCATCGTTGAGTAAAAAATAATTATGTATGATAGGCACATCTTGTTTTTACGCATCCTTGTGAAGTGGTGAGTTGTGTCTGTTTGGAAATGGAGTAAAATATGACAGTTACAATGCTTAAAGGTAAAATTCACAGAGCAGTAGTTAAACAGGCTGAGTTAAATTATGTAGGGAGTATCACTGTTGACCCTGAACTTATGGAGGCGGCAGGGATATATGAATACGAACTTGTGCAGATAGTCGATGTTGAGAACGGAAACAGATTTGAGACATATACAATAGCAGGCGAGCCGGGAAGCGGAATGATATGTTTAAATGGTGCAGCAGCAAGACAGGTACAGGTAGGCGACCATGTTATTATTATGTGCTACTGTCAGATGTCACCTGAGGAAGTTAAAGGGCATAAGCCGAAAGTGGTATTTGTAGATGATGAAAATAAAATTGTGAAAGTATCTTCTTATGAAAAATATGGAACACTTACACAGGAAGCGGCTAAATGATGACAGTTTAGAAACGGAGATAAAGTTATGTTAAAAGGAAAGACAGTTGTTTTGGGTGTAACAGGAAGTATAGCGGCGTATAAAATTGCAAACCTTGCAAGTATGCTGTCAAAACTTCATGCGGACATACATGTTTTGATGACTCAGAATGCAACAAATTTTATAAATCCAATTACATTTGAAACTCTTACCGGAAACAAATGTCTTATAGATACATTTGACAGAAATTTTCAGTTTAATGTTGAGCATGTTTCACTTGCAAAAAAAGCGGATGTTGTTCTTATAGCACCTGCATCTGCAAATGTTATTGGAAAACTTGCGAACGGAATAGCAGATGATATGCTGACTACAACTGTTATGGCATGTAAGTGTAAGAAGATAATTTCGCCTGCCATGAATACGAATATGTATGAAAATCCGATAGTTCAGGATAATATAGCCAAGTTAAAACGATTTGGAATGCAGGTTATTGAACCTGATGTCGGACTTCTTGCATGCAAGGATGTGGGTGCAGGAAAAATGCCGTCAGAGGACACGCTTCTTGACTTTATTCTTCAGGAAATATTATTTGAGAAAGATTTAGCCGGAAAAAAGGTGCTTGTAACGGCGGGACCTACAATGGAAGCAATAGATCCTGTCAGATTTATCTCAAATCATTCAACCGGAAAAATGGGTTATGCGGTGGCAAAAACAGCCGCAAGACGAGGAGCGAAAGTAACACTTGTAAGTGGACCTGTAAATCTTTTACCGCCACGCTTCGTAGAAACTGTGCAGATAGAAAGTGCCGCTATGATGTATGATGAAGTCATAAAAAGAGCCGACGAACAGGATATAATCATAAAAGCGGCGGCGGTAGCCGATTATACACCTGAAAACACAGC
>FR887285.1:0-1170 GCA_000436755.1 Clostridium sp. CAG:253 | reverse complement strand
GAAAACACAGCCGATGAAAAGATAAAGAAAAAAGACGGTGGTGAAATGTCGATACCACTTAAGCGGACAAAAGACATTCTCAAAACCCTTGGAGAAAACAAAAAAGAAAATCAGTTTATCTGCGGATTTTCCATGGAAACACAGAATATGCTGGAAAATTCCAAGAAGAAACTTGAAAAGAAAAATGTGGATATGATAGTAGCCAACAATCTCAAAGTAGCAGGAGCAGGCTTTGGAACAGACACAAATATAGTCACGCTCATCACGAAAGATGCGATCAGGGAGCTGCCGAAGATGAGCAAAGAAGATGTGGCAGCAGCTATACTTGATGAGATTGTGACATACATAAATCAATAATCCACCTCAACTAAACAAAGTCCCTGTGGTGGAGCTGTAAAACCGGCTGCGTCACGGGATTTTTTTTCTATTATAGCCGGAATATCATCACATGAAATGTCATGAGTTCCCACCATAAGCAAAGTTCCTGTAAGGATGCGTACCATATGGTACAGAAAACCGTTTCCGTAAAAATCAATTGTTATTATCCCGTCAGAATTGTTGATAGAGATATCAGAAATGGTTCTTATTGTGGATTTCTTCATGCGTTTATTATCGCAAAAGCTTTTAAAATCATGTTCACCGATAAGATACCCGGCAGCTTTTTTCATAGCCTCTATATCATAGTTTTCTGTAAGTCTTGTCATATACTTTCGCTCAAAAACATTTGCCACCTCACCATTGTCAATAGTATATCTGTAACGTTTTCCTTTTGCGTTAAGTCTTGCATGAAAGCGGTTGTCTGTTTTCTCTGCATCTAAAATGCGTATATCGAGTGGCAGATATTTGTTAAGTGAGTCTCTGACCTCAAGTTCAGATAAAGTGGCATTTGCCTTAAAGTTCGCTATCTGCCTGATAGCATGAACGCCGGCATCAGTCCTGCCGGAACCATGAATTTCTATATCTTCACCTGTCATTTTATTCAAAATATTTTCTAATTTGCCCTGAATGGTATTATCTGTATTGCCTTGTTTCTGCCAGCCGCTAAAGCGTGTTCCATCGTATTGTACTGTAAGTTTAAAGTTTGTCATAGTTCCTCCGTATTTGGTTTGATAAATTGGAATCTGTCAAATATAGTTTTTTTCAAGCCAATGAGCAACAGCATCTTCATCA
>FR887284.1:3202-8117 GCA_000436755.1 Clostridium sp. CAG:253 | reverse complement strand
TTCTGCTGTTTACTTTTTTATTTCCATATTCCTTTTTGTTTTCTGACTACATAGTACAAATCATTTTCCATTGCCATTACTTTTTCAAGCGGCACATGTTTAAACACCGGCATTTTTAATTTCACTTTTATCCATATTGCCGAATATATGCCAAGCACTAAAAATGATACTCCCGTAAGCAGCCATATCATCATTCTTTCGTGTGCATCCGTAGATATATTTACAATCATATATGCAGTTCCTAAAATTCCTATAATCGAAAGCACCCATCCACCTGGCACTTTAAAATTTCTCGGTGCTTTCGGAAGTCTTTTTCTAAATACCAGAACATCTATGTGTGCAAGTATATATGAAACCATCCATATTACCGAACCGGCAAGTATAAGAAAATCTATCATATCCGCTGAGTTATTGCTGACATATGCGAACAGAAAGATTGCTGTGCTCACAAAAACCTGACCAAACCACGGTACTTTATATTTATTTGTTTTCGCAAATATTTTTGGCAGCATATTCATTTTTGCCATACCCTGACAAATCACGGCAAGTGAGTTTACAGTAGAGTTCTGTGTGCTTATAACTGCAAGTGCTCCAACTAACATCATCCATACTTTACCAAACTTTCCAAGAATTGCATATCCATAAAGAAGGTGTGGTGCTGCTGAGTCGGCAAGTTTTCCCCACTCAACATAATTGTGAAATCCAAAGACCATGACAGACTGCATTATAAAGATTAAAAACAGTCCTATCATCATTCCAAGAGGTACATTTCTTTTTGCGTTTTTCACTTCCTTTGAGATTGGTATTGCATACTCTGCTCCGATAAAAAGCCAAAATGCAACTGCCGTCATAGATGCAATACCCCTAAAATCTGCCTCAAGTACAAACGGCTGTTCAACCCTCGCTCCCATGCCTGCTCCTATCATTCCGATAAATCCCATTACTACAAGCGAACCGACAAGAAGAAATGCGACTACATCCTGAATCTTTGCAAACATGTCAACTCCACGTAAGTTTGCAAGAAGAATTATAACTGTCATTATAAATGTATAAACTATACTTGGTACATTTCCACCAATTATATCTGCAAGTGAAAACGAAAAAATCGATGCCTCTACGCCGCATGACATCGTATTACATATTATATAACCGCCTACCATTGACACAAGTGTCGGCAATGGTCCCAGTGCTGCAAGAGTATACTGTGCAAGTCCACCCGTTGTATTTGGCATCAATGCATTTAGTTCAGATAAAGATGCAACTGTTGTCATATTTAACAACATCGCTATTGCCATAGCAAGAATAAATGTAACTCCCAATGTTCCGGAGCCTTCTCCCAATGAAACAAGACAGCTTGTAGCAACTACAAGCCCGACAGATATTGATATTACATTTGCAAGCCCTAATTTCTGTTTATTCATAAGCAAATTCCTTTCATATTACTATAACAGACACAACCGCATCTGCATATGCAATGCTCCATGTTAAAAATTCAAAGAGCCTCTACACCCTCATCTCCTGTACGAACTCTTATAACATTGTCAATACCATACACAAATATCTTTCCGTCACCGATATGTCCTGTATAAAGTTCTTTTTTAATAAGGTCAAGTATCTTATCTATTTTTTCATCCTCAACTACAATATTTATCTGCTGCTTTGGCAAAAGTTCCATCACTTCGTTAAGCTCAACCTCATATTCCTTTGTACCAAGTTCAACGCCGCATCCAAGCACCTGCATGACGGTAACTCCGCGTACACCTACTTTGCTGAGTTCACATATAAGATTTGTAAGTTTTGACATTCCTGTTATTACTTCTATTTTAGATATTCCCATAGTCACTCGCTCCTTTTAATTCATTTCTATCTGCTAAATTTCTACCAAACTACTGTATCATTAATACAGTACACTGAATCTTTGTCTCTTATCTTTTTACTATTGCAATAATTTTTCCTGTTTAATTATCATTCTGCGATACTGTTCAAGTGTAATTCCCGCATATTTTTTAAATTCCTTCATCATATGCGGCTCATCATAATAACCACACTCAAGTGCAACCTGCTCGTATCTTACATCCTTTTTATCTGCCTGCATAAGAAGATTTTGAAACCTTATATACTGTGCAAACTGCTTTGGCGAAATTCCATGATAACTTTTAAATATCCTTCTAAGATAACAAGCCGAATAATTCGTCTCATCCTCTAGCTGTCCCATTGTTATCATTCCTTTAGTTCGACTTATTCTGTTCACAAGATATTGATTTATCTTTTCTTTGTCAGATAAAGAATTTCTTTCTAAAACCATATTTTCATAAGCATCTTTAAATATCTCCATTCTCTCACTCATGGTCTTTGCCAGAGCAATTTTTTCAGTGAGGTTTTGTCCAAAGATATCACCATCTATTTCAACGTCATCATTCACTATCATTTCCATTGTAAGCTCTTTTGGAAGCAGCCCCTGTCCGGGCTGGAATCTCACACCAAAACAGTCATCCTGAGTGCCAAGTTCCCATTTTTTTACACCAAACACCGTTCCACTTATATATGTTGAAACTTTGTTTGTACCTATATTAAACAACAAATCTATACTTGCATCAGGCACTGCTTTTATACAATGTTTTTTCTTATCATGAATTGTAAATTCATAGAAATGTGAAATTCCATAATCGGATCTGTCTATCTGATTGTAACCATCCATCTCTAATGTCATATATGGTTGAAAGGGATTTATGATATCTGTCTGTTCCATTATAAAACCTCATTTCTGCTGTTTAGCAAAGTGGCAATGTAAATATTGAATTTACATCTCACAGACATTTTTACATTTAATGAAGTTCAGGCTCATCCCATAAGTGGAGTTTAACACCAATTCCCATTTTCACGGCATTTTTATATACTGTCTCGCCCCATGCGATGTCCTCTACAGGCATTCCTCCTACAGAATATATAATTCTCTGTTTATCATTATCTCGTCCTGCAACCTTCTTTGTAATAACATCTGCTATATCTATTATTTCTTCTCTTGTTATCTTCTTGTCATGAAGCAAATCCATAAACTTTGCTCCGACTACCTGAACCGGATCATAGCTCGGATATGGATATTCGTCTGCCCATGCTTCATAAAGTTTATAGTTGTCTACCACCAGTTTTGTATTTTCATCAAGATAAAATTTTTCATCAAATCTTGCTGCTGACGGCATACATATAAGTGCACCTTCTTTTATCCATTCATCATTTATGCAAGGGAAAAGACTTTCCTTATCACCTACCGAAGTTGCCGTATTTATAATATCACTGTCTCTTACAGCCTTCTCCATAGTCTCGCATACCTTGATTGTTGTTACCTGTGGAAATTCCTTCTTAACAAATTCAACAAATGAATCTATTGATTTTTTTCCTCTTCCTTTAATTTTCACCGTGTCAATCTTAGGACATACACTCATAAATGCTGCAAGGGCTGTCTTTCCCATAACTCCCGGTCCTACTATGGCTACCGTTTTTGAATCTTTTCTTGCAAGATACTTTGCACCGACACCGGGAATTGCACCTGTTCTGTATGCACTCAAAAGATTTGCTGACATAAGTGCCAATGGTGCGCCTGTGTCTTTGTCATTAAGCATCATCATAAGAATTGAACGTGGAAGTCCTTCTTTCTTGTTCTCAATATTTGAGCCATACCACTTCATTCCTGCCATTTGGAAGTTTCCTCCAAGATATGCCGGCATAGCCATAAATCTTCTGTCCTCGCCGTTCTTTGGCATTCCTTCAAACTCCGGATTGTCAGGGAATGTAACCATACAACCGTGTGAGTTATGATTTTCGCCTCCCATAACATAGTCACCCTTGTTTAAGGTAACCATCATATCTTCCATAACATCAACACATTTGCCCATATCTTTTACTCCGGCTTTTATCATATCCGGCTCACTTAAATAAAGAAAATCAATTTTTGCACTCATATTTTATTCCTCCATTTCTTTTCAATACACAACAAAGGAATAAAACTCCTTTAAAAGTAAAAAAAGGCGCCAACGGAATATAACCGTTGACACCTTTGTCATGTATTGATAATATCATAATTGTCAAATTTTTACAAGTGTTTTTTCAGCCTTAACTTATTTGCTTACAATAAACATATTATTCTTTTTTATCCTGTTTGTATTGTAAAAAACGATACAGGGTTATGATATCTTTATCATGTCTTATATCTCATCCGGTTTCAAAAATTTCAACAATTACACTTAATATAGGATCCATACTTACTTAATCCTCCTTTTAATTCACCACAATAATTCTTAGGACATTTAACATTGTTTAAATTTATATATCAATTCATCAAATACTAATCTGACCGTAAATTGCATTTCCAAACATCATATGTGTTTCTAGATGATACCAATCAATCATACCTGTTTTTGACTTTGATACTATGTATAAACTTCGTAGTTTACCAATTTCTTCTATAGCTTTGTAGAATTATTGTAAATTAAATTTGTGTCACTTACAACTTCATCACATAAAATCATTTCTTTTTGTTGAATAAATTTTATTTTCTGTGGATATGATTGATACTGTTTTATAAATATTTTTTCAGATATCATTTTTATTATTGCAGCGATTAAATTAGCTTGATGAACTTTATTTTTATAAAAAATATTTACAACAATATTTTCATTTAGGAAAAATTCCTCCAACAAATCCTTATCACTTATATCCAAGGAATGTCCAAAGATATATACCTCACTTAATCCTAAATCTTTATAATCTGTTTTGTTTCTTATTGATGAATACTTAGTATAATTATTTGTTATATCATAAATCCACTTTCTATAATCAACACCAGTATTTTTCATAATTCTTTGGATAAATTTCTTAAAAATATTAAAATCTGTGTGAGTATTAGCTCCCTCTTCAT
>FR887284.1:0-3181 GCA_000436755.1 Clostridium sp. CAG:253 | reverse complement strand
CCCTCTTCATCCCAATATTCATTCACTCCCCATACCATCTTATTTTCAACTTCAGATGATACTTTGCCATGAATATAATGAATAGGCACTTTGCGAAATCCCTTATATAATCGCTGTAATGTAGTGGTATAATTAAAATTCAATACCCCATCTAACTTTCCTAAAGCTATAATATCAGGTGAACATATACTTATTTGTTTAGCCTCTACCTCATTTTGCAAGTAAAATTCAAACGCTAGAATAACATCATTCAAATCATCACTCAAATTTGATATCAATTCACTATATGTATGTTTCTTAACATCTTCAACCCCTTCTGTATGCAAAATCCCATAAAGATTATAAAATATTAAAAATTTGTTATTCTTTTTGTTGTTTATATCTTTTAATTCAGATATATACTCCAACTTGCTTTCTGCCTTTCTATCAAATATCTCTATTATATAACTTATCTCCATTTCAAAATCAATCCAATTTTCTCCGCGAATGATTCTATCACGATACAATATTACAAAATATGTCATCCAAACATTATGTTCTAGCTTATCTCGAAGATATTTATCTCTTTCATCCAATCCAATATACTGAATTTTCGATTCACTGTTTTGAAAAAAGTTATTATAAAGTGTCTTATCTCTTTGAATAGCATATAATAAAAAGTCCTTATATCCGGTCCTTAATTCATGTGCCAAATCGAATCCATTTCCTAACACTAAGTATCTCATTCATTTCTCCTTAATTTTATAAATTAAAATCCAAAATCATCCACAAATGCAATATCAATCATAAACTCATACTGTTGTAAAATATCCTTCTCATCATTGGCATCTGCCAATACAAGATAATACTTATCACCGTATTTATATTCTCTTGATTTCAAAGTAAACTTCTCATGGAAAGTTCTCTTCTCCGGTGCATCTTCTCTGCTATTAGCAATCATCGGCACATCAAATGAAATCTTTTCTCCATCCTCTGTAGTAAAGTAAGCCACGATACTTCTTGCTTTCATGGTATCTGTAACTTTCTCTGTCTGAATGAAATCAAAGTATGTGATAAGATTTGTCACTTTACGAGTAACAGATGTAAGGACAACATCCACATAATCGTATGCTACACCTCTGGTATTCGTTGTCAGTTCAATTATCGGAACTATCATCTCCTGCAGAGATGTACCGCCGCCATGTACATAATTCTGTCCACCTCCGGAAACTTTGAATATATCTGCTCCTACCGGAATATCTACATATAGTTCACTGAGGTATGGCATTGTTCTTGCCATGATTCCATGTTCATTTACTGCATCTTCTGTAATAATAAATCTCTTGTTGGTATATAAGCATTTATCCTTCGGATATGCAACCTTATCAAACTCCTGTAATCTGTCTCTTTTATATAGAAAGCCATGATCTGCTGTTATGAAAAACTTCGGTGCAGATACATATATGGTCAGCTTTCTAACCAACTTATGTATCTCTTCCATAGCCTCAGCACAAGCGTTAAACACCTCATTTTCACTTGCAGACTTGTCTCCTCTTGCATCCACCTGATTGTGATAAATATACACGATATTCTTGCCCTGAATCAATTCTCTGATTCGAGCCTGATTTGCATTTGCAACTTCATCAAACGATAAAGCCACATTATTTTCATTATAAGATTTCAATATCTTATCCCTCTGCTCCATACTTGCACATACTTGCCATCAACAGTTACATTCATGCAGACATCTACCTGCATATCTTTATGTGGGAGCAGGCTTGCCATTCCAACCGATGTCACAGAAGGCAGACAACTAAGCATACATTCCATCTTTGGTGTACACTTCTCATCTAATTCCAGTCTGCCAAAAAGTTCCTTTGACACTCATACCTGAAAGCATCCGAGATAATTACAATAACTCTCTGCTTTCCATCGTAACCTCTAATATAATGCTTGTAGAAATCTTCCTGCTTAGGCAAATCAATAGTATTCATTAACTCATTTGTGAAATTCTCATTCCACTTTGATGTTATCTTCTGCAAGTATATATTCGCATAAATATTCTCTATCTTCTGTCTTATATCAGAGAATTTGGTGTTATCTTCAATCTGATCATATGCATAATAAAACCATCTGTAATACGAATCTATCAGGTAGTATTCTTTCCGGTAATTTGTAGCTAATGACTTAATATCACTTGATAACTCCATAAGTGATATAGACTTCATCATCAAATATGCATACTTGATAGTTGTATATTCATTCTTGTATCTGTCACTATAGTGATATGCCTTAGACATTCTCTGGTCTGCTGCCTCGGCAATACTCAGTCCATCAATCTGTGCATCTAAAATCTCATCATTTAGCTGTTCCAATGCCCAATCAATAATAATGTCATATAACCCAGCAAACGCATCACATGCAAATATATCAGCCATTTGGAGAGAACAGTCTTTTTTTCTCTATATTTTTCTCTATATTTTTCTTTAATCCTTCATGTATTCTTGTCACAAAACGCAATGACTTATCTATTCTTTCTACCAGTTTGTCATAGACATCCTGATAATTCATATTGTCCATAATGTTACGGATAAAAATCACAACATCATTACGCTTCTTAAGAATATAAGACCTTATTGTTTCCGGAACAGCAGACTTTAATGTAGACGATGCATAAGTTAATATCATACAAGCAGACAAATCATCTATGTTTGGCTTTTCAGACTTATAACCGAAGAATTTTTCACAAAGCTCCCAGAATTTATCAGTCAATCCATTATCAGCCAATGCCTTAAAGTATTTTCCACTGTCACCTAGCATCATCTGTTTAACGACCTCCTCAAAATTCGGAGTTTTCACATCTGTAAGCACGGCAATCAAACCAATATCAATCGTCTGTGCATTGTAATAGTCAATTCCAATTTCCTTAAACTTCTCAATACGATGCTTATTTTTCCAGAAATTGCCATACTGCGACAAATGCTCCTTAAAACGATTATCAATACCAATCTCCTGAGACATCTGTGACACTCTGTCTGTATAATAATGTATTGAGTAATAATACATATCTGCAAGAGGATTTTTGGCATCACTTGGCTTTGCAAATGCTGCATAAACAAGATATTTACTCTCTGTATCTGCTTCATTCAATAAATACTTAGAATAAAACCAGTTTTAAATCGGGTAGGAGGTAGATAATTAT
>FR887283.1:34105-95704 GCA_000436755.1 Clostridium sp. CAG:253 | reverse complement strand
AGAACTTTTTTATTTTATTTTTTGAAGTTTTTCAAAAAATAAAATTCGGAAACTTTTAAGATTTCCTGCTTTCGCATCTTATAAGAAAACCTTTGCTTTCAAGCTTCATTCTCTCACCGATTTGTGCGACAGCGATATTTATCTTACAACATCTTTTCGACATTGTCAAGAACTTTTTTCAATCTTTTGTATCTCGTCTCACGACCGTCCAATAAATTGAATTTTAGTGGAATCAACCACAACGGAGAAAGAGGGATTTGAACCCTCGCGCCGCGTGAACGACCTACACCCTTAGCAGGGGCGCCTCTTCAGCCTCTTGAGTATTTCTCCATTCAGCAAATTTCTGCTGAGCAAGACTTAGTATATCAACTTTGTTCTATCTTGTCAATCATTTTTTTCATTTTTTTGATATTTTTTTATTTTTCAGGTATTTTATCGATATTTTTCCGTATTACAATAACAATTAGTTGGGGTCAGAATACCTTTTGACCCCAACATCTTATTATTTATCTATGTCATACATGTTATTTTCCTGATTGTCTATTACAACTATTGTAGGAAGATTTTCTACCTCTAATTTTCTTATTGCCTCTGTTCCTAAATCATCATAAGCTATTACCTCTGCCTTTTTAATACATTTTGATAATAATGCTCCTGCCCCACCTATTGCTGCAAAATATACTGCATTATTTTTATGCATTGATTTTATAACTTCATTTGAACGCTTTCCTTTGCCTATCATTCCTTTTAAACCGTGTTCAAGCAGTAATGGTGTATATTTGTCCATTCGGCTGCTCGTTGTCGGTCCTGCTGACCCTATTACCTGTCCTTCTCTCGCCGGAGACGGGCCAAGATAATAGATTATATTATTCTTCAACTCAAATGGTATACTTTCGCCGTTATTTATCGCCTCATACATTCTTTTATGTGCTGCATCCCTTGCAGTATATATTGTTCCAGTTATATATACATAGTCTCCTGCCTTTAATGAATTTACTACTTCATCATCTATTGGTGCTTTTATATATTTGTCCATTATATGCCTCTTTTCTTTTTACATTCCTTTTATACTTTAATACTTTGATGTTGTGGGCTAAAGTTATTTTGCCTAATGCTATGGATTGCTATATTGCTCTCTTCTTTTGACCCTTGCATCATACTATATCACTCTTTTTTTATGACGGTTTACATGGCAGCACATGTTTACTGCTACCGGAAGTCCTGCTATATGTGTTGGATATGTCTCAATATTTACGCCAAGTGCAGTCACCTTGCCGCCAAGTCCTCCCGGTCCGATGTTAAGTTTATTTATTTCGTTTAAAAGTTCTTTTTCAAGTTCTGCCACATATTCAATGCTGTTTTCACTGTCAATGTCTCTTGTAAGTGCTTTTTTTGCAAGCAGAGCGCATTTTTCAAATGTTCCCCCTACACCAACTCCAACTACTACCGGAGGACATGCATTTGGACCTGCAAGCTTTACAGTCTCAATTACGGCATTTTTTACACCCTCAATTCCATCAGCTGGTTTGAGCATGCATACTCTGCTCATGTTTTCACTTCCAAATCCTTTTGGTGCTACTGTAATTTCAATTTTATCTCCCGGAATTATCTCATAGTGTATCACAGCAGGTGTATTGTCCTTTGTATTTTCCCTAATGATCGGGTCTTTTACAACTGATTTTCTTAAATATCCCTCTATGTATCCCTCTCTTACACCCTGATTTATTGCATCCTCAAGATTTCCTCCTGTTATATGTACATCCTGTCCGATTTTTATAAATATTACTGCCATTCCTGTGTCCTGACATATTGGAATGTTATCACTATCTGCTATATTCATGTTTTCTTCAAGCTGATTTAATATTTTTTTACCGATTTCAGATTCTTCAACTGCTGCCGAATTTATTATTTTATTTTTTACATCATCTGACAATGTATAGTTCGCCTCTATACACATTTTTTTGATATTCTTTGTTATTTCCTCTGTTGAAACTTCTCTCATTTTATCCCTCTTTCTTAAATATATTTGTACTTCAATATAGCCCGGTCATTTTCAACCGGGCTAATAATTTTATTATTTTATTTCATCTTCCTCGATAAGACCATTCTCAACTTCTTCAGGAATAGTTTCTCTGACACGAGTCATACTTGCTACTATAACTTCTTTATTTTCCGAATCCATCTCAATCATCTTTACACCCGATGTAATACGTCCAAGAACTGATACTTCGTTTACCATAAGCTGTATGATTATACCCTCTGTATTTATAATCATAACTTCAGTATCTTCATTTACAGCCTTTGCAGCTACTACATTACCTGTTTTCTCGGTAATCTTATAACATTTTATTCCTTTTCCGCCACGATGCTGAACGGTAAATTCTTCAATTGCCGTTCTTTTACCCATACCATACTCAGATACGATAAGCAGATGCTCTCCCTGGGTATTTAACTGCATTGCAACAACTTCATCGTCATATGAAAGATTCATACCGATAACACCCATAGATACTCTTCCTGTTGTTCTTACATCATTTTCATTAAATCTGATACACTGACCGTGTTTTGTTACAAGGAATATATCTTTTGTATTGTCTGTAACCTTAACTTCTATCAAATCATCATCATCTCTGAGATTTATTGCCTGAAGACCTGATTTTCTGATATTGGCATATTCCATGATTGAAGTTTTCTTTACGATACCCTTCTTTGTTGCCATAAAGAGATACTTGTTTTCATCGTAATCACGTAGTGTAATAACCGCTGTTATTCTTTCATCCGGCATAAGCTGTATGAGATTTATTATCGCTGTTCCTCTCGCTGTACGTCCACATTCAGGTATCTGATATACCTTGAGCCTGTACATTCTTCCCTTGTTTGTAAAGAACATAATATAGTGGTGTGTAGTCGTCATAAGCATGTTTTCAATATAGTCATCATCTATTGTCTGCATGCCTTTTATGCCTTTACCGCCACGATGCTGGCTCTTAAAGTTGTCTACGGACATACGCTTGATGTAACCAAGTTTTGTCATTGTGATAACCGTATTTTCGTTTGGAATAAGGTCCTCCATTGACAAATCAAACTCATCATATCCTATAGATGTTCTTCTGTCATCACCATATTTATCGCGGATTTCAATAATCTCTTTTTTAACAACTCCAAGTAATACCTTACGGTCTGCAAGGATTGCTCTATATTCTTCAATTACTTTCTTTAACTCGGCATATTCGTTCTCGAGCTTTTCTCTCTCCAAACCCGTGAGTGAACGGAGGCGCATTTCAACAATTGAATTTGCCTGCGGTTCACTCAGAGAAAATCTCTCCATAAGTTTTTCTTTAGCTTCTGCTGCCGTTTTTGACGATCTTATAAGCTGAATTACCTCATCTATGTTATCGAGAGCAATAAGTAATCCCTCTACAATGTGAGCTCTCTTCTCAGCATTGTTTAAATCGTACTGTGTCCTTCTTGTAACGACCTCTTCCTGATGTTTCAGATAATACTGAAGCATCTGTAAAAGATTCATGACAACAGGCTCATTATTTACAAGTGCAAGCATAATTACACCGAAAGTGTCCTGAAGCTGAGTATGTTTATATAACTGGTTAAGCACTATGTTTGGATTGACATCTCGTCTTAACTCAATACAGATACGCATACCTTCTCTGCTTGTCTCATCTCTGAGGTCTGTTATTCCATCAACCCTTTTATCTCTGTGAAGTTCGGATATTTTTTCTATAAGCTTAGCTTTGTTTACCATGTATGGAAGTTCAGTTACAACAATCCTGTTTTTACCGTTTTCCATAGACTCTATATTTGATACGGCACGAACTCTTATCTTTCCTCTTCCTGTTCTGTAAGCCTGCTCTATCCCGTTTGTACCAAGAATTTCCGCACCTGTAGGAAAATCAGGTCCCTTAATTATTTTTAATAATTCTTCAATCTCTGTTTCTTTGTCAATCTCATAATTATCGATTATTTTTACGACGCCATTAATAACCTCACGAAGGTTGTGAGGCGGTATATTTGTTGCCATACCTACAGCTATACCCGATGTTCCGTTTACAAGAAGATTTGGAAATCTTGAAGGGAGTACAACCGGCTCTTTTTCAGTCTCATCAAAGTTTGGTATAAAGTCAACGGTATCCTTCTTTATGTCTCGAAGCATCTCCATTGAAATTTTGCTGAGTCTTGCCTCTGTATAACGCATGGCTGCTGCCCCGTCACCATCGACAGAACCAAAGTTTCCGTGTCCGTCAACAAGCGGATATCTTGTAGACCAGTCCTGTGCAAGATTTACAAGAGCTCCGTAAATAGAACTGTCACCGTGTGGATGGTATTTACCCATTGTATCACCAACGATACGTGCACATTTACGATGTGGCTTATCTGGTCCATTATTTAATTCTATCATGGCATACATAATACGCCTCTGAACCGGCTTTAGACCGTCCCTGACATCAGGTAATGCTCTTGCGGCTATTACTGACATAGCGTAATCTATGTATGAGGTCTCCATGGTCTTTTTAAGGTCAACTTCATTAATCTTATCAAAGATATTCTCGTCCATTTTCATCCTCATTTCTGCATTTTGCTAATTTTCATACTAATCAATTATGCCTTTCACAAGTCCTTACTTGTATGGGCTTGTGAAAAATTTTGCATATATGGATTTTTCACACTATATATCTAAGTTTCTTACATACTTTGCATTTTCCTCAATAAATTGACGACGTGGCTCAACTTTGTCACCCATCAATGTATTAAATACAACATTCATTTCTGCCTCAGAATCATTATCCATGTTTACACGAAGAAGTATTCTCTTCTCAGGGTCCATTGTCGTATCCCAGAGCTGTTCTGCATCCATTTCACCAAGACCTTTATAACGCTGTATCTTATTATTGCTGTCTCTGCCGATTTCGGCAAGAATCTGTGCAAGCTCATTATCATCATAAGCATATCTTACAACCTTATTTCTTTCTACTTTGTAGAGAGGCGGCTGCGCAAGATAAACATGTCCCTGCTTAATAAGTTCAGGCATAAATCTGTAAAGGAATGTAAGCATAAGCGTAGCAATATGTGCACCATCTACATCGGCATCTGTCATTATTACTATCTTGTTGTATCTGAGTTTTGTTATGTCAAAATCTTCACCAATGCCTGTACCAAATGCCGTTATCATTGCCTTGATTTCGTTGTTTACAAGAATTTTATCAAGTCTTGACTTCTCAACATTTAATATTTTACCACGAAGCGGAAGTATAGCCTGCGTTGCTCTGTTTCTTGCAGTCTTTGCACTTCCTCCGGCTGAATCTCCCTCAACTATATAAATCTCACAATTCTTTGGGTCTTTGTCGCTGCAGTCTGCAAGTTTTCCCGGAAGACTTGTACTTTCAAGTGCTGTCTTTCTTCTTGTCAAATCTCTTGCTTTTCTCGCAGCATCTCTTGCTCTCTGCGCAAGAATAGCCTTGTCACAAATAATTTTCGCAACCTGCGGATTTTGTTCAAGGAAATATGTGAGCTGTTCGGTCATTACACTCTCAACAGCACCTCTCGCCTCACTGTTACCAAGTTTTTGTTTAGTCTGACCTTCAAACTGAGGTTCAGAAATTTTAATGCTTACTATAGCAGCAAGCCCCTCTCTTATATCCTCACCGGCAAGATTAGGCTCACTGTCTTTAAGCAGTTTATTTGACCTTGCATAATCATTAAAACACTTTGTAAGTGCATTTCTAAAACCTGTAAGATGTGTTCCACCCTCAGGAGTTGTAATATTATTTACAAAACTGTATGTACTCTCGGTATAAGAATCATTGTGCTGCATTGCAACCTCAACATAAATATTATTCTTAGTACCCTCACAGTAAATTACATCATCATAAAGCGGAGTCTGGCTTTTATTTAAATAGTCGACATACTCCTTAATACCGCCTTCATAGTGAAATGCTCTTATTTTTGGCTCTTCAAGTCTTTTATCTATAAGTGTTATCTTTATTCCCTTTGTCAAAAATGCCATCTCACGAAGTCTCTGTCTGAGTGTGTCAAAGTCAAAAACTGTTTCCTCAAAAATTTCTTTGTCAGGTAAAAATACAACCTGCGTTCCTCTTTTGTTTGTATCACCTACAACTTTTAGAGGATACATAACTTTTCCACGCTCATATCTTTGTCTGTACATCTTTCCGTCTTTGTTTATTGTAACTTCAAGCCACTCTGACAAAGCATTTACAACAGATGCACCTACACCGTGAAGTCCTCCGGATACTTTATATCCGCCTCCGCCAAACTTTCCTCCGGCATGAAGGATTGTAAATACAACTTCTACTGCCGGTAAACCTGCTTTTTTATTTATTCCCACAGGTATTCCTCGACCGTTGTCCTTTACACAGATGGAATTGTCCTCATTGATTGATACCTCAATCTCAGTACAATATCCTGCCAGTGCCTCATCAACTGAGTTGTCTACTATCTCGTAAACCAGGTGATGAAGTCCTCTTACAGATGTACTTCCAATGTACATACCCGGTCTTTTACGCACAGCCTCAAGTCCCTCTAATATCTGAATCTGGTCTGCACCGTATTCACCATTCACTTCTGTTCCCATCTCTTCCTCCATTTCCTGCTAACTGCATTGTCTTTATATACTCTCCACTTTACTTTTCTATCTGTACTGTACCATTTGTTACCTTGAAAATTCTGTCTAAAGCAAGACTTTTATCAATGAATTCTTCAAGTCCGGTACAGGTTACTATTGTCTGTATATCGCTTATACTTTCAAGCAAAAAATTCTGTCTGTTTCTGTCAAGTTCCGATAATACATCGTCAAGCAATAATACCGGTGTATCACCTATTATTTTTTTTACAAGTTCTATCTCTGCAAGTTTTAATGAAAGAGCACATGTTCTCTGCTGCCCCTGTGAACCATACCTGCGTATATCTATATCATCATTGATAAAACAAATGTCATCTCTGTGCGGCCCAACACCCGTATTACAAAAATGCATATCCTTTTCTCTGTTCTCTTTTAATTTTCTTGAAAAGTCGTCAACCAAAATATCAGGTTCATAAAAAACTTTAACATGTTCTCTTCCGCCGGTCAGCTTAATGTTATTTTCAGTTACAATTTCTGAAAGCATTTCTAAAAATTTGGTACGACTTTTAATTATTTTTGTACCGTATAGAACAAGCTGTTCATCCCATATATCAAGTGTATCTATAAGTGACGGCTTATACGCTATCTGCTTTAAAAGCTTATTTCTCTGCTGAAGTACTTTATTGTACTCGCCCAAATCATAAAGATAGACATTGTCAAGCTGTGATAACTCTAAATTGACAAATCTTCTTCTCTCAGATGGACCGTTTTTTATAATTCTTAAATCCTCCGGAGAAAAGAAAATAATATTTACCATGCCAAGCAATTCACTTGAACGCCTTATAGGTATTCCGTCAATTGCAATGCCCTTTGCCTTGTTCTTTCTCAGATGCATATCTATTCGATGAGATATTCCACGTTTATTGATAAACATTCGTATATGGGCTTCATCACAGCCTATCTTTATAAGTTCCCTGTCATTGCTTCCCTTATGTGATTTCGTAGTTCCTGCAACAAAAATGGATTCTAAGATATTTGTCTTTCCCTGAGCATTATCACCATAGAGAATATTCGTATGCTCATGAAAATCAAGTCTGGCAGAATTATAATTTCTAAAATTTCCAACCTCTATAGAATCAATTTTCATAATGCCCTCACTTTACTCTCCAATAACAGTCACTTGCTTTCCATCGTACTCAAATACATCCTGAGGATAAAGTTTTCTTCCTCTTCTGGTATCAACTTCACCATTAACCTTAACTTCACCGTTCTGCACTACCACTTTAGCTTCAACTCCTGAAGAAACAAGATTTGCAAGTTTGAGTGCCTGGCCAAGTTTTATAAATTCATCACTAATCTGTATTGCTTCCATCACAACCTCCAATCATTTTAATTAAAATTAACCGGTAAAATCAGATAAATATAACTTTCATCCTTATCCCTTATAAAACAAGGAGCCTTAGGATTTATCATGTAAAGAGTAATCTCTTCATCATCAATAACCCTCAACGCATCCATAAGAAAACGTGGATTAAACCCTATAATTATATCCTTACCTTCCCTAACGGCATCCATTTCCTCATGCATGGAACCAATTGATGAATTCATGGCAAATCCAATACTATTGTCTTTAATATCAATAATAACAGGTTTCTTTTCAGACTCTTTTACCAAAAGTGTAGTTCTGTCAATACTGTCAAGCATGTCTTTTTTATTTACTGTAATCTTTGTTTCGTAATCACTTGATAACATTTTATCAATTTTATAGTATTCTCCCTCTATAAGTCTTGATAAAACAATTGTATTATCAAATTCAAAAAGAATATGCTTTTCAGTAAAGTAAATCTTAACTTCATCATCAATTCCACCATTAAGAATTTTATTTATTTCAATCAGTGTTTTGCCCGGAATTATAACGCTGATATTATCGTAGTTATTTTTAAGTTCAACTTTTCTTATAGATATTCTATGTCCATCGAGTGAAACGACCTTGAGTGTTGAATTATTAATTTCAAATAATTCACCCGTCATAACCTTAGCATTTTCATTGTCGGAAATGCTGAATACCGTCTGTCTGATAATATCTTTAAGTGTAAATTGAGATATTTCAACATACTTATCTTTGACAATCTGTGGTAAATATGGAAATTCATCTGTAGGTTTTGCAGAAATGTTAAATTTTGCTTTTCCACATTTAATATTAAGCTGATAAGCTTCATCAACATTAATTTCTACCTGTTCTGAAGGTAACTTACGAATAATATCGGAAAATACCTTTGCACTTATGGCAACACAGCCTTCTTCAACAATCTCACCTTCAATAACAGTCTCAATACCGATTTCAAGATCATTGGCAATTAATTTTATAGTATTATTCTCAGCTTCAATAACAAGACATTCTAATATAGCCATTGTTGATTTACCGGGAATAGCTTTTAATACAATATTAATACCTTCAAGTAACTTATTCTTATCACAAATGATGTTCATTGTGTATAACTCCCTTCAAAGTGTTATTGGCGAAAAAAATATAAAATAATATTAAGGATTTCAGCAGTAGCAGTAGTAGGGGGTGTTGATAAGTTGAAAAGTACCTCCAGCCACTGTGAACACTGAATTTGTTGATATGGATAACTATCTTAACAAAATATGAATTAATGTTGAAAACTCATATTTTATCCACAAACCAAAAATTAAAAACAGCAAAATTGTTGAACTGTATCAACAGAAAATGTCGATATGTCAATTCTATTTTAACAATAGTGCCACTGATTTCATGTATATAAACTTTAATTCATTAAAAATAGTTATTGAGGGTCTATCTTCTTATTAAGAACATCCAAAGTTTTAATAAGCTCCTCATTATTATCAGGGTCATTTAATTTTTTTTCTATTATCTCAATACCGTGTAATATGGTTGAGTGATGTCTGTTTCCAAGTTTGTTGCCTATCTCAGCAAGCGGACTGCTGGTAAGTTGACGGCATAAATACATACATATATGACGTGGAAAGGCAATATTGGAGTTACGTTTTGTAGACATGAGGTCTTTTACCGTAATTCCAAAGTGGTCGGCAACAGTCTCGGTAATGTAATCTATAGTAATCTGCCGCTTCATATTAGGATTTATCATGTCTGACAGGGCTTCTTTAGCAAGCTCCATCGTTACCTCTTTGCCGCATAAATTTGAAAATGATATAACTTTATTTATTGCTCCCTGTAACTCTCTTATATTAGAAACAATATTAGAAGCAATATAATCAAGTATAGAATCATCTATGGCAATGTTTTCTTCTATAACTTTCTTGCGCAAGATGGCCATTCGTGTTTCGTAGGTTGGCGTCTTGATGTCTACAGTAAGTCCCATCTCAAAGCGTGAGCGGAGACGTTCCTCAAGTGTTGTCATGGTAGACGGATGTTTATCACTGGAGATAATAATCTGTTTGCCCTGCTGATGCAGGTGGTTAAATGTATGGAAAAATTCAAGCTGCGTTGCTTCCTTACCTTCAATAAACTGAATATCATCTATAAGAAGGACATCCACTGTTCTATATTTATTTCTGAAGTCCTGACGGGCAGTAGAATGTTCATTTTTGCTGTCACGGACTGCGTCTACGATTTCATTTGTAAAAGTCTCACTTGTAACATAAACGACTTTTTTAGATTTATCATGCTCCAAAATGTAGTTTGCAATTGCATGCATCAGATGCGTCTTTCCAAGACCTGCACCTCCATATATAAAAAGAGGATTGTAAGTGTCACCGGGTTCCTCTGCAACCTTTAAAGATGCAGCATGGGCATAATCATTATTGTCTCCGACAATAAATGTATCAAATGTATAGTTAGGGTTTATAGAAGGGTTTAATCTGACCTTCTTTTCTTCTTTTTCAGGAACATTGTTTGAGCTTTTAGCGTCAAGTTCAGTTAAAGAAATGTAGGTAAGGTCATAATGAATATTGGTTACCTCTTCGATGGCAACAGAAAGAAAAGTATTGTATTTTTGCTCAATAAATTGTTTGCTGTTACTTCCGATGCTTGTATCATCTATAAGAACTGTAATAAGGTTATTTTCAACTCCGTATAAACTTAATTTCTTGATAAAAGTACGAAAAGATACATCTGAAATGTCAAAATCAATTTTCATACGCTCAAGAATGTCATCCCATCTTTCATAAAGCTCATTTTCCAAGATTTTGTACCTCATTTCTTTAAAATTTCACAAATGTGCATAACCTAATAAATTAAAACAAAGAAAAATAGGCGCTATTAACACATCATACATACTCATTTTATCTCAAAAACAGTTAAAATACAAGTTTTTATCAACAAAAGTGAGGATATGTTAATAAAAGCTGTGTATAAGTTGTTTATAATGTTAATAATAAAGATAAAATTGAAAAATTAAGGTTGTTAACAGTTATCCACACTATATGAACAAAAATTGTGTATAACTTGTTAGTTGTTAATAAACATTGAAAAATGCCTAAAATCAGCAAAAAAGTGGATAATGTTAATAACTTTGTTGATAACTGTTGAAAGTACATAGTGAAAAGTCGAAGTTATCAACATTTTGTGCACAATTTGTTCATAACTTCAGGGCAAACATATATTTTGTTAACAATCAGACATATAGTGTTTACGGTACTTCATGATATATAAACGCTAATGTTAATGATGTTGATTTTTTATGTGGAAATTTATATCATAATTGTTGAACTGAAAAAGTTTCTTCCTATTATATATGTGTTAATTTACATAAACATATCTACAATTTTTGAGATTAACAGTTTCCACTTGTGCATAATAATGTTGAAAAACTGTTAAAGTATGTTAATAATGATGTTGAAAATCATATTACATTATCAATTGTTATCAATTCATAAAAAACAATTAAAATCCACTAAAATCAAGATTTTTACTTGACGAAATTGACTTTTGCTAATATAATATGTGATATGCGTGATTATATGCGTAGAAGTAGAAATTAAAGGAGGTGTTTTGTAATGAAGATGACATTTCAGCCAAAGAAAAGATCAAGATCAAAGGTTCATGGTTTTAGAAAAAGAATGCAGACAGCTAATGGAAGAAAAGTATTAGCAAGCAGAAGAGCAAAAGGAAGACATAAGTTATCCGCATAGGTCGCATTTATGTGACCTTTTCTTCTATTATAAAGATTTGCCTTTGTAGAGGGAAAAGTTGTGTTTATATCTATTTCGAAGAATTTTGAATTTTTAAATGTATATCATCATGGGAAATCCTATGCCAACAGATACTTAGTTATGTATTTATTGAAGAATGGCAGCAGTGAAAACAGATATGGAATAACAGTCAGTAAAAAAGTTGGAAATAGTGTTGTCAGGCATAGGGTTACCAGATTGATAAGAGAGAGTATCAGGTTAAATGAAGAAAAGTTTGCCAGGGGTTATGACATTGTTATAATTGCTAGGAATACAGCTAAAGGTAAAAAGTATAGTGATATTTCCGGTGCATTCTTGCATTTAGGTAAGATGCATGGGATTTTAAGAGATAATTAGTTATGAAATCGATACTTATATTTGTTATAAAAATATATCGTAAATATATATCTCCCTTGAAAGGAAGACCGGCGTGTATATATACACCTACTTGTTCTAAATACGCTATAGAAGCGCTTGAAAAGTATGGTTTTTTTAAAGGGAGTTTTTTGGCTGTAAAAAGAATTTTGAGGTGTCATCCTTTTGCGAAGGGAGGGTACGATCCGGTTCCTTGATTTCCCTTTGACTTGGCACAGGAGGACTTATAGTTTATGAATGTAATTTTAACAACTTACCAGGGTGCTATTTTGGGACCTATTGCGAGAGTTTTGGGTTATATTTTACAGGCGTTGTATGCTTTATTGGCGAATTTCGGTATTGAAAATACGGGAATTTGTATGATTTTATTTACATTTTTAGTAAATGGCTTGATGATGCCTATGCAAATCAAACAGCAGAAATTTTCTAAAATGTCGATGATAATGAATCCTGAAATTCAGGCGATTCAGAAGAAATATAAAAATAAGAAAGATCAGGCATCACAGCAAAAGATGTCTTTGGAAACACAGGCAGTGTATCAGAAATATGGAGTTAGTCCGGCAAGCGGATGTCTACCTATGTTGATTACATTTCCTATATTATTGGCATTGTATCGTGTGATTTACAATATTCCGGCTTATGTTCCACAGGTTTATGATATTTATAGTGGAATTGCAGAGCAGGTTAAAAGTGCAGGAATAAGTGTTGAACAGCTTTCAAAGATGGTTTCATCCAGCACCTATGTTGTCACAAATGCCGTGTCAGCAGCAAAAAAGAGCGATAATATAAGCTATTTTGTAGATGTTTTAGGTCAGTTTAATACAAGTGCGTGGACGCAGCTTGCAGCAAAGTGTCCGGATTTAAAAACAGCTATTATGGAAGTGGCAGATAAATCTAAGCATATCAACACATTTTTAGGATTGAATATAGCAGATACACCGGGAATAAAGAGTGTTAGTATTATTATACCAATATTATCTGTTATCACACAGATGCTTAGTACAAAGATTAGTATGGCAGGAACACAGCAGCAGGATGCATCAGACAATCCGACTGCACAGTCTATGAAGACAATGAATAATGTTATGCCGTTTATTACAGGTTTGATGTGTTTTATGTTCCCTATAGGTGTTGGTATATACTGGGTTGCAGGTAATGTTTTCCGTATATTCCAGGGAATTGGAATAAATGTTTATTTCTCCAAAATTGACATGGATGCGGAGATGGCAAAGAATGCTGAGAAAAACAAAAAGCGTATGGAAAAAATGGGTATTGATCCTAATTCTACAATGCAGGATATTGCAAAACAGAGGACAAGCTCAATAAATAATACAAAAACTCAGAAAACAAATAAGAACAGCGGAATAAATAAAAATGCAAAGGTGGTCAGCACAAAAGAATCACCTAACAATGGCGGAAATAAAAATTATAAAAAAGGTAGTATAGCTGCATATGCAAATATGCTGGCTCGTGATGATAATAATACGGGTAAAAAATAATAGCTGAATTTGCATTTGCCGTTATGGAAACGGAGGAGAATATGTCAGATTGGAGAGAATTTTCAGCAAAGACTGTCGATGATGCTATAACAAATGCGTTAGTTGAATTACAGACAACAAGTGATAAGATTGAGTATGAAGTTGTTGAAGAAGGAAGTTCAGGTATACTTGGATTATTTAGTAAACAGGCTGTAATACGTGTCAGAAAAAAAGATGACATACAGGAAAATGCGGTTGAGTTTTTAAGTGATGTATTTAAAGCGATGGAAATGAATGTTGATATCGAAATTGAGTACAATGATGTTGAGAAGCAGATGAATATAGAGCTTTCAGGTGATGAAATGGGAATGCTCATCGGTAAGAGAGGTGTAACTCTTGATTCGCTTCAATATCTCGTAAGTCTTGTTATAAATAAAAAAACAGAGGATTATGTGAAGGTTAAAATAGATACAGAGAATTATCGTGAGAGACGAAAAGAAACATTAGAAAATCTTGCGAGAAATCTTGCACATAAGGTTAAAAGAATTCACAAGAGTGTTATTCTTGAGCCTATGAATCCTTATGAGAGACGTGTTATTCACTCTACACTTCAGAATGATAAATATGTTGAGACTCACAGTGAGGGTGAAGAGCCATACAGAAAAGTTGTTATTTCTTTGAAGCCTGGTTTTGAGAAAGATTACGAAAAGAAGAAAAAGTATGGTTATGGTAATAAATCAAGATATCGAAACAACGGTGGTTATAAGAAATACAATAATTCATACAGAAAGAATTACAACAGAGACAATCAGAATGCAGAGACGGTTTCTGTTGATGAAGAAAAAGTAACAGATAGCGAATAAAAGGAAAGGGGCTGGTTTTGTCAGTCCCTTTTCTGGTATAAAACAGGCGTGTTCTGGTATATTGGAGGATTTGATGTATACAAAAACTATTGCGAGTATAGCAAGTGGAATGGGCGGCGGAATAGGCGTAATAAGAATAAGTGGTGATGATGCTCTTACTGTAGCCGGAAAAATATTTAGAAAAAGAAGCCAGATTGATTTGACTTCAGAATGTGAAAAAGACGGCATTCAATACGATGATAAATATTTTTGGAAAAAAGAATCACATACAATACATTATGGTTTTATAGTTGATAACGGAAAAGTGATTGATGAAGTTATGGTTTTACTCATGAAAAAACCTAACAGTTATACCAGAGAAGATGTTGTTGAAATAGATTCTCACGGAGGCCCGTTTATTGTCAAAAAAATTTTGGAAACAGTATTAAAAAACGGAGCTGTCTTGGCGGAGCCGGGAGAGTTTACGAAAAGAGCTTTTTTGAATGGAAGAATAGACCTTGCACAGGCAGAAGCCGTTATGAAACTTATATCTTCTGAAAATAATTATGCATTGGATAGTGCTTTAAGCCAGCTTGAGGGAAATCTTTCAAAATATATTGAAAATATAAGACAGGATATACTTCATGATACTGGATATATTGAAGCTGCACTTGATGACCCAGAACATTATGAACTTGGGGAGTTCAGATTTGAATTAAAAGATAAACTTCAAAATGACAGGGAAAAACTAAATGAACTTATTGAACATTTTGATGACGGCAGAATGAAATCTGAAGGTATAAATACGGTTATTGTCGGAAAACCGAATGCAGGTAAATCATCACTGATGAATCTTCTGCTTGATGAAGAGAGAGCGATAGTAACAAATGTTGCAGGAACTACAAGGGATATTCTTGAAGAGAGAGTAAAACTTGGAGATGTGATATTAAATCTTGTTGATACTGCCGGTATACATGAAACAAATGATATAGTTGAAAATATAGGTGTAAACAAGGCGATTGAATATGCAGATAAGTGTGATTTTATAATTTATGTAGTAGATTCAAGCGAGAGGCTTGATGATGCTGATTTCCAGATTATTGATATATTACAACAGAAAAAAGGTGTAATATTGATGAATAAATCTGATTTAAATCCTGTAATAACGGTTGAAGATATTCAAAAGAAATTAAATTGGGAATGCATAACATTTTCAAATGAAACAAAGCAGGGAATGAAAGAACTTGAAAACTATGTAAATAACTCATTCCTTGACGGAAATATTTCATTTAATAATCAGGTTTATCTGACGGGAATAAGACATAAAGAGGCTGTTGTTTCTGCGATAGAAAGCATAAATGCTGTATTGCAGGCGATAGATGATGATATGCCGGAGGATTTTTATACTATTGATATGATGGATGCCTATAAGGAACTCGGGCTTATAAATGGGGAGACAGCGTCTGAAGATTTAGTAAATAAGATATTTAAAGAATTTTGTATGGGAAAATAGTGGATAATGGCATGAGTAGAAGTCTGCTCGTAAGAGTGCGAAGATAATGTAAAGAATAAAACATGATGGAGGTTGAGAAGATGTCATATACTTATGAAAGTTATGATGCGGTTGTAATAGGTGCCGGACATGCGGGATGTGAAGCTGCTTTAGCAACAGCAAGGCTTGGATTAAAAACGCTTATATTTACGGTTAGTGTGGATAGCATAGCTATGATGCCATGTAATCCTAATGTCGGAGGAAGTTCAAAGGGACATCTTGTAAGAGAAATAGATGCTCTTGGCGGAGAGATGGGTAAAAATATTGACAGGACATTTATTCAGACAAAGATGTTAAATATGTCTAAAGGCCCGGCTGTTCATTCACTTAGGGCGCAAGCTGATAAAAAAAATTACAGCAATTCAATGAGGAATGTACTTGAGAATACGGATAACCTTACAATAAAACAGGGCGAAGTGGCAGAAGTGATTGTTGAGGACGGAAAAGTGACAGGAGTAAGAACAACGTCTGACGCAATTTACCCATGCAGCGTTGTAATTATGTGTACGGGAACATATTTAAAGGCGAGATGCATATATGGCGATGTAAGCCAGTATACAGGTCCTAACGGGCTTAGTGCAGCTAATTCTTTAAGTCAATCACTTTTAGACCTTGGAATAGAGCTTAGACGATTTAAAACGGGTACTCCGGCAAGAGTTGATAAAAGGACGATTGATTTTTCAAAGATGGAGGAGCAGAAAGGTGACGAAAAAATTGTTCCGTTTTCGTTTACAAATACGCCTGAAGAGTTGGAGAGAGAGCAGATATCATGCTGGCTTACATACACTAATGAAGAAACTCATAAAATTATCAGGGATAATATTGACAGGTCACCGATATACTCTGGAAATATAAAGGGGACAGGCCCAAGATATTGTCCTTCCATAGAAGATAAAGTAGTAAGATTTGCAGATAAAAAAAGACATCAGGTATTTTTGGAGCCGGAAGGATTATATACAAATGAAATGTATATAGGTGGAATGTCAAGTTCTCTGCCTGAGGATGTTCAATATAGAATGTATCATACAGTACCGGGACTTGAGCATGCAGCTATTGTAAGAAACGCATATGCAATTGAGTACGATTGTATAAATCCTACTCAGTTGAAATCTTCTCTTGAATTTAAAAATATATCGGGATTTTTCAGTGCAGGACAGGCGAACGGAAGTTCGGGATATGAAGAGGCGGCTGCGCAGGGGATTGTTGCCGGAATAAATGCGGCTATGAAGTTTTTGGGAAAAGATGCTCTTGTTTTAGACCGTTCACAGGCATATATAGGAGTTCTTATTGATGACCTTGTTACAAAGGGAACCAATGAACCTTACAGAATGATGACATCAAGAGCCGAGTACAGGTTGATTTTGAGACAGGATAATGCAGATTTACGTCTTACAAAAATCGGTCATGACATTGGACTTATTGACAATGAACGCTATAAAAAACTGCTTGATAAAGAGAAGATGATTGATGCAGAAGTAGAACGAATGAAAAAGACAACTGTTGGGGCAAGAGTGGAAGTACAGGAATTGCTGGCTAGATATGAAAGTACTGCATTACAGTCAGGAACAACTTTAGCTGAATTGTTAAAAAGACCTGAGTTGTCATACGAGATAATTGGAAAAATCGATAAGGATAGACAAGAACTGCCTGAGGATGTTAAAGAACAGGTAAATATAGAACTTAAATATGAGGGATATATAAAAAGACAGTTGAGACAGGTAGAGCAGTACAAAAAATTGGAAAACAAAAAAATTCCGGATGATATTGACTATGATGATGTTTATAGTTTGAGAAAGGAAGCTGTACAGAAATTGAAAGAATTAAGACCAGCATCAGTCGGACAGGCTTCAAGAATTTCGGGAGTTTCACCGGCAGATATTTCAGTATTGCTTATATATCTTGGCAAGTAACTAAAAATTGATTTTAATATTTTTGAATTTTCGTAGATTTTTGTACTAATATATGAAAATATATTTATACATGAAAATATATTTATACATGAAAATATGAGAGGAAAAATGTAAATATGAGTGATATGTTGAAAGAACTTTTGAAAGAAGGAGCCTCAGCCGCACAAGTTGAATTGACAGATGAACAGCTTAATAAATTTGAAAAATATTATGAATATCTGATAGAAAAAAATAAAGTTATGAATTTAACAGCAATCACTGATGAGAGAGAAGTAGTATATAAACATTTTGTAGACAGTATTGCTTTAATACCAAAGATGGATTTGGAAGAAAAAAAAATTATAGATGTTGGTACAGGGGCAGGATTTCCGGGAATACCTCTTGCGATTGTGCTTGACAATGCGGAATTTGTATTGATGGACTCTCTTAATAAAAGAATAAATTTTTTGAATGAAGTAACAAAAATGTGCGAATTGAAAAATGTATCTGCAATTCATGCAAGAGCGGAAGAACTTGGCAGAGATGTACAATATAGAGAAAAGTTTGATGTTTGTGTTTCGAGAGCGGTCGCTAATATGTCAACATTACTTGAATATTGTATTCCTTTTGTTAAAGTTGGCGGCGTTTTTGTTTCTTATAAATCGGGAGATATAAAAGAAGAACTTGTGGCAGCAGATAATGCACAAAAGCAATTGTTTTGCAAGAATAAAGATGTGATTAAATTTAGTTTGCCTAATACAGATATAAATAGAAGTTTTGTTATATTTGAGAAGAAAAAAGAATTGAATAAAAAGTATCCGAGACAAGGCGGTAAACCTAAAAAAAATCCACTGTAATTTGTGATTTAGTAAAAAAGGCAATATATGTTGTTTTATTTTGCTCACTAATTACTTATACTACACAAAAGAACAAACAATATTCATCTTAAAAATATATGAATATTTCAAGTTGGCTGTAGAAGAATATTATTAAAAATGGTATAATGTTTCACGTGAAACATTATACCATTTTTTTGTGAAATATTTTAATTGTGAAATGCTTTAATAACAAATAATAAAAGGTAGAAAGAAGTAGATAAACAAATGAAAAAAATAATGCTTATTGTAAAGTATAAGGCTAAGAGAAAAGTTTGTAAATGATGTATTTGATTTGCACATAATTGATAAAATTAAATGTGAAGATGGATTTATATCATACAAATATTTTTATGATGCAAAAGAAGCAGATGATTTGTTGCTTGTTGAAGAATGGGAATCTGAAGAAAAACAGCAAAATCATTTAAAAACAGAGCATATGAAAGAACTTAAGAAATTAAAAGATAAATATTTATTGGATACTAAAGTGACAAAAATTTATACATAAAAGATATATGGATAAAAGATTTAATAGATAAAAAGATTTAAATGTAAAAAGGATTTAAATATATAAAATCAAATAAAAGATGGCCGAGAAAAGTAGCAAAGAAATATCCTAAAAAAATAGTAATAAGATAACAGAAAAATTTATAAATAAAAAAATTACTTTCAATATGTGTATTATAAATGCAAAAGAGTATAAGATATGATAAAATAGTCATTGTCATATGAAAATAGTGTGTTCTAAATGCAAAAGCAGTTTATATCTAATAAAATGTTTCACGTGAAACATTTTGAATGGATGTTTACGATATATGTAAATATTAAGTAATATTAATATAATATATTTTAAGAGAAATGAGGTGGAAAAATGGGGAGAATAATTGCAATATCAAACCAAAAAGGTGGGGTAGGAAAAACAACAACCGCAATAAATCTTTCAGCATGTCTGGCTGAAAAAGGCAAAAAGGTGCTTACAATTGATATGGACCCTCAGGGAAATACTACAAGCGGGTTAGGAATTGACAAAAATGAAGTGGAAAATACAAGTTATGAGCTGCTTTTGGGTGAGGCGAAAATAGAAGAAACGATAACTAAATCTATCGTTGAAAATTTGGTTGTCATTCCTTCTGAAAGAGGATTGTCCGGCGCAGAAATTGAACTTATAGGAAAGGATGAAAGGGAGTATATCTTAAAAAAAGAGGTTGATAGAATACGAGATGATTATGATTTTATTATAATCGATTGTCCGCCTTCGTTAAATACATTGACAGTGAATGCAATGACTACGGCTGATTCTGTTATAGTACCGATACAATGTGAATATTATGCATTGGAAGGTCTCAGTGAACTTATGTATACAATTCAGCTTGTAAAGGAAAGATTAAACAATAATTTGGAAATAGAGGGTGTTGTATTTACAATGTATGATGCCAGAACTTGCTTATCATTACAGGTCGTGGAGAATGTAAAAGAAAATATAGATAAAAATATTTATAAATCTATAATTCCGAGAAATGTTAGATTGGCAGAAGCACCGAGTTATGGTCAGCCAATTAATATGTATTCTCCAAGGTCAGCAGGAGCAGAAGCATATAGGGCTTTAGCTGATGAAGTTATTGAAAGATAATTTGATAAATTAAAGATTAAGCATGATATGAAAGGAAACAAGTTATGGCAAAAAAAGGACTTGGAAAAGGTATTGATGTTCTTATACCTCAGGCGAAAGAAAAAACTAAGTCTGAAAAAGAAAATATAAGAACAAAAGAAGTTATAAAAGAAGTTGTCAAAGAAGTTATAAAAGAGGTTGACACAATAGATATAAACAGAATTGAGCCAAATAGAAATCAGCCACGAAAGAGTTTTGATGAAGATGCAATACACGAACTTGCTGAGTCGATTAAACAAAAGGGAATAATCCAGCCTCTTGTAGTGCAAAAATCAGAAAAAAATTTGTATACAATAATTGCAGGTGAGAGAAGATGGAGAGCGGCTAAAATTGCCGGTTTAAAGAAAATTCCTGTTGTAGTAAAAAATTATAGCAATCAGGAGATTATGGAAATTGCTCTTATTGAAAATATTCAGAGAGAGGACTTAAATCCGATTGAAGAAGCAGAAGCGTATGAGCAGCTTATAAAAGAATATAGTTTAAAACAGGATGAAGTTGCGGAAAAAGTGTCTAAAAGCAGAGTTGCTATCACAAATTCTCTCAGACTATTAAAGTTGGATGAGAGAGTAAGACAGATGGTGATTGAGGAAAAATTAAAAAGTGGACATGCAAGAACGCTTATTCCTATAGAAGATGGTGATTTGCAGTATGAAATCGCTCAAAAAATATTTGATGAAAAATTGAGCGTGAGAGAAACAGAAAAGCTTGTTAAGGGTATATTAAACGGAAATAAAAAGAAAAAAGAAAACAAAAAGCAGATTAGTCCTCAAGAAGAAATAATATATAAACGATATGAAGAGGATTTGAAAATGACTTTTGGAACAAAGGTTAATATTAACAGAAAGTCTAGAGATAAAGGAAGAATAGAAATAGAATACTATTCGCAGAGTGAATTTGAAAGAATACTTGAGTTGATAAACGGTATTAAGAATGAGAGCGAGGTTAATTAAAATGGATTTATTTAATGAGTTTGGAATTGATATTGGCTATGTAGTTATTGGTATGGCAGGGGTTATATTGTTACTTTTTCTTTTGCTTATAATTACAATGGCGAAAAACAGTAGTACAAGAAAAAAATATAAACAATTCATGGCAGGAGAGAATGGGAAAAATCTTGAAAAAGCAATCCTTGATAAATTTTCATCAGTCGATATACTTGAAACAGAGGTAGCTGAATTAAATAAAAGAGTAGATGATGTTTCTACAAGAATTGTTACCTGCTATCAAAAAATTGGTTTGGTTAAGTATGATGCGTTTAAAGAGATTGGCGGAAAATTAAGCTTTGTTCTTGTATTGCTCACAGATGAAAATAACGGATTTATAATAAATTCAATGCATAGTTCAAGAGAAGGCTGTTTTACATATGCAAAAGAAGTTGTAAACGGCGAGGCATTTGTTATATTGTCAGAAGAAGAACAGCAGGCATTGGATGAGGCAAAATCAAACACCGGACTTAAAAATTTCGGAAACATGGAATAGAAAATAAAAATAATGATGTAATAAAAAAGAGTACACAGTGATAAAACAAATGTGTACTCTTTTTTTGTATTTTAATCTGAGACAACGCTTCCATATAATGATTTTAATTCAGGTGGAATGGTATCTGATTTTTCTTTTGTTATGTGCGCAGGCAGGTCGTTTGTGACAAATGAACCGCCATTAAAGTCATCATGATAGTGCTTTACATCCTCATTGATTGAAAACATTTTTTGGTCAAGGAATGAGATTATATTTGCGCATTCTTTTAATTCTTCACGAATTCCATCAGGTGCTTTGCCGTCAAATTTATAATAAATTTTGTGTTCAAGACTAGCCCAAAAATCCATTGCAATAGTTCGAATTTGAATTTCAACTTTTGTGTCTATTTTATCATTTGAAAGAAAGATAGGAATAGACACTATCATATGATAACTTGTGTATCCGTTTGGCTTTGGATTGGCAATATAATCTTTTACACGAAGAACAGTAACATCACTTTGTTTGGCTATAGCATCGGCTATACGATAAATGTCAGATGTAAATGTACATATAATACGAACGCCGGCAACATCATTTATATATCTGATTATATTTTCTACAGTAAGTTCTCTGTTGTTAATCCGCATTTTTCTGGCAATACTGTCAGCTGATTTTATTCTCGAAGAGATATGTTCTATAGGATTGTATTGATGAGCAAGTTTAAATTCATTATTTAATATTTCGATTTTCGTGCAAATTTCTTTGAGTACGGCATCGTATAAAAGGAGTGCACGCTGCCATTCTTCTTCCTCATTATAGTAAATTGGTACTTCCATAAAAACCCCCCTTTTAGATTTCTGTATTAGTTAAAACCGTAAATCTTATTGCAAAAACGATAGCCAAGAATGATAACCTGTCTGCCGACTTTACTTTTTAATTGTAATGGACGTCCAAACTTTCTATTTGATATAATCCGGTACAATCTCTTATTTTTACTTTTGAGGTATGCCCAAAGGTCTTTTCTTTTTTCAAGACTTTCAGATGTTCCCTCTTTGACTAAAAGTGCAGAACTTACAATCATCATCATAGCAAGATATTTTGTAAGGTATGCCTGTAATTTTTTGTTTTTGATTGAAGACAAATCATGTGCATCAATCATCAATTTGGTAACTTTGAGCTGCTGGTCAATACGCTTAATCATGATAGCTTCGTTTACAGACTGGTCTTCTCGACCAATAAAATACCTGTAAAGGTCTACATCAAGATAGAACATATTTTTTACATATGGTAATGGAATATAAGCATATAAATTATCTACATAAAATGTGTGTTCAGGTAATTTAAGGTTGCATTCTTTTAATAATTTGGTTTTATAAATGATTGAGTGCATAAGTAAATTCTGACTCATTTTAAAATGCTTTACATCTTTCCAGCTGATAAATTTGTTGCATGGAATAGCACTGTGATAATTTATTGCTTTATGTTTATGAGCACTCGGCTTTTCGTAGACATAGTTGCATATTAACATGTCGAGAGGCTTTGTGTCAGTTACAGTCTCACGCAAAAAATCCAAGACTTTGAGCAGGCTTGTTTTATCAAACCAATCATCACTGTCGAGAACTTTAAAATAAAGACCTGTTGCATTGGCAAGACCTGTATTTACGGCAGAGCCGTGTCCGCCGTTTTCTTTATGAATTGCACGTACTATACCCGGATATGCCTTTTCGTATTTGAGTGCAATTTCTAATGTGTTATCGGATGAACCATCATCGACAACAAGGATTTCAATGTCATCTCCACCTACAAGAGCTGATTTTATTGCCTTTTCCATATATTCATGTGAATTATAACTTGGAATTGTAACGCTTAATAATTTCATAATATCTCCATTCGTTTAAATAATTATAGTTTACCATACCTATATTATATAATGAAATTGACACAGATAAAAGTAAATATTTCTTAATTATTTATAACAATTTATTATATTTAGTACAAAAAATAATTAAGAATTGATTATGTTAGCAAAGCTGAATATTTTTATATAGATGTCATGGAAGTGGATGTTTGTAAGATTGCCGTTAGTTATCTGAGTTTATACCAAATTCAGAATTATTTGTATAGACAATACAGGGTGTGGATGACTTTAAAAGTTCCTGTTGCATTAATTGTGATGAAAGAGAAGTGAGTACGGTTTTCTTTATATCACCATAACTGTTGTACGAACAAAAAACTGTGTTTAAGCAAGTTGTGTCTTCAGGAAGTAATGAAACATTAGTTATAGTATTTTTGTAGGAAGGTAAGGTTAAAAGTTTGGTATCAGCATTAAAAGAATCATTAAAAGTTATTGTGTCGTTTTCAAAATAAATCTTAGAATTGTTTATGCGGAACCTGTGGAGAACAGGAGTTAACAATTCTTTGCTTTCATAATTATACAATTGAAAAATGGCATAATAAATATTTCCGTCGTTTAAATAAAGGTTCATTTTATCGATTTGATTTTTGAAGTCTGCGGGCGTGTTTTCAGAAAAGTTAAATGTGCATAAAGGCAAGTTAATACCTATTCTGTAAAGACGTACATTACAATAATTTATTTTATTGTAATCAACATTACTGCCTACGTTAATAGGCAGTAATGCTTTTGTATAATTGGTTTTCTCTGTGCTTGGCGGAGTTATATTAAAGACAAGATATTTTGACGTAAAATCATTGAATGAAAAACAAAATTCAGATTTCAATGTATATGTATTATTATTTTCCGAGTACACTTTGACATAGTAATTTTGATTATACGAGAAATTAAAAATGTCTTTTTTAATATTGCCGCTAATATCAGCGTTGTCGGTGTGAGAAAGAAATTTTTGATTATCGGATATAGTGATTATATCCGCATCTGTTTGTGAGGATAAGGATGATTGTTCACTGTCTGTAAGCAAAAGATTTCCAAGGCTGTCAGTGAAAAATGTTTTTAATGCTGTCTGGTCATCAGGAGTATTGAAGGCTGTGTAATATGTTGCAATTTCTATTTTTTTTGCTGAATTATCATTTCCTGCGATATTGAAAGATAGAGCAAGGTTTTTGGAATTTTCATTATGCAGTATGATATTTTTGCATATTGCTTTTGTGACTTTTAGAGATATGTTATCACAGTATTTTGAAAAATAGTTTTTGTATGAAACAGACATTGTCACATTTGTTGCTTTTGGAAAACGAATCATATAATATCCGTTTTTATCTGTTTTGGCAGATACAGTTATATTATTATCTGTAAGGGTTATATCAGCGTTTTCAAGTGCATGTCTGTTTCTGTCAAAAACAAAACCGGTTACAGCTTGTCCAAGCATGTGTTCATAATAATTAATGTTGTAGGTTTCTTTAGATAAAGTGCAGGATAATCGGTATGTTCCATCCATAGAACGGTCACCGGGAGATAATAACTTTATGGAAGAATTATTTAATTCATATGTGATATAGCGTCCGTCGTCTGACAAAGATTTGAAGTTTCCATTTGCAAGACTGTTATCTTTTGATAATGAAATGGATGAATTTTCAACCTGCGACTGTTGCATTATTCTGGCACATTTTAATTTAACAGTGAAATTTATATTATTTACATGTGACGGCGGGCTGAATAATTCAGAGTTACTTTTCTTGTTTATTTTATTTGTTTTATATTTTATGGTTATATGTTTTGTTAAAATTATACTTTTATTTTTGTTTTTAATTTCAGCTTTTAATTTGACAGTTCCTTTTTTTTTCGCTAATAATAATCCGGTATTTGAGTTAAGTTTCGCAAGCTTTTTATTGTTTATGGAAAACCTGACAGATGAGTTTTGTGGTTTATTTAAAATGATATATTTATAGGATTTGCCTACATATATTGTATTATATTTATTTTGAAATTTTGGAGCGGGTTCATTTGTATTTTTTGCACCTGAAATTTTAGGAATATATAAAAGGGTTATTGTTAACAGAATGATATAAAAAAATATAAATAAAATTGGATGTGCAATAAATAATAAATCGTTTTTATTGTTGTTTGATTTTGAGTTAAAAATAGTATTCATAAATATCATCTCTCTTTCTTTAATATATTATTTCACAATATGGAAGTGCTTTTTTTAATTTTAAAATATCTTTTTGTGTAATGCCTGTATCGGTTATACATAGCAGTTTAAGTGATTTCAGTTTTAAAAGCGGCTCTATGTTTTTTAGTTTTTGGTTGTATGATAAATCAAGATTTTTAAGGGTTTGTATTTGAGGTAACATACTGATATTGTCAATTGAATTTGATGAGATAACTAAAGTATTTAATTTTTTTAGTTTAGTCAGAGCATCAATATCTGTTATTTTATTTGAAGAAAGATAAAGTTCTTCAATATTTTTAAATGCAGTAATTCCGGTTATATCAGTAATGGAATTGTCATTTGCAGATAATATTTTTAGTGAAGCTGCATCAATATTATTGCCTGCAATATTATTTAATATGTTAATAGATATTGATGTTATAATATTTTGTTTAACATCAAATTCTTCAAGCTGCAACGTGACAGGTTCGTTTGTAACAGTTACAATTTCAGTTTGGTGTGCCATGGGTACTTTGTCTGTATTTGAAATAAAAAATATATTATACAATGCTGCACATGGCAGCAGTATAGCAAGCAGAATTGCTATTGTAATAAAGGCGGGTGTATTAAAAAATGTAACAAGTTTATTTGTGACGGCATCATCAGCTTTTTTTGTTATTGGTATTGTTTTTAAGCTATCAAATAAACTGTCTGAAGTATTTATATTCAGATTAAAGTTGTATGTATCTGGTCGTGTTTTATTTTTTTTCCCGTATGTTACCAGAGCATTTTTAAATTCATATACTGATGCATATCGGAAAGCCTGGACTTCCGAACATGCTTTATTTATTATATTGATAAATTTTTTATCAATTTTAGTTTGTTCGTTAGTATCAGTATTATTATCAATAGTTTGTTTGTTATGTATATTGCAAATTGAAAGAATAGTTTTTGCTATTGAATATTCATCTGACAATTCATTGATAATTGTTTGAGAGCCGGTTGACAGTGAATTAAATTCGGGAGGTGAAAAACCGGGGGTCAAATATAAGTTGGCGTGTTTAATTTTTTTAACCGTTTTTTGCACAGAAGAGTAGTCGCCTATACAAAAAGAATTGTCCTCATTCACAAAAATATTATCGGGAGAAATATCCAAATGTAAAAATTTATTTTTGTGTATAAAAATTATTCCAAGGCACAAGTCAATTGCTAAATCAACTAAATTGTAAAAAGTCAAATTATTTGAAGATAAGTGTTCTATAAGCGTTTTTTTATATGGAAAAACAGCATAAATAAATTCATTTTGTTTTTGAATTATTTCCGGTTTTAATAAATATTTATTGTCCGACTGCTTTAAAATCATAAGCAGTCTATATTCATCCTTGTTGCAAACAGATATTTTTAATATTTTTATATTATTGTTTTTATCAAAAAATTTTAATACGCAGGTATTATTTGATACATAAATATTTTCAAAAGAAGAAACAATTTTTCGGATTTTATTTGGCAAAAATTTTGTTGTTATGGTGGTGTCCTTTCTTCTTTTTATTGTAGTTTGATTTCTTTTAGGCATAGTAACCTTAACCCCCTTTCTTTTTATAATGTGACACGTACGGTACAAGTTGATGTTTTGACAATCTGATTGTGAATTATCTTTAATTTAACGACAGCCAGCCCGGTGGATTTTGCGGTTATTTTTCCGGAGGAAACAGATGCAACTTTAGGGTTGGTAGTTGTCCAAATGTATTTACAACCATGTAAATTTGCAGGTTGAGTAGTAAAATTTAATTGCAGTGAATTTCTTTTTTTTAATAAAATATAATGTTTTGAAAGTGAAATTCCTTGTAGTTTAGGTGTGAGTTTTTTGTTATTCTTTTTGGCTGCATGTTTTTTGGTGTTAGTTTTAAGTTTCTTATTTTTGCGTTTATTTACTTTGACAGGCTTTGTGCGTGTTGTCTTATTTTTGTGTTTATTTATTTTGACAGGCTTTGTGTGTGTTGTCTTATTTTGTGTTGCTTTATTTGTTTTAGGTTTGCTGTTGGCAGCTGTATCTTTTTTGGAATTGCTGACAGCTGTCTGGGGCTTTATATTGTTATGTTTTTTACTTGTAGTTTTGTTTGTCTGTGTTTTCTTAATTTTATCTCCGGTTTTTGGTTTGTTTGATGTGCTGCTTTTAGTTTTTGATGTCTCGGTTTTTGTATAAAGAATATATATTTTATTATTAACAGTTGATATGCTGCCTATAGAAATATATATACATGTTTTATCTGATATGTCAGATAGCGGAGTGGATAAGTTGATGCATAAATACGACGATTTTTTCTGTAATTTATAATCAAGCTCTTTGTATGTGCTGTCAAATATTTGGATATATTTTTGTGAAATAGTTTCACCGGGGCATTTTATATATAATGTATAGTCAGTTTTAGGGCTGCTTATATAATAAAAGTTTATTGCTGATTTGTTTAAGGTGTCACTGTAGATAACATCTTTGTTTAATTTGAATGCCTGTGTCAGTTTATTGTGTGGGGTATTGATAATTTGCGTCTTTTTGTCTGAGTTAAAAATAGAGTTTTTCGCTGATGTTTTTTCGGATACAACAAAGAAAAACATTAACAATGTTATAGTGAAAATCAAACTGAATATCAGCTTTCCTGATATGAAAAGTAAGCTATGTAATCCAGTCTGAAATATGTCTCGAAAATAATGGTATGTTTTATATAAATGTGTGCGGTTTTTCATGGTATTCCTTTCCACACATCAAATAATAAAATTAAGATGTTTCACATTCTAATATGTTTTTGATTATTTTTCCAGTGTCAAAAATAACAAAAATTATATTTATTTTTGTTAAAAAGTTACAATAAAAAAGAAACAGTCTGAAAAATTAAACTGTTTCTTTTTTTGACGTTCTGTATTTATAAATTATATAACTTCAACTTTTAAATCCTTTAATTTATATAACTTACAAATACATATCCGGCATTTTTAAATGTGCTGTCGGCTGAGTTAAGTGACGTTGTTGTCTTTTTGTGTGTTACAGGGTCAAGCCATGTAACTGTACTTCCTGTGTAGCCTGTTATTACTACTGCATGAGAAGAACTTAACATACCGACAACAGGTTTTCCACTGCTGACAAAATAGAGAATTTCATCGAGTGTACATCCTGTAAGGTCAACAGGCTGGTCGATTTGCTTTTTAATCATTGACATTAACGAACTGCCTTTGATTTTAGATTCGTCTATCTGTGCCTGAGCCGCCTGCATAAGCATGTATGCTGAGCCTTTTATGCTGTCGGTGGTTGAAGGATAAGACATTCCTGATACTTCTTTTGAAAGGAATTTTCCGCCACGTTCCCAAATAATATGTGTCTTATTATCCATAACAACGCCCATTTGTTCATCGGCTTTTTGGATTGCTTTGGCTGCATTTGTAGAGCTGGATGTTATTTGACCGTAAGCATATATATAATATTTTACAGGTGTATCGCTGGGTTCTGAAAGATGCAATGTTGTATTTTCAGTTACCGTTACATGCTTTGATTTTTGTATTGTCGGCATTTGTTTAATGCTATAACCGGACGGCATGCATATATATTTTTCGGTAAGCGATTGGTTTGTAACTCTTTTTGTAACTCGTATGGTTGTTGCAGTTTTTTTCTTCTGATTGAGTATGCTGTCAGAGTTGGTAGCTTTGAAACCATTTCCTGATTTGCGTACTCTTTTTAATCGTATGACATTGTCATCGACAGTTGCAGAAATAACGTAAATTCCCTTATTCTGATATTCTCTCTGTATATTGCCGTTGCAATCTGATATTACAAGTTTGTAGGCAGGCTGAACAAGTTCACCGCTGCTGTTTTCATAAATATCTTTATTTTTTACAAATCCGTAAACTACATTGGCATCAATTGTGCCCAGAACAACAATACTTTGTTTTGATTTTGCCGTAACTTCGAGTTTTTTTGCGGTATCAAGATTTAATATAGTAATCTTTTCTGCATAATCGGAACTTGAAGCATTTGACCATACAAAACATTTGGCGTCCTGCATCATTGAAAAATTATCTTTATTGGCATTTTTTGTAAGTATTTCATATTTTCTTGATGATATATTATAAGCGTATACAACATCATTTATGGAGAAATAGAAAATATTTTGTTTATTTACATAACAATATTTACCAAAGTCCTCTTTTAACTGCTGGTAAGTTGTCTCAAGCGGAATGTATACACGCTCGGTAATCAGATTTTTTGAAGGATTATAGTTGTAAAGTATAATACCTACACGTCCCTCGTAATCACCGCAGTTCATATAGCCGTAAACCACAAAATTTATGGTGTTTTTGTCGTCAAAGTTAAGTATTTTTATATTGTGCTGGTCATAACAGTCTCTGAGATAGTCCGTTTTTTCCTGTGAAAAACTAAAGACTTCGTGAAGTGTATTCCGGTCTAAATTGTAGTACCAAAGAGAACCGTTGCGTACAAATGCAACTTCATTTGCTTTTTCGTTTGTGGTAATATCAAAATTTTGCTCGTTTGTTATTCCTATTTTAAATTGGCTTTTCTTGACGGAAATTAATTTTGGATTAAAATCAGCTTCCATATTTCTTTTAAAATAAAGAAGATAAATTCTGCCGCCTGAATAGCGGACTCTGTAAAACTCCTTTATAAGAAAAGTTTCATTGCCTGATGAGGTTTTTGCACGCACATAGTACTGATACTGTATAGCCGCTGTTTCGACGTTTATTTCCTTTATTGTAGGAATTGTTTCGGAAATAACTTTTGGACTTAATTTGCCCCACGTAACAAGCTCAGGAGAGGAATTTATATCTACGTCGGCATATGATGAATTACTTGAAGTATTACTTTCAAGGTAACTCTGATACTTAAACTTTTTATTTTGTTTAAATGTGGCATTGTGGAAATTAGTTACAAACTCTAATTTCTGTTTTAAAAAGAAATCCGTATTGTCATAATATTTTATGCGTGTATAAAAATATATTTTTTTACTCATGCTTGTTGTAAGCGTAAAACACATTCCGTATTCGGTGCTTGTATCAATACTTTCAGACAATTTTATTTTCAGTGTTTTATAACCGTTTTTTAAATCAAATGCTGTAAGAGTATTTGTTTCTATTACTCTGTTGTTTGCGATGTCTTTTAAACTGTAAGTAAGCTTTTTTATTTTTAATTTGTTTTCTTTTAATTTAATATAAAATGATTTGTCTGATGAGAGAGGAGTAATTGAGTCTCTTACTGATGAACTGTTTAATTCACTGCTGTAGCCGTGAAGTGTATTTATGGTGTAATCGTTTCCGAGTTGAAGATACATTATTGGAAATGTTGCCGTCTGGAGCTCTGTTGCACTTGACGTCCCGACAGATGCTTCAGGAATCATTTTTCTAAAGAGAAAAACAGACACTCCAAATAATAAAAATAATGCTACTGCTTTATATAAATGTTTCAAGATTGTCCTCCTAAATAAAAATGTATTATTCAATAAATTAGTATAGTATGAAAAAACCGTACACGCAAGGTTGTTTTTGTATATCTTGGGCAAATTGCAATGAACTTAATAAAATCTTAAGCATATAATGTAGAGAAAATATTTAATGGTGTATTTTTATGAAAAAAAATATATTAAATGGAATGTATATGAATGGAAATATAATGCCTTTAGCGGCAATGGAAGTATTAAATAATAACGGATGTTTGTGCGGTATGGAACAGGGAGATGAATATAAGTATGACTATATTATGCCAATGGAGTTAAGGGTTATATTAAAATATATAAATGATGAGTGTGATAAATACGAATACGAAGACAGTCCAATGTTCGATGAACTTCCGGATGCAATGTTTGTGGATGGGATTGTTAAAATGGTAGCAGAAAAATATAATGATGAGCAGCAGAATAATGATTTTTTTGTGGATAAAAACGGTGATTTGTTAATCTATGCACTTTTAATCGGCGTGATTGTTTATAGAAAAAACAGACACGCCAGCATTAAAAGTAAAAGCAGAATATAGTTATCAGTCATTTATAAGAGAATTGTATACTTCGCGTTTCGGTATTCCTCTGTCAGCTGCAACCTGTTTCATTGCAGATTTTTTATCCATGCCCTGTGTAAGGTATATATCCATATGTTCCTGAATGGTTATTTTTTCCCATTCCTGAATAGACTGTTCTTCAAGTTGTCTGTGGGAAATACCTTCTATGACCATAACATATTCGCCCTTAGGAGCTGTTGTATTGTAGTATTCCATTGCAGATTCAAGTGTCATCTGCTGAATTGTTTCATGCAGTTTGGTGAGTTCCCTGCAAAGAGTTATTTTACGGTTTCCTATATATGAATAAAGTTCTGCCAATGTTGATTTCAAATGGTGCGGAGCTTCATATATTATTGTTGTACGTGTTTCGGTCTTGAGAGAATCAAGAATGAATTTTCTTTCTTTTTTATCTGTTGGAAGAAATGCTTCAAATGAAAAACGTCTTGTCGAGAGTCCGGATAAAGTAAGCGCAGTAATGCATGCACAAGCTCCGGGGAGAGATGTGACGGTTATACCTGCCTGGTATGCCTGTTTTACGATTTCTTCTCCGGGGTCTGAAATACCCGGTGTACCGGCGTCTGTAACAAGTGCAATATTTGTTCCGTTTAACATTTTTTCAACAAGATATTTGGCTTTATCTATTTTGTTGTATTCGTGATAACTTGTCATAGGTGTTTTTATTTCAAAATGATTGAGCAGTTTTATTGTGTTTCTTGTGTCCTCGGCGGCAATCAAATCAACTTCTTTAAGTGTTTTTATTACTCTGAAAGTCATGTCTTCGAGATTGCCTATAGGTGTTGCACAAAGATAAAGTGTTCCTGTTTCGGAAGTGTTTTGTGTCATACTGTTCCTCCATATATATTTAAAAGTTGTGTGGTATATACACCGGGAGTATCATATACGATTATCGGCGGCTCAAATTTAACAAACGGTTTTCCGTTTTTTACGGATTCAATCAAAACCATGTTTGGCTCTTTTGAAACAAAAGGCTGTACCATACATATTCGTTTTGTTTCAAGTTTGTATTTTGCAAGTGTGCACAGAATTTCAGTCATTCTGAATGGGCGGTGAACCATATAAAACCGTCCGCTTGTTTTTAATAATTTTGAGGATTCTCTTGCTATGTCATCAAGCGTACATAATATTTCATGTCTTGCTATTGCTTTTGGCATATCGGGGTTTTTGATACCGTGATTGTCATTCATATATGGTGGATTTGTTGTAACAGCATCAAAAACAGCCGCACCAAAAATTTGTGAAGCTGTTTTTATATCCCCGTTTACAATATCAATTTTTTCATCAAGATTATTTAGCAATACACTTCTTTTTGCCATATCAACGCTTTCTTCTTGAATTTCAAGAGCACTGTAATGCTTTGCTTTTGTTTTTGCAGAAAGAAGTATCGGAAGAATGCCTGTGCCTGTTCCAAGATCAAGTAAGTTGTCGTTTGTCCGTATGGTTTTTGAGGCGAACGATGATAATAATACAGCGTCCATTCCAAAGCAGAATTTTTCAGGATTTTGTATTATATGCAGATTGTTTAATTGCAAATCATCCAGGCGTTCACCGTCTTTTAAATGTATATTATTGTTCATATATAATTCCTATTCAGGTTTAAAATTATTGTAGTTGTTGCTGTAACCACCGTTGTTATTGTTGCCATTGCCACGACGGAAATTCTTTTGTGTGTGATGATAATTTTCACGATTACCATGTTTGCCTTTTTTTTCAGGATAAGTATCGCGAGAGTTATTTTTTTGCTCAAAGTTCTTTTTAGGTTTATTAAAATTCTTTTTTTGCTGGCGTTTAGCCTTAGGTTTATTCTGCTCGTTTTCTTCGGCAAGATCCTCAATATCACCTTTTTCCATCTGTTCAAGTTCTTTTAATGCATTTTCGTCAAGTTCTTCATCAGGAAGTGTAAGTCCCGGTGAAGCAGATGTTCTTTTTACATTCTTTTCAAATTCGAGGTCATCTACATGATATTCTCTGACTTCTTTTTCATCGTTTTCTTTTGTGATAACGACTTTGACAAGCTGTTTGAGAACGCTGACACTTTGTACTGTACCGTTGTAACCGTCTGAAGTTGAAACGTTTTCATTTATATGAGGAAGACGTTCGTTCAGATATTCATAGGCCTCCTGTTCGTTTTTCAGACAACACATAAGTCTGCCGCACACACCGGAAATTTTGCTTGGGTTGAGTGAAAGGTTTTGTTCTTTTGCCATCTTGATTGAAACAGGAGCAAATTCTGAAAGAAATGTATGGCAGCAGAGAGGTCTGCCGCATATACCTATTCCTCCGATAAGTTTTGTCTCATCACGCACGCCTATTTGCCTGAGTTCAATTCTTGTTCTGAAAATCGATGCAAGGTCTTTTACAAGTTCTCTGAAATCTATTCTGCCATCAGCGGTGAAATAGAAGAGAAGTTTATTTTTGTCAAAAGTATATTCAGAATCAATAAGCTTCATTTCAAGACCGTGTTTTGAAATTTTTTCAAGACATATATCAAATGCTTCTTTTTCTTTCTCTTCATTTTCGGCATTTATTTTGTCATCTTCATTTGTTGCTATTCTTATAACCGGTTTTAAAGGCTGTACTACTTTATCATCCGTTACCTCTTTTTTGCCGAGAACAACAAGACCATATTCAATTCCGCGGGCGGTTTCTACAATTACATGGTCACCCTTATTTATGTCAAGATTCGTAGGATCAAAGTAGTATACTTTACCTGATTTTCGGAATCTAACTCCTATAATTAAAATCATTTTTTCCTCCATATATAAAATTAACTGCCGGCCACAATATAGATGTAACCAGCAATTAAAATCAGTCTTTCATTGTAAGAATCATTAATTCGATTGTGACATCGAAATTTACGTTTGCTTTGAGACGAACTTTCGCTTTGTCAATTGCGGCTATGATATTTTCAATGTCCTCATAATTTCTTTTTGTTGCCTGTTCTGAAATGGCTGAATATTCGTCACTGTATAATAAAAGATTGGCATCTTTCGTAACTTTAAACATAAGGACATCACGATACCATAAAAGCATAAGGTCAAGATAATCATTTATATCATTTTTATGATTTGCAAACTCTTTTATTGTATCCATAATGGAAGGAACATCCATTGAATCAACATTTTTGAGAAGTTTAAGTACCTGATTTTTCATTTCAATAAAATCACTTGAACTTGCAAATCGTATTGCTTTGCCTATGTTTCCCTGACAATAGTTGGCTGCTATCTGTGCCTGTGAATCTTCCATTTGAAGTTTGTTCACAAGGTAATTGCAGATTTCATCTTTGTCTAACGGATTCATGGTAAGTGTCACGCAGCGTGATTGTATTGTAGGAAGAAGACTGTCCACATTTTCTGTGAGAAGTATAATGACAGCATATGCGGGTGGTTCCTCAATTGTTTTTAAAAGTGCATTTTGTGCCTGTTCGGTCATTTTGTTTGCGTCAGGAATAATATATATTTTATATTCGCTGCTGTACGGTTTGATGGAAATGTCGTTGTTTAACTGTTCTCTGATATCATTTACATTTATGCTGGATTTGTCATGGGTGATATATATAATATCAGGATGATTGTGAGACTCTGCCTGTTTGCATGATTTACATATACCGCATGCGTCGCCATCAGAAGTACGGTTTTCACATTGAAGTGTTTTTGCAAGTGCAGATGCAAGCGTCTGTCTGCCGGAACCATCTTCTCCGTTGATAATATATGCATGTGACAGATTGCCGAGTTTGATAGCAGTCTGTAAATGTTTTTTAATATTTTCCTGGCCGATAATGTCATTAAAGTTTGCCATATTAAACCTCCGATTGTTTATGATTATGAAAGTAAATTATGTGATAATATCAAGTATGAGACCTCTGATTTCGTCAATTTTTCCAAGTATAGCCAAGTGGTCTTTTTCTTCTCTTAAAAGTTCTGCGGCCAGTTCGTCCAAGGTCTGATTTATTTTTTTTACGATACCATATACTCGGTGGCGTCCCTTTTTATCAAGAAAGTTCTCACGGCTGAATTCATGGGAATGTGAAGCTATTTCATTCATAAATTCTTTTATAAGCCGGCGATAATTTTTCATGTCTCTTATATCCATGCGTTTACCAAGCTTGTCACCCTGTTGAGTAATTTCTTCCATCATGGTAAAAAGAGTTGCCTGCAGTTCCTGCTCTTCTATGGTACTAAGCAAAGTAAAACGAAAGGAACCATCTGATTCTGATGTTTTTGCTGCCTGTTCAATCTGTTGAAGCTGCTGCATAGGTGTAATTTTTAAATCCAAAGACAATCCCCTCCTTTTCCTTGACTTATACGCAAAAATAACTGCACATAACGAAATTTTGTCACAAAATTTATTATGTGAATGTTTATGGATTTATTATATCACAAATTTATATCATGTATCAATCGATGAATAAATATGACACTTTTTTCCAAATGTCTGCGGCAATTTCATCTATAGAGTTATTTCCGTCAATAATAATTATATTTTCTGTCTGTCTGAGTTTTTCTATGAGTTCGAGATATTTTTCACGAACCTGGGTAAGGCGTGTTTTGTTTTCAAAAAGTTCTGTCTGAAAACGTCCCTGAGCCATTCTTTCAAGTGTAATTTCAGGAGACACATCAATAAATATATGGCAGTCGGGGCGGAGAATTTTAAGTGCCTGACTGTTTAAATTCATTACCCAGTCAAGGGGGGCTTTCACACTCTGATAAGCATAGTTTGACAATACAAATCTGTCTGAAATTACACAAATTCCATCTTCAAGTTTGTTTTTAAGTCCGTTTGTGCCGTTGTTGATGTGATCAAGCCTGTCTGCCGCAAATAAAGCGGCAAGGGCAGCTTCGTCCATCTGCATGCGGCCTGTGAGACATTGGCGTATCATAACGCCGATTGGCCCGTCAGATGGTTCTCTGGTTTCAAGACATTTTATATTAAGTGCTTCTATTTTTTGTTTTAAAAGATTTATCTGTGTTGTTTTGCCACTTCCATCAATGCCTTCAAATACAATAAAGCTGCCTTTTTTTTCTGACATGTTATTTATGCCTCCTAAGTTTATTTTAATCCTAATAATACAGTGTAAGCCTGTGTTGTACCGTTCTCAAATTCTACATTAAATGTCCATGTTCTGTTGTCGTTTGTAACAGGAGTGCTTATTTTCTTTACTGCTGCATTTGCTGTAGGTGTATTGATTCGGTTGTAAGTTTTCTGGTTTACCTGACAGCTTACATTTGTAAGACTGCTCAGAGGAACTTTTGTTGCATAATTGCTGCTGTACTCAGTTGCTCCGGCTGCTACATATTGTGCTGCTGTAAACTGTGTAGTAAATAAAATACCTGTTGTACCGATGTCAGTTATTTTATTTGTTGTTGGTCCGAGTTTTACAACAATATTATCAATAAATGTGCTAGGGTCAAGTCTGGAAGCAGTTAACACTACCGGCACATTTACAAGTGTGTGGTCAGTGTCACCGAGGTCTATTGTAAATGTCCATACAGTGCCACCGTTGCTTGCCTCAGCATTTTTAACAATATATTTTGATTTTTTGAGTATCATTGTGAAACTTCCACGTGTTAACTCTGAAAATTTTGTACCGTAGTCAATAAATCCGCCGCTGGCATCATAGAAGTTACATGTAAGATTTGTAGTACTGATTACACCGTTTACAGTTTTGTTATTATGTGTAAATGATATATTTCTTATGATGTCGCTTGCTTTTAATTTTGCTATATTTGGAAGTTCACTTGTATCTTCTTTAACTGTTACTTTGAAGCTTCCGACTCTTTCTTTTGTAGATGTTCCGGTAACTGTTTCAAATACGGAAATTGAAGTTACACCGACTTTTAAAGGAGAGATTACAAGGTAATCCTGGTCTGCATCTGTACCTCCTGTTGTTACAGTACAGATTGAAGTGTTCTCTGCCTCATAATGATATGTTTTTGTATGGTCACGGCAGTCAACCGGAAAATCACCGTAAATGTCACCATCGACCATTGTCGTAAATCCATTTAAGCTGAGTTCTTTTTTTATTGAAGCCGTTGTTACGGTAACTTCTACTGTCTCATCGAGAGTGGTAACTTTGTTGAGATAAGTTTCCTCTATTTCCACGGTAGTTGTTCCGTGTTTTGTTGCAACCATATCGTTTGAGATAATGCTTGTATCCTTTGGCTTGAATGAATAAGTTGCACCTGAGCGCCGGTTTGTTATGTTAATTCCCTCATAATCGGAGAGTGACAGAGTTGCACCAAGTCCTATTTTAATAGACTGGTTGGTTTCTGATACGAACGGTTCATTGGTGAGTTCAAGCTCAAATGTTCCGATGGTTCTTGTCTCGCCGGTAAATTTTGTCTCTATCATAGTTATGTTAAAGCTTTTAACGCTGTTTCCGGTGACTGTTGATATAATGCCGCTATTTGACAAATCAAGATATTTGTATATATCTGTTGAATCTGAAATCAAAGAATAGACTGCATTTTCATCGGTGTTCTCAACAATTTCATCTAACGGAAGAGTGTTGAGGTAGGCGATTTTAAAATAGTTAGTGCGAAGAGATGCACCTATTACAGTAAGTTCAATGTTGCCTATTTTACGATTTTTGTTATTGTAGATTTCGTGTATAGTGAGTGAAGTAGTACCTGCTTTCAGACAAGTAATAGCACCGCTTGTGGCAACAGATGCAACCTGTAATGAGCTGCTTGTAATCTCATATTCGGCTGATGTGTTCTCGCTGCTCAGATAATCAGAAGGGTTAAGAACATCCCCTACTGTGGCAGTTACTTTTTTATAATCACCTTTTAATAAAGATTTTTTTACTGTTACTTTAAATGAGCCGACACGTTTAAAGTTTCCCCTGTATTTATAACGCACATTGATTTTCGCAGTACCTTTTCCACGGCCTGTAATAACACCTTTTGCGGAAACTTTGGCAATAGATGTTTTGTTTGAAGTATAAAAATAAGTTGCGTTTGTAATTTTATTTTTTAAAGATATTGTATATGTACCGTTTACATAAATTGATGCCGAAGTTTTTTTTAATGTTGTTTTTTTGGTAGCAGCAAATGATTTGTTTGAAAAGCAGAAAAACGCTGCCAAGACAAGAAAAAGACTTACAATAAGCAGTCTGTATGTTTGTTGTTTTTTGTTTTTGTTTGTAGTCATACTTAGTCCCCCTTATATGTGTATATTGTTCATCTTTATGGTGTTTTTCTGTTTGCTTACATTTGAAGAAATAGAAAAAACGGTATCTTCAAGAGAATGAACTTTGTTGTATTGCATAATGCCGGCGTTTACTGTAAAAGGTTCGCTTTGACGCTGTTTGATGGCATGTAAAAATTTGTTGACTGCGGCTGTTGCCTGAAGTTCGTTTGTTTCGGCAAACAGGCATATTATCTGGTTATTTCCGAGTCTTGCGATAATATCGTTTATGCGGCATTCTGTTTTTATTATGCTGGCACATTGACAAAGACAATATAACTCTCTGTCAGTTTTTTCACAGTCAATCTGAAAAACGGCAAATGATACAGGATTGTTGTATCGTTTGTGTCTTTCAATCTCTTTAAATGCATCGTCATAAAATCCTCTTTCACTTAGCAATCCTGTCAAAGGGTCATTTCTTGATACGGCATTATTATAAATCAAAACAGGGTCATAATTTTGTCGCCTTGCTGCCATCAGCTTAAATTTTAATGTTGCCTGTTTGAGAGAATGCATTCCAAGGCATACTTTCCACGAATTTCCGTCATAGGCAACGTATTTGTGAGATACATTCTGCGAAGTTTGTGACAATTGCAAATCGGTGTCGTTTATCACAACTGCAAATTCTGTTACCTGTGGATAAATAACGCCCTCGAGACGGCATTTATGATAGTTTTTGTAAAAAGATATTCTGTAATCCTGCATTTCAAAACATGAGTTTACAGCTTCTTTCCAGGCACTAAATTCTTCAAGTGAAAATTTTTCCTGATCCTCTAGCGTAAGGCAGGAGTAAGCATTCGTCCAGTTTTTAGTGAGAAGTGCGTGAAAGAATCTGTCAAGAATATCTTTTGCTGACATACTTGTCAAAGAACAGCTGAATGAGGCAGCAGGATAAACATTTTTTGAGCGCATAGTGCGGTTTTCAAGCCATTGTTTATGATATGCTGTTCGTTTATCAGGGTTTGAAAGAATATTGTATGCTTCGTTTATCTCGAGCATACGCTTGTCCTCGTTGGGATTGTGGCTTACATCAGGGTGGTACAATGTACAAAGTTTTCTATAGGCTGCTTTGATAACATCAGGCGATGCATCATAATGTACCTGTAAAATCTGATAATAGTCCTTAAAGTTAAAAGGATAAATTTTAATACACCCCCTCATTGCAAGCAAGGGCAAGCCAAAAGCCTGCCCTTATTTGTATATATTAACTTACTTTTAGTTTGAATTTCATAACGGCACGTTCGTCATCGACAGGAATTTTTTCCATAGATGCACCGAGAGCTGTCATTTTTCCTTCAAAGTCTTCATATCCACGTTCAATAAAATGAATTGAGTCGATAGTTGTATAGCCTTCCGCTACAAGTCCGGCAACAACCAATGCCGCACCGGCACGCAAATCAGGCGCAGTTATGGCAGCACCTGTAAATCCCTCAACACCTTCGATAATTGCAACATTTCCCTCAACTTTGATGGAAGCTCCCATGCGGGAAAGTTCGTCTACATATTTGAAACGGTTTTCAAATATGCTTTCAGTAACGGTACTTGTACCTGTTGAAAGGGCGAGAAGTGTTGCTATCTGAGGCTGCATATCCGTAGGAAATCCCGGATATGGAAGAGTTTTTATCTGAGTATGACCAAGTCTGTGGTCAGAAGAAACTCTTACAGCATCATCATATTCTTCAACTGTAGCACCGATTTCTATAAGTTTTACGGATATTGCCTCTAAATGTTTTGGAATAACATTTTTGATGAGGACATCACCGTGTGTCGCAGCAGCGGCAACCATAAATGTTCCGGCTTCAATCTGATCCGGAATTATTGAATATTCGCTTGAGTGGAGTTTAGATACACCGTTTATACGGATTTTATCTGTACCTGCACCCTTAATGTCTGCTCCCATGCTGTTAAGGAAGTTTGCTACATCAACTATATGCGGTTCTTTTGCGGCATTCTCAATAACAGTACGACCCTCAGCCATACAGGAAGCAAGCATAATATTTATAGTAGCACCTACAGATACAACGTCGAGGAAAATATGATTTCCCAGAAGTGAGTCTGCGAAAGTGTTTATCATACCATGTTCGATAGTAACTGTAGCACCGAGTGCTCTAAAGCCTTTTAAATGCTGGTCGATAGGACGGCTTCCGATGTCACAGCCTCCCGGAAGAGCAACCTGTGCTTTTTTATATTTCCCAAGTAATGCACCGAGAAGATAGTATGAAGCTCTTATTTTTCTGATAGAATCATAGTCAATGGTAATATTTCCGATGGTACTTCCGTTAATTCTTACAGTGTGGGCATCGATGCGCTCAACTGTAGCACCTATTCCCTCTATAGCCTGTAATAAAACATTTATGTCACGAACGTCAGGTAAATTGTCAATAGTAACTGTTTCATCTGTCATGATTGCAGCAGCGAGTATTCCGAGTGCTGCGTTTTTGGCCCCCCCGATAGTTACTTCACCCTTGAGTGGAGTACCGCCTTTTATAATATACTGATTTTCCATTTTGCACCTCATTAGAACGGATATTTTTATTTTTTATTTATATCAAGTTTGTTATATTCATATAAGTATTTTTTTATACATGTCTGTAAATAAGAACATGTGTTGTGCATATGTAAAACTATGTCCGTATAGTGCTGAAAAATAAGTGCATTACGCAGACATAGGCAGACTTCAACACATAAAACTATTATAGTCAAATGTACAGTTATGTCAACCTAAAAATTATTAAGAAAAATTTAAGCTGAATACCGTTTTATTATTTTTTGCGATTTTCAAAATATACGAAAGCATCTATTGCATCGAAAATGTCTTTGAAAGTATCGCGTGGTGCAATGTCAATGTATTGCTGCAGTATTTCCTGTTCGGCAGTTCCGTGATATCTGCCGTAGAAGATGTCAAAAAGGTTGTGACCGCGTACATAAATTTTAATGTTTTCAATATTATCTTTTATATCCTGTTTTGTCTTTATGCGTTTGCCGATTACACGCTGCATTTTCTTGACGCTTGTAAGTTTATAAAGATAGTCTTTGAATTTTTTGTAGAGTATATTATAAAAATCTTCTTCTGATTTTATGACACCTATTTTTGCCATGATTTTTGGGTCAAGGAAATAATTTTCAAAAGAATAATATTTTAATATAAGTACATTTTTTGGCTCTACTTTTGGCAGATTTCCAATATCCTCTTTTGAGCGCTGTGTATAGTAACTGCAGAGTTGCTTTTTGAGATATTTTGGATTTTTTCCGTCACTGTCACGTATCATAAGAAACTGGTCTTTAAGATACAGTTTGTTTATATATTTAAGGTTTGCGTAAGTTTTGATATTTGTGCAGCTGTTTGTCGGAATAATTGTAATTCGCTGTAATTGTCCGTTTTCGTCATAAATTTCAGAATAATATTTTTTCAGTAACAGAGGAAGACGGTTGCTGTCCTGTTTCCCTTCGACAATAAATACAAAGCTTACGTTCATAAGGTCATTTGCAGTGTAGCCAAGGTCGTTGAGTATCATGTCAATATCTGTGTTTTGACGTATGTCGGTATAGTATTCTTCATTTAAGATTACTTCACGTATCTGTTTTGTAGAGAAGTTAAATATAAGGTTAGGAGAATGGGTTGAAAATACAACCTGATTCTTTTTTGAAAGGTTGTAAAGTATCTCACTTGCCACCTTTTGAAGCTGTGGATGAAGGTATATTTCAGGGTCCTCCATAAGTATAATGCAAGGGAGAGTATTTTTTTCATCAATATAGGCTTCGAGAAGTGAAAGCGTATAAATACTTTTAAGTCCCTCGCCGAGAACATTTAGCGAGCCGATAATTTTGTCTCTTTCTTTATTGTAGACTTTAGTGTCTACTTTCAACAGGTTATAGATATTATAATTTAATTCATATCGTATTTCCTGCGAAGGACTTCCGTTTATATGAAAATGTTCGTTTACTTTGCGCTCAAATTCACGCAGGTTTGTATGGAAAAGTTTGAACTGGAGCAGACGGACAGTTTCAAAAAGAGTGAGTTCTTCAGGAGTCTTTTTATTTATAAGTCCTATACACTGGAAACAGCGGTTGCATTTTCGCTTTGGGTCAAAAGTACATTCATTTTCTTTTAATTTTTGAAAAGATTCTTTATCATAAAAACTAAAAACGTCATTTTGTAATGCTTCTAAATTGCGTGTCTGGTCTATGTGATAAATTTTTGGAATTATTTTTTCAATGTCGGGATTATGTTTGTTAAATCCGTCATTATATCTTGTTGTTCCATTTGGGTTGTTATGGAAAGTAAAAGATACGATGCCGTCTTTATATGACGGAATACGTTCTTTAAATTCTTCAAACCATTTTTCAAAGCTGTTTGATTTGCATAGTATTCCTCTTGAATAATAATAATTTAAATCCTCTTCCGTAAATTCAATTTGAATTGAAATATCAATCGGTTTTGTGATGTCGAGAAATTCATGTGTAGGAGCAGGTTTTAAATCCGATGCTAAAAGTAAAGCATCAATTACGGATGTTTTTCCTGTATTATTTTTTCCTACTAATATAAGTGCGTTTTCAATATCGTTAATTTCAAGTTCACGAATTGATTTGTAATTCTTTATTTTAATATAAATAATTTTCATACAGACACCCTCTCTTTGTATAATAATTTATGTTAAAAAAATTTATTTGTGCTTCTTTTTTCTGTCTGTCTTTTTTTTGCGAACGGAATAACCGAATGTTCCAAGTTGTCTGCCAAGTTCAAAGTATGCGCCATGTGAGTAAGCAAGCAGATTTGAATCATTCAGATGAAATGAATTGTTTGCGTCCATGTATTTGTCATCGGCATGAACGGCGGTGACATCTGCGATAAACATATGATGTGAGCCGAGCTCTCTTATTTCTTTTACTTTACATTCAATGTTTACGGGAGCTTCATCTATAAGCGGACATTTTACGGTGTCGGCTTTTGCCTTTGTGAGCCTGCACTCTTTCCATTTGTCAACATCTCTGCCTGAGCGTACACCGCAGAAGTCTGTTGCTTTGATAAGCTGTTCGTTTGTGAGATTTATCACAAATTCGCCTGAATTTTTAATCATGTCGTATGAATGACGTTCGGGTCGGACGGATATGTAAGCCATTGGAGGATTGGTACAAATAGTACCTGTCCACGCAACAGTGAGTATATTGGAATCACTGTCTATGTCGCCGCATGAAACCATGACGGCAGGTAACGGGTATATCATGTTGCCCGGTTTAAAACTGGTTTTGCTCATTGTATATATCCTTTCAGTTAATTTTTCGTGAAGCTGCCGGCTGTATTGCAAGTGTAAGCGGCAGCTTGTTATATAGACAGTATAACAAATCTTATCTTTAAAAACACTATTCAAATAAAAAATATTGTGATAGAATTAAGTCAGCGGATTGCTCTTAGCACTTACGGTAAGAAAGACAGCACAGAAGCAGTAGTGAAAGGCAGGGGAAAAAGGTATGGCTAACTATTTGGAATTTGAATCTATGAGTGAGGGTATGGAAGATAAGGTAAAGCAGAACTTGAAGTTTAAGACAGGAAATTTTGTGTGGAAGATAAAGTTTAATGTTCCGCTTGACCCAAAGACTGTAAACAATGTGAACTTATATGTTACATCATTAAATCTTGCACCTTTAAAGACTGCAATCAGATATAATTCTCTTGAAAATGAGATTGAGATTGAACCGATGGAGGCGTATGCACAGAATGAATCGTATATTTTAAATATTACGACAAATGTAAAATCTCTCAACGGAAAACCACTCAAGAAACCTATACAGGTTCAGTTTAAGATAGATTGACAGGCAGTTACATATTTCTCATGTATATGGATAAAATTGAAAAAGAAAATAAAAGGAAAGCAGTTCATTGATTGGACATGCTTTCCTTTTGTTTTAATGATGTTGGGGTCAAAATGTCTTTTGACTCTTGCATCATTTTAATATTGATTTTAGTTTGAATGCAACAACTCTATCCATATGATTTAGGGCAAGTGAACCCGGAAGTGCAGATTCAAAGTTTACATATAGATAAGTTGCATTTATGGCTATTCCCTCGTTGAGTGCCGGTGTGATGACGGTTTTGAGCTTTTTGCCAAGCTTCATTGAAGCAGTGCCGGTTTTTGCCGGTTTGTAAATATTAAGCTCATTTGTGTAACCGTATGCTCTTGAAAGGACAAGTTTACCTCCGGTTGCAAATGTCAGTCCCTGAACGGCAGCAGGAATAGTTACGCTTGATTTTTCTTTTAATGAACTTGTGTCGGAATTTGGATTTACAATTGAGTAACTTCTCAATGTTCCGTTTTTTGTATACTGAAAATCTCCTGTCCATATAAGGTTTTTGTAATATGTCAAAAATGAGCAGGTATAATTGGTTGTAAAAGTTTTTGCGTAAGTAACTTCTTTGTAGGTCATTTTCTTAGTGGCAGCCTGATTTATATCGGAAAAGGCTACGCCGCTTATTTTTTTACCGTTTGTCACCCATACAGTGCTGCCGTCAAAACATATACCGCCGGCGTGGGTTTTGTTTGGAAGTACGGCAACGGAAAGAAGTTTTCTCGTATATTTATCCATTATGTAAATGACGGATTTTTCCTCAGAATATGTGTCATAGGCGGTTATGAGCAGATATTTCTTTGCAAAAGTTATTCCCTGAGGACACATTTTTGTGCTTTCAAATCCGCCGACATTTGTAGATTTTATTCCGGGGATTGTTACGCATTTATTGTAATTTGCATATTTTTTCACCGAAGCTACTTTAGACCATGCAGCACTGTTAAGCAAAGTCTTTTTTGTTTTGTAGTAACTTGGAACTGTAGTAGTCTTTTTTGTTTTTACAGGTTTTACTGTTACCTGTTCTGAGTTTTCACCGGTAAAGCTTTGGGAAAAAGCAGTTCTGTAGGCTGACACACTGTAGATATATGAAGTGCCTACGGTCATGTTTTCATATGTCTTTGAAACATTTGATTTTCCCTTAAGGGTGTCAATGAGCTGATAATTGCCGTCAATAAACTGATATATGTAATAGCCCTGTGCACCGGTTGTTGCAGGCCACGAAAGTCTTACTTTTCCAAAGCCTGCTTTGCCCGTAACTGTCAGTTTTGCAGGCAGAGTAGAAGTTTTTACTTCGTTTGAATAGCTGAGTGCAGGGTGGTTTGCAGTGTCTGTATATGTAAGCAGTTTGTAGCGGTAATTGGTACCTGAGTCAAGACCTGTATCCGTATATGAAAGAGAGGTTGTGCTTGCAAGGTAGACATATGAACCTGAGCCTTTCTTTCTATATATAAGGTAACCGGTAGCAGTATTATTTTCTTCCCATGTAATAGATATGGACTCTGCTGTTCCCTCGCTTATGGCAACGCCGCTGGCAGCGGTCGGTCTTGAAGCACAGCGGAGTACGCCTGTTCTTGCACTTTCAAGTCCGGTATTTTCACTGACACTTGTAATCTGATATGAACATACGGTACCGGGGTCAAGATTAAGGTCAATGTATGAAGTTTCTGTTGTCTGTAAGAGAAGTTCATACGGACCGTCGTTTACGCTTCTGTATAAGTTGTAATAATTTCCGCTTGCATTCTCGTTCCATGAGAGTTCAATCTGGGTTTCTGTCTCTACCTCGGATTTGAAATCCGAAACAATGGAAGGGAGAGTTGCGTCAGAAATAATATTTGATGCGTCGCCGGTATTTTCTTCCGTAAGACAATAAGCCTGAACGTAAAAATCGTAGTAGGCAGAGGCATTAAGTCCTGTGACAGTGTATGAATTTGATGTTGACAGACCGGAAAGTACAAACTCGGAATTTTCTTTTGGTTTATAATATACCTTATACGATGCGTTGCCGAGAGTATCCCAGACCAAAGTGATTTGACCGTTGCCGTCAGCAGCCGTCAGTTTGTCAGCTAAAGCAATACCTGTGACTTTTGTGACTGATGAGCAGGTCTTAAATTCCTGTGAGACAGTTCCGTACTGTTTTTGTCCGAGTATATTTTTCTTGTAACATGTCAAGTTGTATGTGACAATTGTCGCTGGACTGAGTTCTTTTATTTCATAGGAAGTGTCCTCCGTATCAAGTGTTGTTGTCTGATTGTTGTATGTAAGTGCAAGACTGTATCCATCAGCATCTTCTACGGAGTCCCATTCAATTGTTATTGCTGACGAGGTGGCAGCAGTTGTGTGGGACGAAGTTACCATACCGTTAAATTCGGGTGTTGCAGATGGTTCCGGGGCGCTATTGTCATCCGAAAAAAATGACAAGGAAGTGCTGTAAACCGAAGCTGCCTTGGTTTTTAATATTCTGGCAGCAAAAAGACATATTGAAACAGCACATACGATTTCAAAGAATATCAAAAATTTATTTTTTTTAAACATTTAACTCTCCATTCTTCCGATGTATGATTATCGGATATTTCCCAATTATACTTATCATTATCTCTGCTGATGCCACGGATTGCTACATTGCTTTTGACAATTGCATCATAATATAAATATATTAGAAAAGCAAATCTTGACGCACATATTTTTCTGAATTACTATAATGTAAAAAAGTGACAATATTAGGTCATAAAAACGGTAAAGGACAGACAGATGAAAATATTTGATAGAGTCAGAAACAAAATAAAGGGCGGATTAAGATTACATCACAGGATGATACTTATATATGTTGTTGGCGGGATGATTCCGTTTATAAGTGCAAGCTTGTATACAAATGCCAAAAATCAGGCAAACATGATAAGTCTGAATAAAAATACACAGAAAAGTGAAGTTGAAATCGTCAAAAATCAGATTAGGGATTCCATGACTGTCGCACTGGATGTGTGTGATGAATTGTATGGAAATTATGAAGTGAACGAAATTACAGGAAAGAAATACAAAAGTATATCGGAATTTGAGGATGACTGTAATGAAAAACTTGGTATAATAGACAGATATCTTAATTATTATAAAAGAGAAATATCAGATATAAAAATATTTGTGGATAATAAACCTATAAGTGCAAACAATTATTTCTTTTATCTTGGGGATGCCGTCAAGTCGGAAAGCTGGTATAAACCTACAATAGAGAGGGATGGAGAGGCGTGCTGGAATTATGGAAGATGCAGGACAACAAAGCAGAATCATATGCAGGTTACAAGGGCGATAAAGAATGATTATGGAACTATTGTCGGTATACTTTGTGTGCAGCTTCAAAATGATTTTATCGTGAATACAATTACTGAGCGTTCAATGCATACTATACTTTTATTTAACGATACAGATACGATTTACACAAATTTTTCAATGGAGGCGGATACACCGTTTCTCTCAAAAAAATTGAAAAAAATGAAAAATCATGTATTTGCAGGAAGAATTACCGAGGTTGTTGAGGATTATCTGCTTGTATATAACAAAATTTATCCGATGGTTAACAGGCTTGAAGGTGAAAATTCGCCTCATTATACATTTGCAACAATTGAGAGGTATCAGGACCTTACTTCGAATTTATATATGAACAGTCTGAAGAGTTATACGGCAGTTATAGCGGGACTTTTTGCATCGGTAATTCTGATTCTTGTTTTCTCAAAAATGTATGCAAACAGAATGGAACTTCTGAGAAAGCAGATGCATTATGTTGCGATAGGTGAATATGATAAGGTTACTGAAATCTCAGGAGAGGATGAAATTGCCGAGTTATACAAAGAATTGGAAAAAATGATGGATGACAACAAGGCGCTTATGCAGAAAGTTGTTGATGAGCAGGTTCAGAAAGAAAAAATTCACACAAAACAGCGTGAGGTGGAATTTAAGATGCTTGCAAGCCAGATAAATCCTCATTTCTTATATAATACCCTTGAAACAATAAGGATGAAGGCAAAGATAAATAAAGAACCTGAGATAGAAGAACTTGTAAAGATGCTTGCCAAAATAATGAGAAGAAATATTCAGGTCAGTGATAAAAAAGTTACACTTAAATCTGAAGTCCAGCTTATTGAATATTATCTTAAAATTCAAAATTACAGATTTGGAGACAGAATACATTCGCAGGTAATCGTTGATGAAAATGTCGAGATGGATGCGAAGGTGCTTCCTCTTATAATTCAGCCGTTTGTTGAAAATGCATTTGTTCACGGACTTGAATCAAGTGAGGACGGAGGAAATCTTACGGTTCATGTGAGCAGGGAAATGGGCGTTATAATTGTCACTGTTGAGGATGATGGTGTTGGAATGGACTACTATGAACTTGGAAAACTAAGATATGCCATAAATTCTGGAGAGGCAGCAGAAAAAGGTCATATAGGAGTAAGTAACGTAAATCAGAGACTTAAACTTCAATATGGTGAGCAGTATGGAATTACGGTTGACAGCAAAAAGAACGCCGGAACAAAGATAACAATTCGTATGCCGTTGATTTTCGCGGATGAGTAGATTACATTAAAAAATTAAATAAATATATTAACTAATTCTAAGGGTAAATATGTCAAAAAAATATGGTTTTATTTTACAATGTTTACCCCTAGAATTAAGATAAAGTATTGGTAAGTCGGCGAAGTCTGTTTTTAATTGAAATCGCCGTCGGATATTAAAAGTAAAGTATAGGAGGAAGATTTAATATGAGAAAATCTTTAAGAAAAATTTCAGCAGCTATCGCAGGATGCGCTCTTGCAATGGCACTTACTGTAAGTGCGGTACCTAATGCAGCAGATGCGGCAACAAAGCCACAGTCTACAAAGGCAGGAATAAAAGCTGGAAAGGCAAAATTTGATCCGGATGGAACATATCACGCATACTTAGGTTTCCAGCAGACAACTACATGGATTTTTCGTGATGCATGGTTCAACCCAACAACAGGACGTGACGGTTCAGATATTAAGGATTTAGATTATAACGGATTACTTAAATCAGGAGACAATGGTGTAGAGCAGCTCGAGGGAACTACTGTTACTGATGCAGAAATCACAGGAAACGGAACATACACTATCGGTGTAACAGGACTCAACGGTGCACTTCCTGATGTAGACGGAACAAACAATGTTATTTCACTTATCTATGCATCAACAGATATTCCTCTTAGCGCAGTAGAGGATGGAACAGTTAAAGTTACTGATGTAAAGTTGTCAATTGACGGAAAAGAAGCATTCTCAGGAGACCCATATATAAATGAGGATACAAAGCTTCTTAAACTTTATCAGTTTGATTGTGTAAATACATATCAGAATGAAGGATACGAAAATCCATCAATCTTAACACCAAAGGACAGCGTTACTATCACATTTACAATCAGCGGATTTAACAATGACAACCCTGATGCAGTTGAGGCTACTCCGGCAGCAGCAGATACAAGCAGTGCTTCGACTTCAAGTTCAGGAACAACAAGCACAAGCAGCACTGATTCAGGTTCAGGTTCATCAGCAGGAACTGTAGCAGTAGTAGTTGTTATTGCAGTGGTTGTTGTAGCAGGTGTTGTAGTATACGTTAAGAAAAAGAAAAACTAATAAAAAGATAAATTGACTATTCAGTTGTTTATTGAAAAAGATAATAAATGTTTAAATAAAAAGACTGTCGTGCTTTTGGGCATGGCAGTCTTTTCGCTTATGTAAAAAAATATGTATTAAAAATAAATTTTGCATGCACATTATTAATTAATGTTAAAGTTGTATGAAAAATAAATGTATTTTCGGTCAATAATTTGTGGTAGTATTTTGAAGCTTAAATTTATATAATTATCACAAGAAGAAGGTGAAATAAAATATAAAGGTTTTAACAACCGAAAGATTATCCAATTATGATTTAGGAGGTCATTATGAAAGAAGAAAAAAAAGAAAGGAGAGGTGCGTTAGACTATGTCTTTGTGATGCAGAGATTAGTTATAATATTAGCTATAGTCGCAGCATTCTTTCCAGCATTTAGTCCATCGAGAGTTACTAAACTGATTGATGGAACTATTTCATTATTTACATCTGGTGTCTCATATTCAAGTCTTACTGATGGTGCGAGCAGGGCATTGCGTATGGGATGGGTTGATGAAAGTGTATTTGTTATTGTATTTATAGGTTCACTTTTATTGATAGTGGGTATAGCACTTGCTATTGCAGGTGGATGTATGTCATTAGGAAATCTCAAATTACAGAGATTTGGACTTGTTTTTTCACTTGCAGGTTCGGTAGTTCAGATAGCAGGTATTGTTCTTTGTTATGTAAGCTATAATATGGTTCAGAACAGTGAGAATATAAGAAGAGTAAAACCTGTATTTCCGAGCGGAATGGTTTTATACATAGTGTTTGCAGTTCTTATGCTTATTACAACGCTTGTTCTTATGCTTGGACTGCCTAAGGCAGACAAGGCAGATAAGTATGAAATGGAATCAAAATATAAGCTTTTTCTTATGTTCCTTCCATTTGCAGCACTTGCATTCGTATTCTGTTACTTACCACTTTGGGGCTGGAGATATGCATTCTTCGATTACAAAGCCGGTGGAACTTTATCAATGAGCAATTTTGTAGGATTTAAGTGGTTTACATATTTATTCAAGAATGCAGCTACAAGACGTGACCTTTTAAATGTTATGAAAAACACACTTGGTCTTAGTGCTTTAAACGTACTTACAAGCTGGGTGCCGATGATGTTCGCTGTATTCCTTTGTGAAATCAAGAGTTTAAGATTCCGTAGATTTGTACAGACATTTACAACAATTCCTAACTTCATAAGCTGGGTACTTGTATATGCTATCGCTATTGCCATTTTCTCTACAGACGGATTTATCAATACATTTATGAAAGAGTTTGGTATGCTTGCAGCTGATGCAAAAGGTCATAACTACCTGCTTGGTAACTCACATATGTGGCTTAAGATGTGGGGCTGGGGCACATGGAAGGGTGTCGGATGGTCTGCTATCATCTATATAGCCGGTATTTCAGGAATTGACCAGAGTCTTTACGAGGCGGCAACGGTTGATGGAGCAGGAAGATTCCAGAAGATGTGGCATGTAACACTTCCGGGACTTTTACCAACATTCTTCGTACTTTTACTTATGTCAATTGCAAACATCCTTACAAATGGTCTTGATCAGTATCTCTGTTTCTCAACAGCACAGAATGCACAGTCACTTAGAGTACTTGATCTTTATGTATACCAGTTAGGTATGGGAAGCAGTGGAAGTATTCCGTTGTCAACGGTTGTAGGTATGTTTAAATCAGTCATATCCGTAGTATTGTTGTTTGCTGCCAATGGAGCATCTAAGCTGCTTCGTGGTGAGAGTATTATATAGGAGGTGAGTACGATATGGCAATGACAAAACAGGAAAAAGAAGATGCTAAAAGAGAAAGAGAATACGAAAAGAAGCATAAAAGAAAATATCGTCTTACACCTGGTGATATAGTATTTAATATTTGTAACTATTTGTTCTTTACATTGTTTACAATAACATGTATATTCCCGTTCTGGTATCTGTTTGTAAATACAGTATCAAGAAACGATTATGTACAGCGAGGTATCGTAAACTTCTGGCCAAAAGGATTCAATATCCAGAATTATCTTGCACTTAAAGATGTAGGAGACCTTGGTTCAGCATTTATTGTTTCTGTATCAAGAACTATTCTTGGTACTGCACTTATGGTAGTTGCTTCAGCATTTATCGGTTATATTGTTACAAAGCAGGAGATGTGGCACAGAAGTTTCTGGTATCGTTTCCTTGTTATCACAATGTACTTTAATGCAGGACTTATTCCATGGTACATGAATTTTGCAATGCTTGGTATGACAAACCATTACTCAGCATATATTATCCCTGCTATCGTAGCTCCGTATAATATTATCCTGGTAAAGACATACATAGAGTCAATACCGGCAGAACTTGAGGAAAGTGCATTTATTGACGGTGCTTCATATATGATGGTATTTAGAAAGCTTATATGGCCTCTTAGTAAACCAATCCTTGCAACAATCGCTATTTTCGGTGCAGTAGGACATTGGAATTCATTCCAGGATTCCCTTATCCTTATGTCAGGTAATGCTAATCTCTTTACATTACAGCACAGACTTTACATTTACCTGAATCAGTCATCAAACCTCGGAGCATTGATGAACGGTGCAGATTCTTCAACTGCTAAGTCTGCGATTGAACAGGCTATGAATACAAAGGTTATTAAGTATACTATTTCAATGGTATCAGTTATTCCTATCCTTTGTGTATATCCGTTCATGCAGAGATATTTCGAGAAAGGTATCATGCTTGGTGCAGTTAAGGGTTGATATTACAATATATTGCATTTTATATCAAAATTTGATAATCTGATTATGGTTTTTATAAATGGGTGATTGCGTAAGCGGTCACCCATTAAAAAATATAAGCAAAATTTATAGTCAGATAGGAGGATAAATTATAGTATGTTTAAAAATGGTTTCTTTGAAAGTCCATTGTACAAATTTGGCACGAGACTTGTAGATGTGCTTGTTCTTAATTTTTTATGGCTCTTCTGCAGTCTGCCACTGTTACTTGCTCTTACAATTCCTAAGTGGCTGGGATTGTTCTGGATTCCATGTGGAATAATCGGAGCCTTTACGATGGGAGCCGCATCGGTAGCCGCATTTTCAATAACATTAAAGATGGTAGATGATGAGGAAGGTTATATATTAAAACCTTTTTTCAAAGAGTTTAAGACAAGTTTTTTTAAAGGCGGTATAGCAGGTATGATACAGACATTTGCAGTATATGCATTGTATCTTGATTTCCAGCTTTATAATAATGTCAAAGATTCAAATATTATGTTTTTGATAGTGTTTGTTCTTGGATTGTTTTTACTGTTTACACATTATGTATATTCGTATGCTCTTATGGGAAGATATGAGAATACGGTTGTAAATACTTTGAAAAATTCATTTACAATATCACTTAGATATTTCAAGAAAACAATATTGATATTTTTGGTTGTTGCCTTTGAAATTTTATTATTCATGTGGTCGGGGACAACACAGTTTATTGGAATAATAATAGGTCCGGTATGTGTTATTCTTACAATAAGCGGAATGGCAAAGCCGATATTCCTGCAGATTGAAAGAGATAACAACGGTGAGGAAAGTGACGATGAAGAAGCTGAAGCTGATTTATCCGATTATGAAAATATTGACTATGAAAAGCTTGCCAAAAAAGCAGAAGAAAATAAAAAGTAATTAAAAAAATAAAAAATGTAGAAATTATAGGATATATCTTCAAAAAAAGTGAGGGTAATAAAAGTGCTTAAAAATATTGCACATTTTTTTGTTAAATTGTAAAATATACACATAGGAAATAGTAATGGTTTGTGTTGTGTTGTGCACATGCCGTAGAACTTTAATATACAACACAGAAAAGAGGAAAATTATGAGAAAAGCTGCATTTAGTAAAAAAATGCTTTCTGTATTGCTTGCAGGCAGTATGGTTGTTGGTTCTACATCAATGCTTACAGGATGTGGTACGAAAAAGAAAAATGGAGTTATAAAATTAGATGTCTACAGTCAGTTGGCGAATACACAGGGTATGCAGACAGGCTGGGGTGCAGATGTACTTAAAGAAAAGTTCAATGTTGAGCTGAATATTATTCCTGATGCAGATGGTGTATATCAGACACGTGCACAGAATGGAAACCTTGGTGACATCGTTATCTGGGGTAGTGATTCAAAAGATTATGTTGACGCTGTTCAGAATGATCTTCTTCTTGACTGGAATGAAGATGATCTTCTTACAGACTGCGGACCATACATTAAGAAGCATATGGCAGATGCCCTTAAGAAAAACAGTGGTCTTACAAAGACTATCACGAACGGTGCAAAAGATACTACATACGGTATTGCTCACAGCGTTGCAACAAACAGTAAGAACCATGATGCATTCTTCTATACATGGGATACTCGTTGGGACTTATATAAGAAGTTAGGTTATCCTAAGATTAAAGACCTTGATGCATTTAAGAATATGCTTATCAAGATGCATGATATCTGCCCTAAGGATGACAATGGAAATCCTACATATGCTGTTTCACTTTGGTCTGACTGGGATGACGGAATGGTTATGTATGTTAAGTCAACAGTTACAGCTTACTATGGTTATGATGAGATGGGTATTGGATTGTATGATCCTCAGACAGGTAAATTCCATGATGCACTCGAGGAGAACGGACCATATCTTCAGATGCTTAAGTTCTACAATGACTTATATCGTGCAGGTCTTGTAGATCCTGACTCAATGACACAGACATACGACCAGATGAGTGCTAAGGTTAAGAGTGGTGGTGTATTATTCTCAATCTTCAACTATTCCGGTTCACTTGGATACAATACAGATGCACATCTTAAAGCAGGCAAGTACATGTATTGTATGAAACCTGAGGAAGCAAAACCTATCGTTTATGGTATGAATACACAGGGTGGTGACCGTATCACAACAATCGGTGCAAAGACAGAGTACCCAGACTTATGTATGGAAATCATCAACTACTTTGCAACTCCGGAAGGATTTATGACATACAAGTATGGTCCTAAGGGAGAGACATGGGATTATGACAAGGATCATAATACATACTTTACAGAACTTGGTAAGAAGACTCATGCTGATGGAAAGACAAAGATGGAGAAACATAAGGGCTCATTCCAGGATGGACAGATTCAGGCTGCATTTGATACATGGGCTAATGATGCTGACAACCCTGATTCAAATGGTGAAACATACAACTGTGACAACTGGAAGAGCAACATTACAACTCCTGAATACAAGATTCAGCAGGATTGGGTTGACAAGACAGGTTGCAAGAACCTTAACGAATACATGGAAAAAGGTGGAAATTATGTAGTTGCTCCTGCAACATCTTATTCAGCAAGTGCTAAGGATGATGAATTAAAGACAACTTGGAAACAGGTTACAACATCTATCAAAGAGAATTCTTGGAATGCTATTTATGCTAAGACAGATGCAGAGTTTAACAAGTTTGTTCAGAAGATGAAGAAAGATACAGCCGCTTATGGATATGATGAGTGTCTCAAGTGGTGTGAGAACGAAGCTGCAACTCGTCGTTCATTAGAGAAGGCATTAAGCAACTAGGATTAAAGTTGTTTCTTATATGAATGTTTATTCCCCCGTGCTTTGGCATGGGGGATTTTTTAATATATATGATTATGATACAACATTATTATTATGAGTAAATTAGGCTTTAATAAATTGTGTGAACTGTTACTGAAAAGTTAAAATATCAGTTTTAAATGATTGAATTTTTGTGCAGTTTGCTATAAAATATCATATATAGTTAGTCTGAATTGTATTAAATGGAGGTTGGACGTATGAAAAAAAAATTAGATTTTATGTCAAAGAATAAAGAGACAAGGACTAAGAAAAAAAATACCAAACGAAAATTGAATACAAAAAAATCTGTTGAGAGCGAAAATATACAAGATACTGATAAAAGCAAAAATGAGGATAAAGTAAATCAGCATAATGGTGAAGTTGCAAAGCATAAATCTATTGTTGTAAGAATAGCAGGGCTTGTATATATGGGTATCCTTATTACAGTTTTGTTTGTTGGGGTGCTGATTATTCCTTATATAAAGAACTCACTGCAACAGAATATAAGTACATCTATGAAAGATGTTACCACCATACTTGGTCAGTCATTTGATAAGCAGATTGACAGAAGCGGTGCCAATATAGTTCTTACACCTATTACATTGAGAAATTCATTGGCATCCGTCAAGGTCAATGGCTTAAAAAGCAGCTATATGTATATTATAAACGGAAGTGGCAATGTGGCATGGCATCCAAATGAAAAACTGATTGGGGAAAAGATTGGTATTTCTGAGGTACAGAATATAGTTGATAAAATGGTTGCGAAAGAGAAAGTCAGCCCTGGATTTTTGGACTATACTTATAATGGTGAACAAAAGCATGCTGTATATTTTGTAAGCAGTACATATTCGTTTACTTTGGTGCTTTGCTGCGATAAATCAGAAATAAATGCTCCTGTAAATAAGGTGTATACGAGAACAGGTATTGCACTCATAATTATATTGATAATTATGGGAATCATAGGAACTGTGGTTCCTAGAAGGATAGCAAGACCTATAAAGGATGTTGTATTTTCAATGAACCGTATGGCAGAGCTTGATTTGGCACATAGAGATATAAGTGTACATAAGGTTGCGAAACAAAATGATGAAATTGGTATGCTTGCAAGCTCAGCTTTGATTTTGAAAGATGAACTTGCTGCTATGGCAAAGTCTCTTATGGAAAATGGAAATCATCTGGATGATGCATCGATTGCCTTGAAAAACAGCATTGAACAGGTAGATGATACCGTATCCGGTATTGAACAGGCTGTTACGGGGATTGCAGATGGTGCCGGAAGCCAGGCTGATGATACACAGCGTGCAAATGAAAATGTTATAAGTATAGGCAATGATATAGATGCATGTACGGATTCTATGAGAATATTATCTGAAACTGTAGAAAAAATGAAAGACATGAGCAACGAGACATCAAAAGTGCTCAAGGAGCTTGTTAAGATAAGCGAAAATACTTCAGAAGAAATTGCAACATTAAAAGACGAGACATTCAGAACACATACTTCGGCAGAGGCTATCAGAAGTGCAGTTGAATTGATACAGTCAATTGCAGACCAGACAAGTCTTCTTTCTCTTAATGCATCCATAGAAGCAGCAAGAGCCGGTGAACATGGAAAAGGATTTGCTGTTGTAGCGAATGAGATAAGAAGTCTTTCTGACAGCAGTATGAACAGTGCTGATGAAATTGAAAGAATAGTTTCAGAACTTTTGGACAATTCAAATATAAGTGTTAAGAGAATGGAAACTGTAAGTAATGATGTTGCTATTCAGGTTGACAGACTTGGTAATACAAGAAAATCGTTTAAAGGTCTTACTGAAGAGACAGACAAGGTTATTGAGCTTACAGAGACGATATCAGCTCAGGTGGATAAAATCAATAGTGCTAAGAACAATGTAAGTGGTGTTCTCGAGAGTCTTTCGGCAATTGCAGAAGAAAATGCCGCAAGTACACAGGAAACATCAGCTTCAGTTCAGGAGATTGGTTCTTCAATCAATGAAATCAGTGAGAGTGCAGTAGCTTTACAGAATCTGTCTACAGATATGAGTAATTATATAAAGAAATTTAAGTTGTACGAGAATTAATGAATAATTCTTTAAATCCTGCCATTAAAAATGGGATTGATAATTAACTAAAAACCTCCGCTTCTTTTATAGAGTGCGGGGGTTTTTAGTTCTAAATTTTGTGATTTTAGTTTGGAACTTTTAAATTTTTTTATTACTGTTTTTCCTGCCTTCGGGGTTTGGAAAATCTCCATTGAAGCCACGCAGAAGCATGGCATTGTAAATTTCGTCAGCACGGTCAATTGTGCGTAACAGAAGATGACCGAGAAGTGAACCCCAGTTTTTAATATTTATACCTTTTTGATTTGGCGCACGCAAAGCATATGCTTGAGTAATGCGTCCTGCTTCAGAGAGCAGAAGTGTGACATATCTGTAGGTGAGCATTACCTGTGTTACAATTACAGATGGAATTTTTATAAGACGCATAGCATAGCATATTTTTTCAATTGTTGTCGTTGCGATGAGGATGTATGATGCAATTACGGTTAGTATACCTTTTAATGCCAGAGTAAGCATTGATATTATGCCGCCTGTTATGGCAAGGTTTTTAAATAGCGATAAATTTTGAGTTAGTTCAATGCCGTTAGAGCGAAAGAGTACATGTCTGTCAAAAAAAGGATTTAATATTCCTATAAGACAGACAAGCGGCAGAACTATTCTAAGGCGTTTAATACTGTCCTTAAAATTTATATCTCCAAGAATAAACATTGCCACCGGATAAACTGCCATTATAACAAGCCTGCTTACATTATATTTTGGTGTGGATATGACAAGCAGTATATATCCGATGGTTATAATAAGTTTAATTAAGGGGTGTATGTTATTTATCAATTTGTCCTGCCTTGCAAGTTCGTCAATTTTTGTTATTTCATGTATTGTATTTCCGATTTTATCTTTCGGTTTTCTTTTTGTCATTTGTATTTTTCCTATTTGTTTTTGTGTCTGCTTACAGACCTGATTATAAGGCATATGACTGTGCAAAGAATTAGTACGATAAGTGAACCGGCTATACCGGAAAATGATGTGCCGCCCACTGTATCGGAATTTTTGAAAGCGTAATCAGGCAGGAACGAAAGCATGCTTTGTATTGATGAAAATACAGAATGTACTTTATCGGAGTTTCCTGAAATGTCAGTTGAGCCTGTAAGCTTTGCTATAGACCATTCAAGTCCGTCAGGGTGTGAAGAAGCAAAGAGGGAAATAATTCCTCCTGTTACAAGTGTAACTGTGAATAAAATTGTAAGTATCTTTTTCAGTGATAATTTTTTGGTAAAGTCTGTTTGCGGCAATGCTGTGTTTGTTTCGTGTGTGACAAAGTTTTCGTTTTTATTGGTCCCAAGCATTTCAGGACGTGATTCGTATATGAATACAAGTACAGCGGCAGTTATAAGTCCCTCGACAAGTCCGATTGCAAGGTGTATCGGCTGCATTGTTTTTACAAATGTCATAAACGGCAGTTCAGTGATGCCTGAGATTTTTGTTTCGACTGATACACTAAATGCTCCGAATTGAAGAGAAATGACTGAGCCGAGGATAGAGGCTGTTATAATTCCTGCTTTGTTTATGCCTTTTTTGATAATCGGTTTCCACACGAGAAAATATCCGAGAAAGCATCCATAAAATGCCATATTCCATACATTACATCCAAACGCCAGCAAACCGCCGTCAGCAAAGAAAAGACATTGAATTAGTAAAACACTGATGAGTGTTAAAAAAGCGGCGTAAGGGCCTAATAAGGCTGTCAAAAGCATGCCGCCACAGAGGTGCCCGCTTGAACCTGTACCCGGAATTGTGAAATTTATCATCTGGGCTGCAAAAATAAATGCACCCATAACTCCCATGACAGGAATTTTTTTGTCGTCATTCTCAAGACGAATTTTTTTTACTGAATAAGCTGCTGCGCCTGCCGAAAGTGCATACATGGTTCCGGCAACTGTTGCAGAGACAAGGGCATCTGCCATATGCATATAAATCACTCCATTCTATAAAAATTTAATATAAATAAAAAAAGCATCTGAACTGTGAACATCGTTGTCCGGATACTTTTTTTATTATTGATAATACGTTTATTGTGTTATATTAACATATTATAATACTGTCTGGAAGCTTCCCAGGGGGATATTTTTTGGAATAATTTGTGTAAAATAGTGAAAGTTTGGAAAACATGATAAGAATCAGACACATGAAATGCAAAAGTTTAGAGAAGGGTTTTAAACTTGAAAATAAGATGTTTTTTTGTCATAATAATATGAAGATGGAGATAAAGAAATGGGGATTAAAATGGTAGATGATATAACTGTTAATATAAAAAATGTCAGCTTTTGTTATGAAGCAGGAAAAAATATTTTAAATGATATTTCTATAAATGCAAGGGGCGATGAAAACATAGGTCTTATTGGTGCAAACGGTGTCGGAAAATCAACATTGCTAAAACTTCTTGTCGGTTTGGATTTAGGATTTCAGGGTGACATAGAGATAGAGGGAATACCTGTCACTAAAGAAAATCTAGCTGGAATAAGAGCGAAGATTGGATATGTGTTTCAGGATTCGGAAAGCCAGCTTTTTATGTCAAATGTTTATGATGAGATAGCTTTTGCACCGAGAAATTATGGATTGAGTGAGGGTGAGACAGAGAAAAGAGTTGAGAATGCTCTAAAGAGTATTCATATTGAATATCTGCGTGGCAGACAGATATATAAAATGTCGGGCGGGGAGAAAAAGATGGTCTCGATAGCTACTATCCTTGGAATGGAGCCTGATATAATATTGATGGATGAGCCATCAATTGCACTTGACCCTGCGAACAGAAGAAATCTTATAAATATTTTAAAGGAAACAAAGCAGCTTAAAATAATCGCTTCACATGACCTTGATATGGTGCTTGAAGTTTGTGACAGGGTTATTTTGATGGCGGATGGAAGAATAATGAAAGACGCAAAAGCAAAGGAAATTCTGACTGATGAACAATTGCTTTTGGATGCAGGTCTGGAACTTCCGCTTTGTATGCAGCAGCCGAGATGGAGAAGTTAAAAAATATCAGAAAGTAATTATAAAGGATAGAGAAAATACTGTTACTGTTTAAAATTACAGTGAGATAAATAATAAAAATATAGTTTTTTGGGAAAGATATGGAGGGATAATATGTGTGATGTTCAAAATACGGATAAAGAAAAACATAGTCATAGTCACAGCCATACACAGACTAAAGCCGTTGTAAACAGGCTGTCGAGGGCAATCGGAC
>FR887283.1:22910-34091 GCA_000436755.1 Clostridium sp. CAG:253 | reverse complement strand
GTCGAGGGCAATCGGACATCTCGAATCCGTGAAACGGATGGTGGAGGACGGAAGGGACTGTACAGAAGTGCTGATACAGCTTTCAGCAGTAAAATCGGCAATAAATAACACCGGAAAACTTATTTTGAAAGACCACATAGAACATTGTATTGTTCATGCTGCCAAAAATGATGATGAAGAAGCGATACATCAGCTTGAAGAAGCAATAGATAAATTTATGAAGTAGATAAATATGAAATAGATAAATATAATATTAAGTAAATAAATTTATGAAATGAATCTTAAAATATTAAGGGAGATATTGAAAATTATATATGTTTTCAATATCTCCCGTTTTAAATAATCTTATTGTGATTATAATGTGACGAATCGGTCTGCCTCATCTTTTAATTCATTTGAAATCTGTTCATTTGTTGTCATTTCTGATGAGATGTCTTCAATGCCTGCAACCAAGTCTGTTGTGTTTGTTGCAACTGTCGTTATGCCGTTTGTACTCTCTTCAATTGCAGATGAAATTCCATCGAGGGATTCTGCAACATTTGACATTGACGATTTTATGGATGATGCCATATCATTAAATTTGCTGACTATTTCAGAAACGTGCACCGCATCATTGCTATATTGATGTCCTGATTTTACAAAGCCTACATAGTCTTCCATTACATTGTTTTTTATGTAGTCAATCATTTCATTTGAATTTTTGGTTAATTCTTTGACTGCAACAATAACCATTCCATTTATATTCTGTATGTTGTTTGCCGCTTCTCTGCTCGAGTCAGCAAGCTGGCGGATTTCATCAGCTACTACGGCAAATCCTTTTCCGGCGTCTCCGGCTCTTGCTGCTTCAATGGAAGCATTTAATGCAAGAAGATTTGTCTGGCTTGAGATGTTTAATATATCCATTGTGAGATCGTTGACTTTGTCCACGCTCTTACTTTCTTCAATTGCATTTTCAAGACTTTCTACAATTTCGCTAATAATCTGATTTGCATTGTCACCGTTTTTAACAGCGGTTTCTTCAAGTTCATTTGCACGAACTTTCATTTCGTTTACATAGTCAAGAAGTTTTATTGATTCACCTGAAAGTTCAGAAATGCTTGAATCAACGGAGTTTGTATTGTCATTTACAGATATAACGGTTGCGGATACTTCTTCCATTGATGATGAAAGCTCTTCCATAACTGCTGAAATGTCACATGAGTTGTCGTTTGCTTTAACAACTTTGTCGGTAACCGTACCAACAATACTTTCAAGCTGATTTGTGTTGTTGGTGATTTTTTTCATAATGTTCTGTAAAGTTTCTATAAAATGATTAACACTTATACCGATAACTCCGATTTCGTCATTGCCTGCGACATAAACCCGTTTTGTAAGGTCACCGTGTCCGGAATTTATATCGTCTATGATTTCAGTAAGTTCTTTATTCATGCGGGCAACAGGACGACATACGGCTTTATAGCATATGTAGAGTACACTTAATCCGAGAATTAAGCCGGCTACAAGCAATACTATACCGCTGATCTGGCTTGTTTTATAAACACTTGTCTGTCTAAGAACACCGTTATCCATAGCAGCCTGATTTGTTTCCTGTAATTGTGTAATATTGTCTTCAATTTTCGCAGATTGTGTTATAAGAGTATCATTTGCCATCTGGGCAGCAATAGTACCCTGACCTGATGCACTGGCATTTATTGCTGTTTTGTAGTCTGTCAGATATGCATTGTAATTCTCCTGAAATTTATTAAAAATCTCTGTTTCTTTGCCGGTATCAAGTGTTTTCTTGAAATTAGCAATGAGTTTTGAAATTTCATTTATGGTGTTTTCGTATTCTGTGACAAGTTGTTCTTTGGCCGCGCTGTCTGTAGCAATGCAGTGCTTGTAGATAGTACCATTTAATTTTTCAAACTTTTCAGATATCTCACCAAGTTGGGTAAGGCTTGCCGAGTAATTGCCGGAAATTTTTTGACCTACACTGAGCATATTATTTGCTATTCTTATAGAAGTTAAACTTGATATTACAAGAAGTATTGATATTAATGCGACGGGCATCATGATTTTGAATTTTACACTAATATTTTTAAAATTCATAAATTTTCTCCTTTCGAATCATAATATATTTATTTTACAATAAAATGAAGATTAAATAAATACACAAATACGAATAAATATGGTATTATTCAGACATGTTAATGCATTAAAAATCAGAGATTTGAGAAATTTAATTTTAGAATGGAGATTGTTATGTGCGATATGTATCTAAAAGACAGCAGATTTATTGAGGATATGGAAAAGACAGTTGTGCCAAAGCTCTCAAAAATGAAGGAGTCAGGTTATTATGGTACAAAGGACGGAAAAAGACTTTATTATGAGAAGTTCATAAATGAGAATGAGCGTGCGGTTGTAGTTATTTCTCACGGGTTTTGTGAATTTGCGGAAAAGTTTGAGGAAGTTATATACTATTTTTTGTGCAAGGGATATTCGGTATATATACCGGAGCACAGAGGGCATGGCAAGTCTGACAGGGACGTGGACGATTTATCAAAGGTGTATGTTAAAAGTTTTGATGAATATGTGAGTGACTTTGCGGGTTTTGTAAATGACATAGTAAAAAAGGAAACAGAGAAAGATAAAAAAATTATTTTATATGCACATTCCATGGGAGGTGCCATAGGAGCACTGGTACTGGAGAAATATCCACATTTGTTTGACTGTGCAATATTAACGTCACCTATGCTTAAAATGAGATACAACGGGATGCCTGAGTTATTGGTAAAGTTTTTGAAGGCATATGCGGCATTGTTTCCGGTTGGAAAGAAATACGTCATTGGTCAAAAGGCATTTACCGGAGATAGAGAAGATGATTTTGGATGCTGCACCTGTGGTGCAAGATATGAATACATCTTTAAAAAACGTGAAAGAAATGACAGGTATCATATGAATGGTGCAACTTACGGATGGAGTGTAGGTGCGATGAATGCAGTTAAAAAGCTGCAGAAAAATGCACATAAGGTTGACATTCCTGTACTTTTGATGCAGGCAGACAATGATATGGTTGTTGACAACAAGGGACAGGATAAGTTTGCAAAGGCGAATAAAAATGTTATTCTTATTAAGATACCAAATTCAAAACATGAGATTTATGGTTCTGATTACAATACAATAAAGTGGTATTATGATATTATATGGAAATTTTTAGATAAACAAATAGGAGGAAATCTTGGTTGAATATATTGTATAGCCTATTTTATACTGTTTTTTTGCTTGCCATTGTTTCGGCGGCAGCTTTGCCGGTGATATTGTTTATAAGATTTATTGTTATCAATATTCCAAAAAAATTTATTATGTATTTGTGGATGCTTTATCTGGTGAGAAGCATATGTCCCGTATCGCTGTCGAGCATCTTTGCGATTGTTCCATCATTTAACAGGAAAGTGCATATTTTTATGGAGACGATGGGACTTTCGTTTGTTTCGAATGGCGGAAGTTTAAAAGGATGGCGGAGTGTTTTTGTCGAGCCGTTTACCGTAAACATAAACTTTAGATTTTGCAGTATTATATGGGCAGCAGGAGCCGTTTTTATATGTATATATACGTTTGTGAAACAGGCACGCATAAGAAACTGGCTTAACAGCGGGGCGAAGAGGCTTGAGAGTGATATATATCAGCGTGAAAAATTAAACATACCTGTTATGACGGGTATATTTAATCAGAAGAAATATATACCGCAGGAGATGAAGGCGGCAGAGGCAAAGTACATAATTAAACATATGGATATACATGCCGGCAGGCATGATGGGGTTTTGAGAGCAGCAGCATTTGTCATTATGTCAATTCAGTGGTTTAACCCATTTATGTGGCTTGCGTATTATTTTATATGCAGGGATATTGAGACGGCGGCAGACGAGGACACGATTAGTTATTTCGGCTTGGAAAAGCGTGCAGAGTATGCTCAGGAAATAATTAACATGAATAAAGGAAAGAAAATCATAAATCCATCGCTGGTAACATTTCAGGAAAATTACCTTGAGGACAGGGCATCAAAAATGTTATATCAGCAAAAGGTGAAAAAAAAGGACAGGCAGATAGTTATTTTAGTGTGTCTGCTTATATTCATATGGTGGTTTATGGTAAGACCGCTTCAGATATTGTGGAACGGAGGTTTGTGGGATGGCAATGCAAATGAATCGCAGACAAATACCACAAGCGAACCGTTGTTTTCAAATGATAATCAGAAGGTTGTAACAAAAGCGTCGGTTAAAAGTTCTGACGGACTTGAAAAAATTGTAAAAATTGTTATGATGGACGGAACTGAAAATGATAACGGTTATGATGGCCGTTTTAGTATAATACTTGAGGACAACAGCGGAAATAAACTTGCGGAGGAAAGCCTTGATAATTTGTATTCTGTGAGAGAAGAGAATAAGCTTCATTTTAACAAAGATTTTGAGGTACATATATCAGATTACAATAATGACAGCATAAATGAGATTTCTGTGGGACAGGATATAGAGGTTTCTGACAAAAACGTGAAAGTGGCATTAGGAAAGAAAGCAAAGACCAAAAAAGAAAAGAATATAAAGAGCCTGCAGGAATACTATCTTTGGAATATAGAAGGAAATGATTTGCGCAGAGCATCAGAACCGATTTACCTTGCAGAAAAGAGTGATAATTCGGCAAATTCCTGTGAGTTTAAAATTCCTGAGAATACAACAGGTGTTATAAAGAGCAAAATTGCAGGAAACAAAATGTTCTATGTGTGGGATACAGATAAAAAGTTATTTGTAAAAAAAGAGCTTAGTAAGGCGGAGTTAAAAAGCTACAAAAAAGCTGATACTTCTGATAATGCAGAAAAGACTACGCATTTATTAAATAATGATTCTGACCGTGAGATTATAAGAGTTACTACACAAAAGGACAGTACAGGTTCGGAGGAAATCAAAAAAGTGGAGATAACGCCGGATGGCGTAAGTAAGTCGTTTAAGAATATAAAAGGCTACTATTGTGATATTAAATGGGTTCAGGATACGCAGGATGAACAGAGATATGCAATTTTGACATATAACGGTACAAAATCACAGACATTCATAGTTTTCGATACAAAGCTTAAAGACGTGTATTATAAACAGGAGGATGGAAACAGCACCCTGAGCAAAGTTTTTGAACGTTACAACGGAGACAGTATCACATTTGGCAAAAAAGACATTGTCGTTTACACGCTGCTGGAGAAAGATAAAGATATTCTTAAAATTGGATTTGCAGCTAATGCAAAAAACAATGTCACTGTTAAGGGTAGTTATAAATATGATGTTGAAAATGAAAATCCGTATGAATTCAGCTATTCTCAAAGCACCGGGACATCCGGCGGTGATGAAAGCGGAGATAATGCTGACACCAATACTGAAACAAACTGATTCATCAGTTAAACAAACCAAGATTTAATATTGCATCTGCAAGGTGACGGTGGCCTATGGCATCCATATGTTCCATATCATCGTCACTGTAGGATGCGGCATCTGAGGCTGCTAGAAAATGGCAGCCGTATTTTTTTGCTATTTTTTTATATACATCTTTAAGTTTATGTGAAGTCTTTACGGAAGTTTTGTTAAATTCAGGGTCATACTCAGGCTTCCAGACTTCATCACCTAAAACAATAGGAGACATAAGCAGTATACCGAGTTCTGAATTGTAGCTTTTAATCTGTGCAATAAGCTTTTCAATGCCTTTTCCGATAAGTCCGGCAGAGGCGTTGTAGTAAGTTTTGCAATCGTTTGTTCCGAGCATAAGAATTACATAATCGATAGGATTGTGTGATTCGAGAAGAGCCGGAAGCATATCTACACCACGTCTGTTGTCACGAAGTTCATCTTCAAAAATTGTAGTGCGGCCGCACAAACCCTCCTCGACAATCTTATAACCTTTTGAAAAAAGTTCTGATTCGAGTATACCGGTCCAGCGTGTATCACGGTCAAAGCGGGATGTAGTTCCCGGGATAAGTCCATATGTATTTGAATCTCCAAAGCATAATATCTCTTTCATAATATATAACCCTCCAACTAAACAAATTAAATTTAAATTCATACTTATCATACTAATCCGATAGGATATATATGATTATATGTATGAGGGATGCTTTTGTCAAGAAGTTTTTGAATTTTTCAAATAAAATAAGTGCAGATGTCAGAGTTATTTACAGTTTGACGTTTGCACTTTTATGGCACTAAAAAAGCCACTGTTTTCAGTGGCTTTTAATTATCTTAAATTATTTGTAAGCAATTCTTCTTGCACATTTAGGTCTTGAATAATTGTATTTTGAAATCTTGATACCTGTCTTTGGATTGCTTGCATGAACAATATTACCGTTTCCGATATACATTGCAACATGGTTTACACGACCTGTACCGTGTGTATAGAAGATAAGGTCTCCGGGTGCAAGATGCGAAAAGCTGACTTTCTTTCCGTATGTTGACTGTTCACGGGAAGTTCTAGGAATTCTGTATCCGAACTTTTTGTAAACACTCATTGTAAAGCCTGAGCAGTCAGTTCCGCGAGTAAGGCTTGTGCCACCCCATACGTAACGATTTCCGACAAATTTTTGTGCATATACGGAAGCTTTATATCCTTTGCTTGAACCGTATTTTCTTGCTCTGACACCGTTAAGTGTGAGAGCGTTGCTGAATGAGTAGTAAGCTGTCATAGCTGAAAGTTTATCAGTATAACCTGTTTTGTTTCCTGATTTAACTTTTGCCCATCCATCACTATATAAGTTAACTAACTTGTAGCTTTTTCCTGTCTTAATGCTTGTAAGTGTTTTTGCACTTGAATTTTTTGATTTCTTTAATGAGATTTTCTTTGCTGACTTATTAACTTTTACATATTCAGTACCATATTTATTTGCAACTTTTGCCGCATCAGTACCGATTGCTAAATATTTTTTGTTTACATATCCTGAAACTCTTCCTGATTTAACTTTGAGCCAGCTTTTATTTGTAGAACCAATGATGTTTACTTTATAGCCTTTGTAAAGCCTTCCAATGACTGTACCTCTTCCCGCTTTTTTGTTTACATTGATAAAACCACTCTTTTTAACAACGATACCGAGTTTGCTGAAATTTGTTGTAACTTTGATTGCTGAGTTGATAGCTGAACCTGTTGTTACAGTATCGTCTGTATTGTCATCTACATCTGTAGTATTGTCATCATCTGTAATCTGATCGTCGAAATATATCATTCCCGGAATTGTTGCCGCTTTAGTCTCAGCAGGTGTACTAAACGATGAAAGTACGCAAGCAACAGACATTGTCAACGCTGTTCCAAGTGATAATGCTTTTTTTGTCAAGCCTTCCTTAAACATATTATCCTCCATAATTATTCGTTTTATAAGTAAATTGTATTTTTGTTAAAAGAATTTGTAATGAATTATTTAAGTTTGTTACAAAAATATTACATCACGATTTTTATTGTAACAACTTGATATATATTTGTCAATACAATTTAATTAAAAATTACAAAATGATTAACAGATTTATACGTTTTTTTGTGATATTTTCATCTTTTTTGTTAAAGTATGTTTAAGATATGTTTAAGAAGACTTGTAACATTTTGGAGCTGCTGTGCGTTGTTTCCGAGAACTTTGATTATAAATCCGTGTTCAATTGCTGAAATGCCTCCTGTCATTTCGGGATTTTCATTTATTTTTTCATATATTGAGGATTGTTCCCGTTCTGTAAGGAGAAAATTCAGCAAAAGAACGGTGGCAAGATGTGAATGTTTTTCAAACATGCCAAGTCCGTTTAAATCAGATTTGCGAGGAGAGTATCTTGTATTATCGAAAAAGACAAGTTCATCTCCGATATAAGCGTTTATTAACGAGTTGTAATATTTGTATTTAAATGCCTCCCCGTGTGCTATTCGTCCTGCACTGATAATATCAGTGAGTGCAAAGCGGGATGTATTGTCCTTTAATGATATGTCAATTTGATTTGTAAATGCGGAGTCTGCAAACGGAATGACGGGAAGCGGCTCGTACCAAAGCGTTGCATTGCTATCAACTGTGAGTTTTATGGTGCGTCCGGCCTCGCCGTTATTCATTTTGTGAATTTTTTCAAACGCCTGTGATGTGCATAAAAGGTTTGCATTTTCTTTTGCATGTATGAAAACGTCCTGTCTGTCGCCCTCCATAAGTCCGGCAGATATGGAAATTATCATGGTTGATGCAAATCGGCTGTTATCGTTATAAAAAGGGGGGAGTATCTTATATGGAGATGTAAAATACACATCATCAATAATTGTCTTACCGTCCTTTGAGGCGGCTGACAGCCTCAGTGTGGAGGTTTTTCCAAAGCGGTTTATATTTGTGTCAGGCATTATATCGAAATCTCCTTTTGATGGAATATGAAAATATTCATACAGCAGTAAAAAAATTGTCAGAAAAGAACATTTTCCTTAATCCATTCTACAACTGTATCCACATTTTCGTCACCTCTTATGTTTGTAAATATAAAAGGTCTGTCACCACGCATTTTTTTTGAGTCACGTTCCATTACACCGAGGTCGGCACCAACCATCGGAGCCAAATCGGTTTTGTTTATTACAAGCAGGTCGGAACGGGTGATTCCGGGGCCGCCTTTGCGTGGTATTTTATCGCCCTCGGCAACATCTATTACAAATATTGTAGCTTCGACAAGTTCAGGGCTGAATGTTGCGGAGAGATTGTCACCGCCGCTTTCTATAAAAAGAAGCTCTATGTCAGGAAATTTGTCGATAAGTTCATCGACAGCTTCAAGATTCATGGAGGCGTCCTCCCTTATGGCGGTGTGCGGACAGCCACCTGTTTCTACACCTATAATACGTTCTTTTGGCAGAACACTGTTTTTAGATAAAAATTCAGCGTCCTCTTTAGTGTAAATATCATTTGTTATAACGCCAATACTGTATTCTTTTGAAAGTTTTCTTGTCAGTGCTTCGATAAGAGCTGTTTTTCCCGATCCGACAGGGCCGGCTATACCGATTTTTGTATACATATTTATGTACCTCCTTGTTTGTTTTAAGACATATAAAGTCTGGAATATAATCTTTCATGCTGCATGCATCTTATGTCAAATCCGGGACAGGACAGACAAAGCATATCTTCTGAAGTGTTTTCAAGCTTTTCAAGAAGAGTTTCAAAGAGTTCATGACAGTCATAAAGAATTTTTTGTCCCTGTGTCTGGCTCAGGGGAATTGTTTTTACGCAATTTGTGACCATCGCCGATGTTTGTGCATACAGATATGTTTCTAAAGTTTTGGCTTTATCAACACCTGCAGAAGCACAGAATACGCCATAGGCAACGGAATGGCTTGGCTGTTTTACTTCTTTAATATAAGTATTAAATATATCTGCCGTGGATTTATCATCGGTCTGCCAGCCTGATACCGTTTTTACAAATCTTGAACCGAGTTTTTGGGCAGCAAGCCTTATTTCTTTAGGTGTTTTTGCTGCCCTTAATTTGGCTTCGAGACTTTTAAGCCTGTCAACATTGCCTGAAAGACTATATTTATATGCAAGTTTTACGGATAAAAGTTCCGTGTAAAAAAGTGAATTTGAAAGTTTTTCTTCTATATATAATGCTGCATCATCTGCGTTTTTTATAATGTCCTTCTGAATGTAAGTTTCAAGCCCATAGGAGTGTGAGTACCCGCCTATGGGAAATAATGCATCATTTATCTGCAGAAGTAAAAAATCGTTCTTATTATGCATAACATTCCTTTTGTGATAGTACAACGAATGATTTGTATATCAAAGATTTAATTTTCGTTGTACTATTTTTACTCTAATGAGTGTGGTTGTTTACTGTTGATGAGATGCTTTTGTCAAAGTCAAGGTGAATAGTGTCAACATGTACAGTCGTGCCGTGTATTTTTTCGAGCATTTCTTTCATAGTCGCTGTGTATGGAGTTAAAAATTGAAAGTCTCCCTTGCCATGTAAAAGTGTGGCATGACGGTTGCCTATTTCGTAACATACTTTTGCAACTGATGCTAAGTGGTCGGGTCTGACATCAATAATGATTGTCTCGCATGGAAGAATATTTACGACAACTGTTTTCTTGTCATCCTCATATAAAATATCACCGTCACGAAGTCCTTTTTTTAAGATGTCATTGTCCAGTCTTATGCCGATTTCTTCACCTGAGCTTGTGATTTTTTTATGGAGTTTTTTATATATTTCATGCCATTCAAAATCAACTGTTTCTACAGCTTTAGTATGATTGGTGTTATTTATGTTTCCGAGTATTTTTTCACAGAGCATATTTCTACCTCATTTCTTTATCTTAAAAAAGATTGTAAAGTTGTGTCAGCGGAAGTTTATCAGCAGGTTCTGATGTCACAGGAGTGTCGTCAACTTTTACTTCATATGTTTCAGGGTCTACATCGATTGAAGGTGTCTTGTCATTAAATACCATATTTTTCTTTGTGATGCTTCGGCAGTTTTTGACCGGGAGAATTACTTTATTTAATTCAAGAGCATCTTTTATATCTGCTTCATATGCCGCTTTTGAGACAAAGGTAATACATGATGCCTTTTTAGCAAGTCCATGTGCGCCAAACATATGCCGGTACATTATAGGTTCGGTTGTAGGGATTGAGGCATTGGCATCACCCATTTTTGAGGCAATTATCATGCCGCCTTTTATAATAATGTCAGGTTTGCTGCCGAAAAATGCCGGATTCCAAAGAACAAGGTCTGCGAATTTTCCTTTTTCTACAGAACCGACATATTCGGAAATACCATGTGTTATTGCCGGGTTTATTGTATATTTTGCAATATATCTTTTTGCTCTAAAATTGTCATTGCCGTGATCTTCGTCCTCAGGAAGAGCACCTCTTTGAATCTTCATTTTATGGGCTGTCTGCCATGTTCTTGTGATGACCTCACCGACACGTCCCATAGCCTGTGAATCGGAACTCATCATACTGAAAATACCCATGTCGTGAAGAACATCTTCTGCTGCAATTGTCTCAGGTCTTATTCGGGAGTCAGCAAATGCAACATCCTCAGGAATGTTTTTATCGAGGTGATGACACACCATAAGCATATCCATATGTTCGTCGAGAGTGTTAATGGTAAATGGCATTGTTGGATTTGTACTTGAAGGCAGTACATTTAAAAATGAAGCAGCCTTGATAATATCAGGAGCATGACC
>FR887283.1:0-22896 GCA_000436755.1 Clostridium sp. CAG:253 | reverse complement strand
CCGCCGCCGGCACCTTCGGTGTGATATGTATGTATTGTTCTTCCGTCGATAGCGGCAATTGTATCCTCAACGCATCCGGCTTCATTTAAGGTGTCTGTGTGGATTGCGACAGGAACATCGTATTCATCTGCAACATTCAGACAATGGTTTATAACCGCAGGAGTTGCACCCCAGTCCTCATGTATTTTCAATCCCATTGCGCCTGCTTTTATCTGTTCTTCAAGCGGTCTTTCGTCCGAGCAGTTACCTTTTCCTAAAAATCCGAGATTCATAGGATATTCTTCGGCTGCTTTTAACATCATTGCAAGGTTCCAAGGACCGGGTGTACAGGTTGTTGCGTTTGTTCCGTCTGCCGGACCTGTACCACCGCCAATCATGGTTGTCACACCACTGTAGAGTGCACAGTCGTCTATCTGAGTAGGGCTTATAAAATGAATATGGGAGTCAATTCCGCCTGCTGTTACGATAAGATTTTCTCCGGCGAGAGCTTCTGTTGATGCACCTATAGTCATTCCGGGTGTTACATCAGTCATAATATCGGGGTTGCCGGCTTTTCCTATACCTGCGATTCTGCCGTTTTTAATTCCGATGTCTGCTTTAATGATACCGGTGTAATCCAATATCAGGGCATTTGTGATAACGAGGTCGAGATCACCGTCAGAACTTGTTGTGCGGACAGACTGCCCCATTCCGTCACGGATTGTTTTTCCGCCGCCAAATTTTACTTCATCACCATAAGAGGTGTAATCCTTTTCTACTTCTATTATAAGGTCTGTATCGGCGAGTCTTACTTTGTCACCGACAGTAGGACCGTACATCATGGCATATTTTTTCCCGGTTATTTTACAACTCATTTTAATCCTCCAATCCTAATTTGATTTTTGCAGCTTTGTTTGTCTGACCACATGTCAGGTCATTTAAACCAAAAACCCGCTTTTTGCCGCCGAGTTCAACAAGCTGTACGCTTTTTGTCTCACCCGGCTCAAATCTTACGGAAGTACCTGACGGAATATCAAGTCTGTATCCGAAAGATTCTTTTCTTGGAAAATCAAGAAATTTATTTGTCTCAAAAAAATGGAAATGTGAGCCGACCTGAATAGGTCTGTCACCTGTATTAGATACATTTATTTCTTTGGTTTTGCCTGATGAATTTAGAACTATCTCATCATTGTTAGAGATAATTTCGCCTATCTTCATATTTAAACTCATTTGTAAAGCCTCCTTTTGCAGATGTTTGTGTGGCATTCTGCTTTAATTTTAATAAAGCAAAGTTACTGAATAGGGTTGTGTACGGTTACAAGTTTTGTGCCGTCAGGAAAGGTTGCTTCTACCTGAACTTCGGTTACCATGTCTGCAACTCCATCCATTACATCATCTTTTGTAAGTATTTTTGTGCCTTCGTGCATAAGTTCTGTTACGGTCTTTCCGTCTCTCGCAAGTTCAAGAAGTTCTGAACTTATATAAGCTACTGCTTCAGGATAGTTTAGTTTAAGACCACGTTCTTTTCTTTCTTTTGCAAGATTACCTGCAAGATGTAAGAGTAGTTTTTCGCTTTCTTTTGGCGTTATTCTCATTATTATTTTCCTCTCTCTGTAAATTCAAGTAAATGATTTCCTACTATATTAAATATACTTATTTAAAGTAAATTTTGTTTTTTTTCTTATAAGCAAGATGAGCCATAAATTCTGTCATAAGATTTGCTGCTGCAAAGGAAGTGATATTTCCAACATCGTACTGTGGTGCTACCTCTACCACATCATATCCTACAATATTGAGGTCTTTTAAACCACGCACAATTTCAAGAGCCTGTGCAGTTGAAAAGCCACCGATTTCAGGAGTGCCTGTTCCTGGAGCGAATGCCGGATCCAAAAAATCTATATCAAATGTTAAAAATGCTTTAGAATCACCGACACGTTCTTTTATCTGTCTAACAATTTCATTCATGCCGATTTTATGGCATTGAGTGGCAGTTATGACTTTAAAACCGAGATCGGGACTCATTTTTGTATCGGCTTCAGTATAAAGACCGCCACGTATGCCCACCTGTATTGACTTTGAAGTGTCAATAATGCCTTCATTTGCAGCAATCCTGAATGGGGTTCCATGGTTGTATTTTTTTCCGAAGTATTCATCCCATGTATCATAATGGGAATCAAAATGAATAAGAGCTACTTTGCCATTAGCCTGATAACAGGCACGAAGCTCAGGAAGCGTGACAGAGTGATCACCGCCCATTGCGATAGGAACAATGTTGTTTTTAAATAAGGTGAGCATATCGGAGGTTATTGCTTCGTATGAATCTTCTATATATCCCGGAACTGTTTTTACATCGCCATAATCAATTCCACTGCAATAATCAAAGATGTTTACATTAAGTTCAGGATTATACGGTTTGGTAAGAGAGGAAATTTCTCTAATCGCACTTGGTCCAAATCGTGAACCTACTCTATATGATGCACATGTATCGAAAGGAATACCCACAACAGCAAAATCAACATCTTCTGTTGTTTTGATATATTCCATTCTCATAAATGTTTTTATTCCGGAAAATCTTGGAGATTCCTGTGAATCTGCTGCTTTGTATCTAATCATATCAATCATCCTTTCCTAATCAGTTAATTATTATTATTGTTATTGTTTTATACAAAAGAAAAAGGCGTCTTGAACAAAATGTTCAAAAACGCCTTCGTTTTTGTTGTATTTATTATACATACAAAACGCCGGTTTTGTAAAGGCGTATTCAAAAATGAATAAAAATTATTTTTTGCAAAACTATAAAATGGAAAATCCTGTTTTATACTGATTTCAACGCTATTCAAAAATGAATAATAAAGCAGAGGCAGACAAATTTTGTTATAAAAAAATTATTTTTTGACTTGACAAGTGAATTTTTTTGTCTAAAATGGGGTTCATCAGCTGAGAACAAAATGCAACTATGACAGACAAGAGATTTAACAGACGGAAAAGAGGTATGCAATATGAGTAATTATCAGCCACCTAGCGCATCAGGTTCACCACGTTTTTGCAATATGGGAAATTTTATGAGACTTCCACATGCACAGAGTGCAGAAGGTCTTGATTTTGGAATTATAGGTATTCCATTTGATACGGCAGCTTCATTTAGAGCCGGAGCAAGATTTGGTCCTAACGGCGTGAGAAATATTTCAGCCATGATTAAACCAAATAATGTGGCTATGGGCGTGAATATTATGGATACACTTAAAGGTGCAGATCTTGGTGATGTCCCTGTTATTCCTGATTATATACATGAAACTTATGCGGCTATTGAAGAAACACTTACAGGAGTTTTGGATGCCGGAGCAGTTCCGATTAGTATTGGCGGTGACCATGCAATCACACTTGGAGAGCTTCGTGCAATAGCGAAAAAACACGGAAAAGTTTCACTTGTTCATTTTGATTCGCATCTTGACCTTTGTGATACTGTATTCGGACAGAAATACAATCACGGAACACCTTTTAGAAGAGCGATGGAAGAAGGTCTTATTGACCCTTCAAAATCAATTCAGATTGGTATGAGAGGTTCGCTTTACGATCCTGATGATTTTAAGATTGCAGCAGATTTAGGATTTAAGGTTATTCCGGGAGATACATTACATACTATGACACCGGCAGATCTTGCAAATGCAATTAAGGAAAGAGTTGGAGACAACAAGGTGTTCCTTACATTCGATATAGACTTTATTGACCCGGCTTATGCACCGGGAACAGGTACACCGGAAGTCGGAGGATTTACTTCATATGAAGCACTTCAGTACATAAGAGGTATAAAAGACCTTAACTTTGTAGGATTTGATGTTGTAGAAGTCGCACCGCCATATGACCATTCAGAGATTACGGCATACATGGGTGCAAACCTTATATTTGAATTTTTATCAATCCTTGCTTATCAGAAAGCAAATAAGAATAAATAAAAATCAGTTTTGAATTTAAAAATAAACATGTATTAACAGCAAAGAGGCTGGTAAAACCCCTGACGGGTTTACTGGTCTCTTTTCGTCTATAAAAGCAAAAAAATCAGCAGCAAAGCATTTTAATATGCGGAAACGGAGGCATTTATGAGAAAATTGAAAAAGTTATTAGCGGCGGTACTTGCAGGAACAATGGTCATCACAAGTCTTACGGGATGTGGAGGAAGCGGTTCTTCAAGCAAAGGACCTCTTACAATTGAACAGATAAAGAAAAACGGAAAGCTTATTGTTGCGACAGAAGCAGCTTATGAGCCTTTTGAGTACCTTGACAAAGACGGTGAAACCATCATCGGTTACAATGCGGATTTGTTTAAGGAAATCTGTAATGACCTCGGTGTAGAACTTGATTATATGGATGTACCATTTCAGGGGATTCTTGCAGGGCTTGAAGCTAAAAAATATGATGTTGTAGGTGCAACACTTGGAATAACAAAGGAGAGAGCAGATAAATATACAATGACAGTGCCTATTCAGAAAGGTACAACAGCTTTTATCAAGAAAAAGGGCAACGATAATATTAAAACTCCTGAGGATATGGAAGGAAAAGTCGTGGGAACACAGACGTCATGCTACAACGAGCCTGATGTTAAAGCATATAATGAAAAACTTATTTCAAATGGAGGTAAAGGCTATAAAGAATTAAAGACGTATGACGGTTTCCCGGATGCTTATATGGAATTAAAGAATGGGAAGCTTGATATTGTAGCACAGAACTATGCATCATCAGCAGCTCTTGTAAAAAATAATCCGGATGATTATGAGCTTGTTCAGGATGGAAAAGGCAATGTGGCAATGGTAAGTGATACCGATACATGGCTTTCATGGGCTGTAAGAAAATCAGATACAGAACTTTCAGATTATATTAATAGTGAAATTAAGAAGTTTAAGAAAGACGGAACACTCGATAAACTTCAGAAAAAATGGTTTGGACAGACTGTAGAACTTCCTGATAAGGATTATATTCCAGAAAAATAGTAACAGGCAGACGACGGGTATATGCGGGCATGGGCTATTTGCTACAGAGCGAAGGCAGATAGGTTGATGACATCCCCTCGCAGGATTTCGCTCAGAAACGAGGAATTTTATGGCTGAATCAATAAAAATGGTTATGGGTTACAAAGAACTTTTTTTAAAAGGTCTTGGATATACCATGATGGTGTCGGTGGAAGCGATTATCGTAGCCGTTTGTATTGGTACGATATTGACAGTGCTTAGAATGGGAGGAGATTCTCTATTCAACCGCATCATTCAAAAAATAGTTGCGGTGTACATAAGTTTTGTACGTGGAACACCGATTTTGGTACAGATTTATATTATCTTTCAGGCGTTATCTATGCTTGGGTTGAATTTGTCGGCATATACATCAGGTGTCATTGCTTTAAGTTTGAATAGTGGTGGATTTATGGCGGAGATACTCCGCGGTGGTTTTTCGGCAATACCAAAAGGGCAGATTGAAGCAGCAGAAGCAATAGGAATGCCAAAGGCAAAAATATGGACAAGAATAATATTGCCGCAGGTATTCAGAATTGTTATACCACAGCTCACAAGTGAGTTTATAAATGTAATCAAGGTGTCGCCGATGCTCTCTGTTCTTTCTGTCGTAGAACTTACAAGAACAGCAGAAAGACTTGTCAAGGTGACAGGCGAGGCAATACCGTTCTATGTAACGATTGCAATTATATATTTCATTGTCTGTACAATACTTGAGGAACTTGTAAAACTTCAGCAGCGCAGAATCAGAAAGGCATAAAGGAGGGAAAAGCAATGGGAGAATTTTTACATGTGGCAGAAATTGCATTTCCTCTTTTGTTTCAGGGAATTCTGGTCACAATTCAGATATCGGTTTTGGCGATAATAATGGCGATAGTAATAGGAGCCGTCGTGGCATATATGAAAATTTCAGATATGGTGTTACTTAAAGCGATTGCGGAAATTTATATCAAGATATTCAGAAATACACCGTTTATGGTTCAGGTATATCTTGCATATTATGGTCTGCCAATGCTTGGCTTAAATGTACCGGCATTTTGGACAGGTGCTTTGATACTTGGCTTTTATACGGCGGCATATGTGGCAGTAATACTTGAGAGTGGATTGTCGTCTTTGCCAAAAGGACAGTCAGAAGCAGCATATGCAATAGGAATGTCAAAAACAAAAACATTACTTAGAATACTTTTACCTCAGACAGTCGTGGTAATAATTCCGTCTATAACAGGTCAGCTTGTGCAGACGGTGAAAGATTCATCTATTTTATCAATCATAACAGTTGCAGAAATGACAATGATGACAAAAGAGGCAATAGGAATTACATTTAGTCCGCTTATTGTTTACATTTGTGTAGGACTTTTGTACTGGGCATTAAATCTGGTTATAGAATTGTCATCTAAAAAGATTGAAAAGAGTTATAAGAGAAGAAGCATATAAATTACTAGGAGGGATTATTATGGGCGAAAAAGGAAAAGTAGTAATGTCGGTAAAAAGTCTGGCAAAAAAATACGGAGAGATAGAAGTTTTAAAGAAAATTGACCTTGATATACATGAGGGAGAGGTTATAAGTATTGTCGGTCCTTCGGGTTCAGGAAAAAGTACCTTTTTAAGGTGTCTTAATTATCTGGAACATCTTACTGACGGAGAGATTGAGATATACGGTCATTCTTTATATGGTGAGAGCAAGGCAGGGATGAAAAAGAAAAACGAAAAGGCTGCGAGAGAGATAAGAAAAAATGTCGGAATGGTATTTCAGCAGTTTAATCTCTGGCCTCATAAGACGGTTCTTGAAAATGTAATAGAAGGGCCTGTGCAGATTAAAAAAGTAAAAAAAGAGGATGCGGTAAAGACAGCAGAAAAGCTACTTGATAAGGTTGGTATGCTGGCTAAAAAAGATGCATATCCGGGACAGCTTTCAGGAGGACAGCAGCAGCGTGTTGCGATTGTCCGAACACTTGCAATGGAACCTGATTTGATTTTATTTGACGAGCCGACATCGGCACTTGATCCTGAGTATGTAGGAGAGGTTTTGTCTGTAATGAAAAATCTTGCAAAAGATGGAATGACTATGCTTGTCGTGACACATGAGATGGGATTTGCTGCGGAAGTAGCTAACAGGGTTATATTTATGGATGGCGGCTATGTTATTGAAGATGGAACACCGGAAGAAGTATTTAAAAATCCAAAGTCAGACAGGGCAAAACAGTTTTTCTCAAAAATTTTAAATGTATAATTTTATAATTTACATTTATAAGACAGGCTGCAAAGTGAGGTGAGATCTTATGGGTGAGGAAAGATATGAATATATCGGGAGGATTCTTGAAAGTATTCATCCAAGTGTAACGATTGCAGATGGAAAAGGACGGTTTGTCTACCTTGGGAAAGCGTTCAAGGAATTTGCAGGTAAAGGTGAAATGGCAGAAAGGATTAAAGGGATGTATGCAAATAATCCTACGGTTTTGGAACTTTTTAAACCATGTGTAACCCAGCTTGTACTTGAAAGCGGAAAGAAAGTCACTACCACTCAGAAAAATCTTCAAAATAAAGAAGTTTTTGTGACAGGAATACCTATTTTTGACAATGAAAAAAAACTTGATATGATTATTTGCTTCTCATCCTGGGATATTTCAAATTCGGAAGAACTTAAAGTACATTTTGAAGAGCTGCGCAAGGAAAACAGTGACCTCATAAATGAAATAAAGCGGCTTACGAAAGGGGAACTTACGCTTAACTCATTTATCGGCAGCAGCAGAAATGTGCAGAATGCTTTAAGGCTTTTGAAGATTTTTTCAAAACAGAATGTCCCTGCATTTGTACATGGCCCAACCGGATGCGGCAAAGGATATTTGTGCCGGATGGCTTATGAGCAGGACGGTGCCGTATATGAATATAATTGTAAGCTCATATCCGAAGAAAATCTTGAAATTGAGCTTTTTGGAGATAGTGAAAAGGGAGGAATACTTGATTTTATCGGTTATAGGGCAATAATTTTGGGAGATGTGGAAGTTTTGTCGCCCAAATTGCAGAAAAAGCTTGTTGCAAAACTCAAAACGGAAGATAAGCTTTGTATTGGTCTGTCGGAATATTCACTTGAAGAATTAAAGGATAATCAGAAAATAACTGATGAGTTTTATTATTATTATAAAAGTTATCAGGTTGAGGTCCTCCCAATAAATGAAAGACCTGAGGATTTGCAGGCTTTTATTGAATATTACCTTGAACATTATAATAAGAAATATGGAAGAAAAATTGATTTTTCGCCAAAGGCATTAAACTGTCTGCTTAATTATGAATGGAAAGAAAATATAATAGAGATAAGATACACAATAGAAAGACTGGTATTAACGGCAGAAGAAAATATTATTGAGGTTTACAATCTGCCAGAGAAAATGACGGAAAAATCCGCACAATTGTTTCTTGAGGACACATGTCTGAAAGATATGATGGAACTTTATGAAAAGGGAATTATTTGTCGTGCATACGAAAAATATCATACGACGGTTGAAGTTGCAAAAAAGTTGGGAATAAGTCAGGCGTCTGCGGTTAGAAAAATCGGAAAATATGTGACTGAAAGATAAAGGATTTTTGCTTTTGCAAATATTGATGATTGACAATAAATAATAAGTACACAGTAATGAAAGGAAGGCTCGGCATGAAGAAATTTAATATAACAATAAGCAGGGAATTTGGGTGTAATTCAAGAGAAATAACAAGAATGCTTGCAAGCAGACTTGGTGTGGAAATGTATGACAGAGATTTGGTTGATATGGCGGCAAGAAAAGCGGGAATCAATCTCGATGAATTTGCGGATGCAGACAAAGTAATAGACTCATCAGTTGAGAAACTTACAAGGAGATTCGGATACGGTTCTTCAAGCAAATTTTATTCGGATGAGGCGATAGAAGCACAGAGTCAGGTTATAAGAGACATAGCAAATACAAAAGACTCAGCTATCTTTTTCGGAAGATGTGCTGATTATGTGCTTAGAGAGCATCCTAATACACTGAATGTATTTTTGTATTCTTCATATGAAGCGAGAATAGAGCATCTTAAAAAAGCGTATTCGCTTTCGGCTGTCGAGGCAGAGCATCTTATAAAAAGGATTGACAGACAGCGTCACAATTACTATAAATATGTAACAGGCGTAAACAGAAGTGACAGACATCTGAAACATGTAATGCTTGATGTATCTAAATTTGGTGAGGAAAAAGTTGTTGATATTCTTTATCATATAGTCATGATGGAATTTGGAGAGTAGCGATTTTTTACTTTACAACATTGTCTGCGGATATTATAATTAACTTTATACAAATTTAATCATACAGGGGGAGAATATGAATAAGATACAGCTTTTCCGCAGAAGATATATCCCGGATGAAATAAAGGAACTTAAAGATGATATTGTTTTGTCAGCAGATGACAAAATGATTCTTACAAAATGGAATGTTTTAAAGCCGAGAAAGGATATTGCCAGAGGTGTGTCTGCGTATTTTCTCGATAAAGGCATAAAGGTCAGCAAGGTGTATGACGCAGAGGATAACCTTGTTTACTGGTACTGTGATATTATTGAAACGGTTCATGAAGAGGGAAGTTTAAAATATGTATTTAATGACCTTCTGATAGATGTTTTAGTTTACCCTGATGGTTTTGTGAAAGTTGTTGATATGGATGAGTTTGCAGATGTTATGGACGAAAAGAGACTTGACAACTCTGTTATAGCACAGGCACTTAGAAGTGCTGATGCGTTATTGCAGGTGATATATTCCGGCAAATTTGTAAATTATACAAAGATTATAGAGGACGCTGAAAATATATGATAAAAAAACACTGATAATGTTGTGGTGTATGCCATGCATTGTCGGTGTTTTTTTGTGTAGACTTTTGGAGGTTAATCACTTATAATAATAGTGGTATGTGAAAATGATATGAGGGATATATTATATAGGTATGGAGGACGGCTTTGAAAGAGGATAACAGAAAGGTCTTAAAAAGCATGATGATGGTCACACAGCTTGGAATAGTTATGATGGTTCCGATTTTTTTATGTGGGGCTTTGGGCGTGTGGCTGAACAGAATTACAGGAATAGACATTTTATTTCCACTTTTGGTTTTGCTCGGTATAGGTTCAGGTTTTAGGAGTGTCTATATGGTCACAAAATCGTTTTATGCATCAGATATGAAAAAAGAGCGTGAAAAACAGCAGTATATAGAAGATTTGAAGAATTATAAAAAAACACATCCTGATGAAGATTTTTCAGATGTTATGGAGAAAAAGAAAAAAAGGTATCCGGAACATGTAAACAGATAAGGAAAAAGGGTAGAAGAAGGTATGAAGAAAGCAAAAATTATTTTAAAAGAAATGATTATAGGATTATTCATATGGTCAATGCCGGTTTTGGTTATACTTACTTTAGCAGCCACAAATAAACCAGCGGTTATTTGTGGTGTCATTGTTGGAGTGTTATCGGCAGTAGGCATTATTTTTCATATGTACAAACATCTTGACATTGCGCTTGACATGGACCCGGAAAATGCGAGAAAACATACATTAAAATCAGCATTTCAGAGAACATTTATAATGGCGACAGTTCTTACGCTTTCTATGATATGGTACGGATATATTCACCCAATTGGTGTTGTCTTAGGTTTGATGGGAGTTAAGATGACAGCTTACATTCAGCCGTATGTGCATAAATTTTTACAGAAAAAGTCTATGGCAGGATGATTGTTGATTATTACACTGAAAAACTATGGTGATGAGAGCATATTTATTTAAAATATATTTTCATGACTATAGTTGTAATGACTACAATAGTCATAAAAAATAAAGAAGGAGGATGAGAATGTGGGAAGTGACATCTTAAATATGTCATGGCTGAACAGTAAGGCTTTGCTTGCAGGCGGTGAAGTAGACTTTTTCATCAGAGGATATACCGACAAGAAGTTTATGTTTCTCGGACATGAAGTCTACCTTACAACGACACATATATCAATGATAATAGTCATGGTATTTCTGCTTATTTTTGCCTTATTTGCAAACCGTGCGATTAAGAAAGCAGATCCCAAGGAAGCGCCCGGTCCGTTTTTGAATGCGGTTGAACTGATAGTTGAGAAACTTGACGGTATGGTTGCAAGCTCTATGGGAGCTAAAAATGCTGTTAAGTTCAGAAATTATGTAAGTGCATTGTTTTTGTTCATACTTACATGTAACTTATCAGGATTATTAGGTTTAAGACCGCCGACTGCGGATTTTGGTGTGACATTTCCGCTCGCCGTTATTACATGGGTGATGATTCAGTACAACGGATTCAAGTACCAGAAGATGGGCAAGATAAAAGGATTGTTTGAACCGATTTTCTTATTTTTCCCAATGAATCTTATCAGTGAGTTTTCAACACCGGTATCGATGTCTCTTCGACTTTTCGGAAACATCTTGTCAGGTACCGTAATGATGGGACTTATCTATGGTTTGTTGCCAAAAGTGCTTACTTTGGTATGGCCGGCAGCATTGCATGTATATCTTGATGTATTCTCGGGATGCATTCAGACATATGTATTCTGTATGCTGACTATGTGCTTTGTCGCAGATGCGATTGGAGAAGACGCATAACAATTATTATATTTATTTTGAGGAGGAAGAACAATGAATATTACAAACGAAGGTTTAGTTTTGATGGGCTCTGCAATTGGTGCAGGTCTTGCAGTTATCGCAGGTATCGGACCTGGTGTAGGTCAGGGTATTGCAGCAGGTTACGGTGCATCAGCAGTAGGACGTAATCCGGGTGCAAAAGGTGACATCATGTCAACAATGCTTTTAGGACAGGCGGTAGCAGAGACAACAGGTCTTTACGGACTCGTAGTTGCCCTTATTCTCTTATTTGCTAACCCTCTTTATGGCAAACTTAAATAATGCTCTATTTAAAAAATATTTAAAATAGAAAGGAGGCTGTAAAGTGAACGGTTTGGTAAAAGTTGCTTTAGCAGGTGACGGACTTGGAGATTATATATTTGGTCTTGATCCACAGCTTCTTGTGGATTCAGCTATCACAATACTTGCAATGTTCGCAATGTTTTTGCTTTTGTCGTATCTTCTTTTCAACCCGGCAAGGGATCTTTTACAGAAGAGACAGGCATATATAAAAGAACAGCTTGAAGAAGCAGCAAAGGAAAAAAAGGATGCCATTGAATTTAAGGCAGAATATGATGAAAAACTTAAAGCTGTCGATAAGGAAGCAGAACAGATTTTGAGCCAGACAAGGAAGAACGCTGTCAAGAGAGAAAACGAGATAGTGGATGAGGCTAAAGCAGAGGCTGCAAGAATTGTTGACAGAGCAAATCATGATATAGAACTTGAAAAATCTAAAGTTAAAGATGATGTTAAGAAAGAAATGATATCTGTTGCAACAGTTATGGCTGAAAAGATTGTGGCATCTTCTTTGGATGAGGAAAAACAGTCACAGCTTATCACAGATACATTGGAAGAGATGGGTGAAGAGACATGGCTAAGCTGATATCTAAAACTTACGGCGATGCGCTTTTTGAGGTAGCGGCTGAGGAAAACAAGCTCGAGAGCCATCTCAAAGAAGTGGAAGCTGTGCTTGATGTGCTCAAAGAAAATGAAGAGTATATCAACATTATAGGATATCCAAGAATTCCGATTGAAGAGAAAAAGACCATGATAGAAAGTGCTTTCAAGGGAAAGGTTTCCGACGATATGGTTGGATTTCTCACAGTTATTGTGGAAAAGGGAAGATTTTCAAAAATAGAGGAAATTTTAAACTATTTTGTTGACAGAGTGCATGAGGCAGAAAAAATAGGAACTGCTGAAATTACATCCGCTATAGAGCTTAGTGAAGCACAGAAAAAGGCGGTTGAAGATAAGCTGCTTACGACTACAGCCTATAAGAAAATTATTGCGAAGTATAGTGTAGATAAGTCACTGATAGGCGGTATGGTTATCAGAATCGGTGACAGAATCGTGGACAGCAGCGTAAAGACAAAACTTGAAACTATGGCAAGAGATTTGTCAAAGGTTCGTTTGTCAAACTAAATTAAATCGAAAGAAGGTGCGAGAGTATCATGAATTTGAAACCTGAAGAAATCAGTTCAGTTATCAAAGAACAGATTAAACAGTACAGTACCAAATTTGAAGTTGCAGATACGGGTACTGTTATACAGGTTGCCGATGGTATTACGCGTATTCATGGTCTTGCAAAGGCTATGGAAGGCGAATTGCTGGAATTTCCTAATGAAATTTACGGCATGGTTTTAAACCTTGAGGAAGACAATGTCGGAGCAGTACTCTTGGGTGACCATAAAAATATCAATGAGGGCGATATAGTAAAAACTACAGGACGAGTAGTAGAGGTGCCTGTTGGCGATGAAATGCTCGGACGAGTAGTAAATTCTCTCGGACAGCCTATAGACGGCAAAGGTCCGATAAAGACAACAAAAACAAGACCGATTGAGAGAGTAGCATCAGGTGTTATCTCAAGAAAATCGGTAGATACACCACTTCAGACAGGTATCAAGGCGATTGACTCGATGGTTCCTATCGGAAGAGGACAGCGTGAGCTTATCATTGGTGACCGTCAGACAGGTAAGACAGCGATAGCCATTGATACAATTATTAATCAGAAGGGACAGGGCGTTAAGTGTATTTATGTTGCAATAGGCCAGAAGGCATCTACGGTTGCAGCACTTGTAAATAAACTTGAAGAGTTCGGTGCGATGGACTATACAACAGTAGTTGCATCAACAGCCAGCGAGCTTGCACCGTTACAGTATATTGCACCATATTCAGGATGTGCTATCGGTGAAGAATGGATGGAGAATGGTGAGGACGTACTTGTAATATATGATGACCTTACAAAGCATGCAGCAGCATATCGAACACTTGCATTGCTCTTAAAACGTCCACCGGGACGTGAGGCATATCCGGGAGATGTATTCTATCTCCACTCAAGACTTCTTGAAAGAGCAGCACGTCTTTCAGATAAGCTTGGCGGAGGTTCACTTACAGCACTTCCTATTATAGAGACACAGGCGGGCGATGTATCTGCGTATATTCCTACAAATGTTATCTCAATAACAGACGGACAGATTTATCTTGAGACAGAGATGTTTAATTCTGGTTTTCGTCCTGCCGTAAATGCGGGTCTTTCAGTTTCACGAGTTGGAGGAGCTGCACAGATAAAAGCTATGAAGAAGATTTCGGGTTCAATCCGTATTGAACTTGCTCAGTACCGTGAGCTCGCGGCATTCTCACAGTTTAGTTCAGACCTTGACCCTGAGACAAAAGCACAGCTTGCACAGGGAGAGAGAATTCGTGAGGTATTAAAGCAGGATAACTACAATCCTATGTCTGTTGAACATGAATTTATCAGTATTTATGCGGCAACACATAAATATCTTATAGATATTGAACTTGAAGATATTGCTGACTTTGAAAAAGGTCTTTTACAGTTCATTGATGAGAAATATCCTGAAGTACCGGATATGATTAAAGAGACAGGTGAACTTTCAAAAGAAATGGAAGACAAGTTTGTTCAGGCAATTGAGAAATTCAAGGCAGAGTTCGTTAAGAACAGATAGAGAGGTGTGATGATATGGCCTCGATGAGAGATATAAAAAGGCGTAAGGAAAGTGTCCAGAGTACAGGGCAGATTACAAAAGCAATGAAGCTTGTATCATCTGTAAAATTGCAAAAGGCGAAAGTCGGAGCAGAATTGTCAAAACCTTATTTTGATACTATGTATGAGACAGTTGCCGATATGATTGCAAGGTCAGGAGGATTGTCACATCCGTTTCTTAAAAAGAGCGAGTCTGATAAAAAGGCTGTTATAGTCATTACATCAAACAGAGGACTTGCGGGCGGTTACAATTCAAATGTCGTAAAACTTGTGACACATGATGAACGCTTTAAAAAAGAAGATACAATTATATATGCAGTCGGAACAAAGGGAAGAGATTCACTTATGCGTCAGGGATATGAGATAGCAGGTGATTATTCGGAAGCGATGAACGAGCCTCTTTACAGTGATGCGACAGGTATTGGGAAAGATGTGCTTAGTAAATTTGTCAAAGGTGAAATTGGCGAGATTTATATAGCTTACACAATCTTTAAAAATACTGTTGTCCAGATTCCGACATTTATGAAACTTCTTCCTATTGATGCGGATGATATTGTATCAGAGCAGGAGGAAGACCAGAATCCGTTAGACAAGCTTACGCTTATGAATTATGAGCCGGAGCCTGAGGAGGCACTTGATGCCATAATTCCAAAGTATATAAACAGTCTTATATATGGAGGACTTGTGGAGGCGCATGCCAGTGAAAACGGTGCACGTATGCAGGCGATGGATTCGGCAACAAGCAATGCGGAGGAGATGATAAGTGACCTGTCACTTAAATATAACAGAGCAAGACAGGCATCTATCACTCAGGAGCTTACGGAGATTATTGCGGGTGCATCAGCAATATCTTAATAAAAATAAAAAATCTTAAGAAGGGAAAAAGAGATGGCAGAATTAAATACAGGTAAACTTACACAGATCATTGGTGCCGTTCTCGATGTCAGATTTTCAGAGGGAAAACTTCCGGAAATCAATGACGCTATCAAAGTTCCGCTCAAAGACGGAGAAGAACTTGTGGTAGAAGTAGCACAGCATCTTGGTGATGATACTGTCCGCTGTATTGCCATGGGTCCGACAGACGGGTTGGTACGAGGAATGGAAGCTATTGCTACAGGTGGTCCTATATCAGTTCCGGTCGGTGAAAAGACACTTGGACGAATGTTCAATGTACTTGGCAATCCTATAGATGAAAAACCGGCACCGGAAGGTGTTGAATATGATCCAATTCACAGAAAAGCACCTGCTTTTGAGGAGCAGTCAACACAGACAGAAATCCTTGAAACAGGAATAAAAGTCGTTGACCTTTTGTGTCCTTATCAGAAAGGTGGAAAAATCGGTCTTTTCGGTGGTGCGGGTGTTGGTAAGACTGTACTTATACAGGAGCTTATCACAAATATTGCTCAGGAGCATGGTGGATATTCAGTATTCACAGGTGTAGGAGAGCGTACAAGAGAGGGTAATGATCTTTATTATGAAATGATTGAGTCCGGAGTTATCGATAAGACAACAATGGTATTCGGTCAGATGAATGAGCCGCCTGGAGCTCGTATGAGAGTTGCGCTTACAGGCCTTACAATGGCAGAGAACTTCCGTGACAGATCAGGAAAAGACGTTCTTTTGTTCATTGATAATATTTTTCGTTTTACACAGGCAGGTTCCGAGGTTTCAGCACTTCTCGGACGTATGCCTAGTGCCGTAGGTTATCAGCCTACACTTCAGACGGAGATGGGTGCTTTACAGGAGCGTATCACATCTACAAAGAAAGGTTCTATCACATCAGTACAGGCAGTATATGTGCCGGCCGATGACCTTACAGATCCGGCTCCGGCAAACACATTTACACATCTTGATGCGACAACGGTACTTTCACGTTCTATCGTTGAGCTTGGAATTTACCCGGCAGTAGATCCGCTTGAGTCAACATCACGTATTCTTGACCCACATGTTGTCGGTGAAGAGCACTATAAGGTTGCGCGTGGCGTACAGGAAATATTGCAGAAATACAAAGAACTGCAGGATATTATCGCAATTCTTGGTATGGATGAACTTTCAGAAGATGATAAGATTGTCGTAAACAGAGCAAGAAAAATTCAGAGATTTCTTTCTCAGCCGTTCCATGTAGCAGAACAGTTTACGGGACTTCCCGGTAAATATGTACCTGTTGCAGAAACTATTAGAGGTTTCCAGGAAATTCTTGAAGGAAAACATGATGACATACCTGAAAATCTTTTCCTCAATGCAGGAACAATAGACGAAGTTGTTGAAAGAATGAATTCAAAATAAAAATGACAATTCAGGATTTGTATAAAGTGGAGGTGGAGCATGGCTGAAAAGAAGTTCAATCTTCAGATAATATCACCTACCAGGGTTTTCTTTGATGGAGACATAGATATGGTAGAAATGAAGACAACGGAAGGTGAGATAGGTGTACTTGCCGGTCACATTCCGCTGACTGCTATTCTTGAACCGGGTCTACTTCGCATAAAGAATGATGACGGTGATAAAGAAGCGGCACTTCATGATGGATTTGTAAAGATAACAAAAGACAAAGTGACAATTCTTGCTGAATCGTGTGAATGGCCTGATGAGATAGATGTAAACAGAGCAAATGAAGCAAAGATAAGAGCAGAGCGCCGTATTAAAAGCGGAGAACCTGCTGTTGATATGCTTCGTGCAGAGCTTGCACTTAAAAAGGCACTTACAAGAATTGATATTGCAGGAAAATATAAATAAAAACGTGGGCAGCTGCATTAGAATGTGTGGCTGCCTGTTTTTTGTATAGACCTAGAGGACACATTATATTAGAATTGCACGGAAATTAAATAGATTGATGTAAATTATTACAAAAACAATGTAAAATATTACAATTTAAGTAAAAAATTAGAAAAATAAGATATTGTTTTAAAGCGTGCAATGCGCCAAAAACAGGGATTTTTTGACATAAATATGGGTTTCTTACAAAAATCTTACAATATATTAAAAATGTTGCAAAAATGTTAAGCGTATGGTATGATTATATTGCGAGTGTAAATTTGATGTTTAAATTGCATTCATTCTACATATTTTTAACGTATAAAGGGAAAAAGAAACGGGAGGTACATATTTATGGAAAAAACAATGTTACGCAGAGTTATGGTAGGTCTTACGATTGTTGTTATTGCGCTTGGTGTTGCAAATTTTGTCAAGACAAATATTTCAACATCAAATGGAAACAATTCTTTTAAAAGCAGTGTGACGGCAGCCGAGATTTTAGAATAAGTTTCAGTGATAAATCATAATATATGCAGGAAAGAGGAAACATGAAACGTTATTTTAGTATTATAGCAGTTATGGCACTTGTATTATGCATGCTTGTAGGATGTGGTTCTAAAAAGGATGATACATCTTCAAAAAGCGCAAAACAGGAAGAAACTGTTGCTCCTGAGAGTACAGACAATTCTGGACAGGATGCAGAAACAAGTGATTCGTCATCAGATGATACAAACCAGCTTTCAGGTAAGCATCATGTGGTTATAAAAGTTAAAGACTATGGAAATATAAAGGTGGAGCTTGATGCTGATACAGCACCTATTTCAGTTACAAACTTTGTAAAGCTTGCTAAGCAGGGGTTTTATGACGGACTTACATTTCATCGTATCATAGATGGATTTATGATTCAGGGCGGTGACCCAAATGGTGATGGAACAGGTGGTTCGGATGAAACAATAAAGGGCGAATTTAGTGAAAATGGCGTTGAGAACAATATTTCGCATGTCAGAGGAACTATTTCAATGGCTCGTTCATCTGAAAATGACAGTGCAAGTTCACAGTTTTTCATTGTGCAGTCAGACAGCACATATCTTGACGGACAGTATGCAGGTTTCGGAACGGTCACAAGCGGAATGGATATTGTAGATAAGATTTGTAAAGATACACCGGTTACAGATACAAACGGTACTGTTGAAAAGGAAAATCAGCCGGTTATCGACTCTATAAAGGTTGTAGACTGACAGTATACTATTTAAAGTAGTAAGAAGTTTGCAATGTATTATAAACAAAATTGAAATTAAAAATCTGAAATAAAAGAAAAATTCTCTTTAAGATTGACTTATAATAGTTTGTCTTAAAGAGAATTTTTCTTTTATGCTTTAAATGTCAAAAATAAATAGTGTATTTTTTGGCGAAATTTTGGGTAAAAATTTATAGGAAATTATGGTATAAAGTTGTATATGAAGATGTTATAGAAATGAGGAAATTATGACAGATAAAAGAACAATAAATCCGTTATGGGATTCTGAACTTGATATTGAGAAAAGACTTGATTTTTTAATTGAAAATCTTACACTCGATGAAAAAATAAGCTGTATGAGCAATGCAAATCCGGATATAGAAAGATTGGGAATAAAGGCATTTAATATAGGAGGGGAAGGAGCACACGGAGTTCAGGCAAGACACGACCAGAGCTGGGATTTGAGCGAGCCTGATTATACAACAATTTTTCCAAACCCTATAGGAATGAGCAGGTCGTGGGACAGAGAACTTATTAAAAAGGCAGGAAAAGTTACGGGAACGGAAACAAGAGGTCTGTTTGCAGCGGGCAGAAGCGGCTGTCTTTCTGTCTGGGCACCTACGGTGGATATGGAAAGAGATCCCAGATGGGGAAGAAACGAGGAGGCATACGGAGAGGATCCATATCTCACGGGTGAACTTGCGGGAGCGTATGTTGAGGGCATGCAGGGTGATGATGATTTCTATCTTATGTGTGCGGCAACATTAAAACATTTTTATGCAAATAATGTGGAAGAGGACCGCACATTTGTGTCTTCCGGTGTTGACCCTAGAAATAAGCGTGAGTATTATCATGAACCGTTTAGACGAATTATTATGGAACATGGAGCTGAAGCAATTATGACAGCATACAATGAGATAAACGGAGTTCCGTGTATGCTGATGCCTGACATAAAAAATTATGCGAAAAATAAATGGGGTTTGCACCATGTTGTAACAGACGGCGGAGATGTGTTCCAGACCGTAAATCAGCATGAATATTTTGGTACGGATGCGCAGACGGTAGCGGCAGGACTAAAAGCGGGAATAGACAGTTTTTCTGATAATACGGCTAAAGTCGAAGCGGCAGTTAGAGAGGCATATGAACTTGGGCTTATCGATATTAAAGATATTGATGAGGCAATAAGAAACCGCTTTGGAACAATGATAAGACTTGGATTGTTTGATGCATATGGGGACAATCCTTATTCGCATATAACAATAAATGATGTAGGTACGAAAGAAAATCAGAAAACAGCACTTGAAATGGGGCAGAATTCTATTGTACTGCTTGAAAATAAAGGCATTCTTCCACTTGATTTATCAAAAGCAAAAGATGACGTATGTGTACTTGGACCTTTGGCGGATGTCTGGCAGCTTGACTGGTATTCGGGACTGCCGCCTTATTGTGTGACGGGACTGGAAGGAATTAAAAAATATGCAGATGTGCCTTTTGAGAAAGGTCTATGTGAATTTAAGATAAAGGCAGACGGAAAATATCTCGGACTTGATGAGAGTGAAAGACTTATTGTCACTGACAGTATAAATGCTGAGGTGTTCCAAATTGAGCAGTGGGATAAAAAACAATTTACAATGAGAAGCAGTACCAATGGGAAACTTTTGTCTGTAAGGGATGATATTGAAGGTGGCGAAAGCGGAGATATTTGTGCCTGTAAAGATAGGGCTTTTGGCTGGTTTGTAAAAGAAGCATTTAAAATAAAAGACAGTGAAAATAAAGAAATGATTTTTGATAAATCGTTTTCGGGCAAGGTGACAAGCTGGAATAATGAAAGTTTTTATATAGATAAAAATGGTGTCTTAAAAGTCGAGAGTGCTTTTGAAAAATCAGGTGCTGAAAAAACGGAAGATAGAAGTAAAGACTGCAGTTCCGGTAATGAGTGCAGGGATATTTCTGAAACGGCAAAGGTAAGCAATTTGCAATTTGAAATTGTTGCAGATGGAATTGAGGCGGCAGCAGAACTTGCAAAGAAAGTCAAATATCCTATTCTTTTTATTGGCGGAGACCCTATGGTTACATGCAAAGAGGATGTTGACCGGGATGACATAGCTTTTCCGATATATCAGCAGAAACTTCTTGAAGCGGTATATGAAGCGAATAAAAATGTAATTGTTGTTTTGGTTTCAAATGTAGCGTTTGATATATCATGGGCAAAAGAGCATGTAAAAGCAATGATATTATCGGCATCAGGATGTATGGAACTTGGAACAGCTATTGCAGATACTCTTTTTGGAAAAATCAGTCCTGCAGGAAGACTTAGTACAACGTGGTATAAGGATATTGATAAACTTCCGCCCAAAGAAGATTATGATATAATTGCACATCCGAGGACTTATGCTTACTATGACGGAGAGGTACTTTATCCGTTTGGATACGGGAAAACGTATTCTGAGATTAAATATCTTGAAATGAGAGCAGAAATTAAGGACTATACGAAAATCGAGGTATGTGTAAGCATTGAAAATACAGGTGAATATGTGACGGATGAGGTTGTTCAGATTTATATGACAAAGAAAGATTCAAAGGTTGTGCGTGCCATAAAGAAGCTTGAAGCATTTGAAAGAGTGAAAAACCTTAGACCGGGAGAAAAAAGAGATATTGTATTACAGATAAAAATAAAAGATTTGAAATATTATGATGTTGTTGAAGAAAGATGCATTCTTGAAGATGGGGACTATATTATTCAAGCCGGTTCATCAAGCAGAGACATTTATCTGAGTCAGACAGTGAACATAAAAGATATATCAAGAGGTGCAAGGGATGCATGGCAGACAATAAAAGCAGACCATTACGATAGCTATAAAAATGTTTATCTGCATGAGGGCATAAATGGTTTTGATGCGGTCTGCACGCAGGATAATGAAATTGAATGTGATGTTTCCTATAGAGATGTACTTTTGAAAGAAGCTGTATTCTTAAGAAATGACGGTACGGATATGAAAGAAATTACACTTGAAATTCTTGCTTCAATAGATGACGGTGGTGTGGTTGAAGTGTTGGCAGACGACAATGTAATTGGAAAGTTTGTAAAAGGTCAGACGAAAATAAAAGACATGCACAGTGAAATAGGTCAGGCGGCATTTAGAACGGACAAGAAGATGCCGTGGGCAGCGTTTGAAAGAAAGACTGATTTTAAAAAGTACAACATTACTGTAGATACGGACAAAATTCCGCATAAAAAATTTGAATTAAAATTAAGATTAAAAGGATATATAAGAATTTGCGCTTTTAAATTTGCATAAGAAACAGTTGATGTGTGCTATCGGAATTGCAGCAGGTTGGAAATTTAACTATATTATTTAACCGAAAGTCATTGCTACATTATACTGGCAGAAATAAAATGTTTTTGTGTTTTTTTAAAAAAAGATTTTTACATTTTGGTTTTATATGTTATACTATGGGTAGCGGCTTCATGCGGAGCGGAGAATGTCGTATTATTATTGTTTGATATTAGTACAGTTCAGAATATATGATATGTACAAGTTTATGTTTTACAGGAGATACGATACAGAATATCTGACATGAGGTCAGTGTGATGCCGGAATTTCATTCGGAATGACGGCGGTTGCAATGCGATTTTATCGCAGTCAATTATTTATTCATATTTAGGAGGTAACTTTACAATGGCAAACAAATGGGTATATATGTTCGACGAAGGCGACATGACCATGCGTAACTTACTTGGTGGTAAGGGTGCTAACCTTGCAGAGATGACTAAGATTGGTCTTCCTGTACCACAGGGATTTACAGTAACTACAGAAGCTTGTACACAGTACTATGAAGATGGTCGTCAGATTAACGATGAAATCATGGCTCAGATCATGGATGGCGTTAAGAAGATGGAAGAAATCAACGGAAAGAAATTCGGAGATTCTAAGAACCCATTATTAGTTTCAGTTCGTTCAGGTGCTCGTGCTTCAATGCCTGGTATGATGGATACTATCCTTAACCTCGGTTTGAATGACGATGTTGTAGAGACAATGATCAAAGGAAACCCAGATCCAACATTCGAGCGTTTCGTATATGACTCATACAGACGTTTCATCCAGATGTTCTCAGACGTTGTTATGGAAGTAGGAAAGAAATACTTCGAGCAGCTCATCGACAAGATGAAAGAAGAGAAAGGTGTTCAGTATGACGTAGATCTTACAGCACAGGATCTTAAGACTCTTGCAGAGCAGTTCAAGGCTGAGTACAAGAATCAGTTAGGAACAGATTTCCCATCTGACCCTGTAGAGCA
>FR887282.1 GCA_000436755.1 Clostridium sp. CAG:253 | reverse complement strand
AGAGAAAGTGGATTTGGAAGATATGATATAATGCTTGAACCAATAGATAAAAATACTGCAAAATATCCGGGGATAGTGATAGAGTTTAAAGTTTTTAATGCCAAAAAAGAGAACACATTAGAAGAGACAGCCCAAAATGCATTGAAACAGATAAAAGAAAAAGCCTATGATGAAGAACTTATAAAAAGAGGTTTGAAACAGGAAAATATCAGACACTATGGTTTTGCTTTTAAAGGTAAAGAGGTGCTTATAGATACAGATGGAAATTAAAATACAACGTAATTTTTATTTAAATGATGTTGGGGCCAAAATGTATTTTGAACCTTGCATCATTTAAATTAAATAATGAAAATATGCTCTCAGCATTATACACCAAAAAATAAATATGCTATAATTCCTAAAGAACATGAGTAATGTTTATAGTAAAATTGTTAGGAAGTGGAAATTCTGAGAGAAAGAAAAAGTAATTTGAGAAACAGGAAAATCATAGGTGTTATTATAACTGCCATCATAGCAGTTTGCATGATTACGGGCAGCATGAGTTGTATTAGTACAACAGCAAGTGCAAACAGTAAAGCAAGTTATCTTAAAAGTTACCAAAAGTTAGTGAAAAAGTGCAGCCGAAAATTTACTTATTCCGGTTCACAGGCGGAGATGAATAGAGAAGCTTGTGCTGAATATAAACTTTGGGATAATGAATTAAACAGAGTTTATAAAAAGATAAAAAGCTCACTTTCAGATAAGAGAGCAAAGCAGTTGGTCGCATCCGAAATAAAGTGGATTAAAAAAAGAGATAAGAAGGCTGATAAGGATGCAGCAGGCTGGGTAGGCGGAACAGGGTATACATTGATGTACAAATCATCCCTGACAGACCAGACAAAAAAGAGAATTAAATGGCTTATAAGAAATTATGCATAATATATGTATAATCTTTTAAATCACTAATAAAAAGGCAATGATTAGACAGGCAATAATTTTGTCTGCGGGGTCATTGTCTTTTTTCTATGCTGGCAGCAGTTTACTTTGAATAACAGTTTTGATATATTAAAGATTGGAGAGGTTTGTTTTGTGAATTTGTAGAAAAAGGAGAAAAAACATGGTAAATTTTCAAAAATTAGAATCTAGTGTAGCTGGTTTAGAAAAGCAGTTACAGGAAGTTAAAGAACAGATTGCAGAAATCAGAAATGCATATCAGGAAGAGTGTCATCCGGGAAAGACGGATATCCGGCAATACATATTAGAAAAAGCAACAGAACGGTTTGGAGAAAATTATATGAAACCGGAAGAGGATAGAGGATTTTTTGATGATTTCTATGATGCAGTCAAACGAAAAGTTAAGAAAGATTCTATGATAATGGGATATAGTGAAAACGGTGTAGGAACGGTTTTTTGCGATAATGCAGTATATGTATTCAAAACATGTGATCCTTTTAAAATGGATTTTATGGTTCAATATGATGAAATCGAAGATGTTGATTATGGAAGTTCAGGAGATAAAGATTTTATTGAAATCACAGTATCACAGACAGCAGCGGGAAATAATAGCTCATCAATATTGAGTGTTTCAGCACCAAGAGTATATTATGTAACTAAAGTTTTTGTTCCAGAAATGCAATATGCTGTCCTTTTGAAAAGGATGTACAAGCTACTTCTCGACATTTTAGAATATGTCAATGCCTAAAAAGTCAGGCAGATTATAGGAAATATGCCGGCATGTGACAGGCAGGACAATCTAAGGGTACAGTAATTAGTACATAAGTACCGTGTGCAGAAAAGAGAAGGTGAAGGAAATGACAGAAAAAGAAAAGAAAGAAAGGGATAATAAAGATTCCCTAATTGGTCTGGCACAGGGTGAAATCGTGCAAAGGCATGGAGAAGCGTCCAGCCAGATTTTACAGGCTTATAAAGGGATTCGTGTTGATCATAATGGTCATTTGGAAGATTTTTATGGGCGTAATTTAAAACAGATTAGTGAGTATAATTTAGGAGACAACCCGGATGTTTCAAGAAAACAGCAATCTGGATTTTCGGCAGAGTTGATTAAGGAATCACGTGATAATAAGCAAGCGGTTCTAAATGGAGAAAGCAATCGAACCAGAACAACAGATGGCATTGGAAAGACAAATGATACACAGTATGACCATGTTATAGTAGATGAAAACGGAAATGTACAGGAAGGCTCAGGCAGCCAGATGAAGTTTTTAAAATCCCGTACCACAGAAAATGGTCAGACAAAATATAATGTCATCGATAAGCTTGCCAAAGATACATCTTGGGATCGGTATGATGGACCGGTTGACATTCCATCTGATCAATATGAGGGTGCAGTGCGGTATGCCAAAGAAGAAGCTGAAAAGTTAGAAAAACAGGCAGCAGCATTGCGGGAGCAAGGCAACATAGAAAAAGCCAAAGAAATAGAAGAAAAAGCACAGCGTTACAGAGATGCACAAAAGAGAGTCAGAGATTCAGGTGTTTCTTCAGCAGAAGCATTGGACGCCAGAAACAATCCTGAAAAATTTGTAGCAAAAGAAATGCTAAAAAGTGGTCATGAAGCAGGAGTAGCGGCTGCAAAGGGGACAATGATCGTATCTGGTGTTGTATCCGGCGTAAAAAATATGTGTGCAGTCGTGGCAGGAGAAAAAGATCTTGACGAAGCAGCAGTTGATGTGACGAAGACTGTTGCAAAAGATGGTGCTACCGCATATAGTGTTGCTAATATTGGAACAGGGATAAAAGCATTGATGCACGCATCTAAGAATGAATTAATCCGTGAGCTTGGTGCAAGTGCTGTTAATCTTCCTGTTTTGCTTGCTAATACAACAGTTTCTGTCGGAAAGAATCTTTACCGTTTTGCAAAAGGAGAGATTAACTCAGAAGAACTTGTGTATGCATTAGGTCAAAATGGAATGGAACTGACGGGTGGCTGTATTGGTGGAACTGTTGGATTGGCATTAGGCGGACCGATAGGAGCTGCGATTGGAAGTTTTGCCGGAACTTTAATTTCAAAAATAATTTATAATGGAGTAACTAAGATCCTGCATGAAACAAAAATGTCGGCACAGAGGCGGAAAGCACTGGAACAGATTTCACAGGAAGCAGTTGCACAGATTGCGATTTTGAAAGAAGAATTAAAACAATATGCACAGGAAAAATATGAAGAACGGGAACGCTTGATAGATAATCTTTTTTCGGAAATCGAAAGAACTTCTCTTAATAATGACATCAATGGCTATATTCGCTGTATTGACCAATTCGGTAAAGCATTCGGCATAGAACTGGCATTAAACAGCAAAGAAGAGATTGAAGAATTTATGCAGGATAAGGAAAGCGTGCTCGTTTTATAAAGTGACAAAAGCAGAAAAATGGAGGTGATTAGATGGTGCCACTTGCATTATTAGCAGCATCTGCTATTTTTGGAATTGATGGAAAATTAAATGCAGATGAGGCAATGAGAGTGTCAGAACAGGCACAGGATGAATATTCTTGTGCGGTCGAAAAATTTAATCAGAGAAAAAAAGACGCAGAAAAATCATTACAGACGCTTGGAGAGACAAAACTGAATATTTATGGAACACAGATTCGTGATTTTGTATCTGCATTTTCTATTCTTAAAGAGACACAGTTACGGGAAGGAAGTGGAATCAAGGAGTTAGAAAAGCTTTCTTTTGATGACAAACAATTTGAACAACTAAAATTAGATACATTAGAAAACGAAAAACTGCTTGAATCGAATCCGACCAGAGATGTTTTTTTTAGCTGGGGAATTGGAGGAATGGTGGGACTTGCATTTTATCATTCCAAAACAAAAGGGCAGAAAGATGATGCGTATGCTAATCTGGCAATCGTTAAAAAAAGAGTAGCAGAAATGGAATTAGTGGAAGAACAATTTTATATTATTCAAAAAAATGCAGAGCAGTTACAATCTTTTTTTGAACGCTTCAGTAAGATTATGGATAAAGCCAATCAAAATCTGTATCAGATTGTCGAACAGAAGAAAGAATGGAATCTGCTTATGTCGGATGAAAAAGACAAGGTGATTGTTGCATTAAAAACAGTGCAGATTTTAAAAGCAATGATTGATATGCCGCTTCTTGGTGAAGACGGTATGCTGACAAAAGATATATGTGATATTTTATCACAGCGTGAGAACGTATTAAAAGTTTTTGGCGACCAGACCGGTTTAGCACAAGTGTAACAGTAAGGAGAAAAAGGGTATGACACAAAAAGAAGAAATTACAAAATGTTTAGCTGAATATGCATGGAATATTTGTACAGTGCAACGCTTTTATATGGGAGATAGTATTCCGGCAAAAGCATTAAAAAATGCAATTAAAACATATGCAACCGGGGTATCGGAATCTGATGTGATTGCTTTATTGTTGTTTAGCAGATTAAATGATACCGCATTTTTCACATTAAATGCATTAACTGTTGATTGAACA
>FR887281.1:16418-39560 GCA_000436755.1 Clostridium sp. CAG:253 | reverse complement strand
TGTTTCGTTGTAAAAGACGGTAATATGCCTGTGAGTGTTATTGGAAAGCTGCACGATATTACAAGGATAAAGCAGGCTCAGATGAGCATGAGACGTCAGCGTATTGAAAATATGTATCATGACCACGATATTGATTATGACCTTATTTTTATGGAACATTTTATGCCGGGAATGGATGGCGTTGAAACAACAGCAAGAATTCGTGACCTGTCGGATGAAAATAAGAGAGAATTGCCTGTTATTGCATTGACAGCCGATGCGATGAAAGGAGTAAGAGAGGAACTTATAAGTAAGGGAATGAGTGACTTCCTTACAAAACCGATAGTTATCGGTGACCTTTATAAGATGCTTCGCAAGTGGCTGCCGGAAGAAAAAATTTGTTGATTATAAAAGTTTTTTTATAAGGAAATATTTTAATTTTCCATACGGTGCATACCTTACAGGAACATCAAATTTACTGCTGCTTTTAACGATACCTTTTTTGTGGCTGAATGTCTCAAAACTGTATTTTCCGTGATAACTGCCCATACCGCTGTTTCCGACACCTCCAAATGGGAGGTTGTGGTTAGAGATATGGACAACTACATCATTTATACAGCCTCCGCCATAAGATACCTCGTGTATTATCTTATGTGCGGTGGCTTTTTTTGATGTGAAAACATAACAGGCAAGCGGTTTTTCTTTGTTTTTTAAGGTCTGTATAATCTTGTTTATATTTTTATAACTGATTATCGGCAGCAAAGGTCCGAATATTTCTTCCTGCATGACAGGTCTGTTAAAATCGGTTTCAGGTAAAAGAGCAGGTGCGATTTTTCGTTCGATATCATTATATTCTCCGCCTATAATTTTTGTTTCTGTAGAAATCAGTTTCTTTAAACGGTTATAATGGCGGCGGTTTACAATTTTGGGGTATGAATCGTTAAAAGCAGCATTGGCATAACGTTTGTTGATTTCTTTTTTAAGTTCTGTTATAAATGCTTTTTTTACACTTTCATGTATAAATACATAATCTATTGAAATACAGGTCTGTCCGGCATTTAGGAATTTGCCCCATGCAATTTTTCTTGCTGCCATTTTGAGATTGGCTGTTTCGTCTATTATGCAAGGACTTTTTCCACCGAGTTCAAGTGAAACAGGAGTAAGCGTTTCGCTGGCTTTTTTCATGACTTTTCTGCCTGCGTCAGGGCTTCCGGTAAAAAAGATATAATCGTATTTTTGATTTAGCAGTATGTCATGATTTATGTCGGCATCTGTGCAGTAAATATAGTTATTGCTGAATGTATCGTTGATAATGTCCTGAATAAGTTCAGATGATGCCTGACTGTTTTTGGAACATTTTATTACAGCACAATTTCCGGCTGCGATAGCTCCGACCAAAGGGCAGAGTGAGAGATTGACCGGATAATTCCACGGTGCGACAATCAGCACTACTCCGTAAGGTTCATTGTAAATGTAATTTTTTGATGGAAACGTGCTTAAAGTGACTGATACGTGTTTTGGCTTGCTCCATTTTTGGATATTGGCTATTGCAGTATCTATCTCCTGATAGACCATGGCGATTTCTGACATATATGCTTCTGCTTTTGATTTTCCGAGGTCGTGGTGGAGTGCTTTAAAAATATTTTTTTCGTTTTTTCTGATGGCTTTTTTGAGTCTGCAAAGCATGTTTTTTCTAAAAGCAATATCTTTTGTCTGATTGTGATTAAAAAATGTATGCTGTTTATTTATTATTTGTTTTAAGTAGAAAAAGGTTGCGTTACTTTGTTGCATTTTATACCTCCATTTGTTTTATATTCTCTTGGACTTAAACCGGTATATTGTTTAAATACTTTTGAATAGTAAAATTCATTATGAAAACCAACTTTTTCTGCAATTTCTTTATTGGTTAATAAACCACTGTATAAAAGTTTTTTACTTTCTGTAATCCGATATTCATTTAAATAACAAAAAATAGTTTTTCCTGTTTGCTTTTTGAATATACGATTTAAATAATCATAGTTATTGTAAAAATAGTTTGCAATTTTACTGCTGGTAATATCTTCAGCATAGTGTTCATTTAGGTAATTTATCAATTCAAGTACACGAATATCTTTGGGCGGTGTATCGGATATTAGGCTATATTGAAATGCTTTTTCTAATAAAATAAATAATTTGAGTAATGAGCAGCCGGCAAGTATGTTTTTGTGTTCGGTAATGTTGTTCATTATATGAATGAGTTCGTTGCTATTGTTTAAAAACTGTTTATAATAAGGCGGTTTTAAAGTAGAATATTTCGGTATCAAAATAGTATTATTGGTTGTCTCATTTAAATATATTTTATTTTTTATAGATAATCTTGTAAAGTCGTTTTGCAAAAAAATATTTTCAATAAAATCTGTTTGAAAGTGAATATATAGGTATTTTACAGAGGAGTTTGAGCGAATACCACTATGTGTTCTTGAGGAATCTAACAAAAGGCAATCCCCTTTTTTTAAATTATAAATATTTGTATCCTCTTTAAGAATCATTTTTCCGTCTAAAATAAAGTAAATTATATATTCGTTTGGAGTTCTGGTAAAATGACAATTTGGAGCATTTATATATACGCTGTTTGCAAGTATAATTTTTGGAAAAATATTTGGTGTTGTACTAAAAAATATTTTTTGCACCATTTAATCCCTCATTTCTATGAATGTACAATATGTGTTGAAGTCGATATTTTATATGTTTTTGCGATTTATTCTATAGCAATAATGACGTTGAAATAGTACCATATATATAGTTCTAAGTCAATAAATCAAGTGAAAATTTAATGTATGGAGGAAGATTAGAAATGAAAAAAATAAGTAGAAAAACAGCATGTTTAATTATTACAGCTCTTTTGGTTGTAATTGTTATTGGAACATATTTCTGTAAAAGTACATATGCAAAAAATAATACAATGATTCCTAAAAGTTTAGAAATTAAAAAAGGAAAATCAATGAAAATTTCGGTAAAAAAAGAAAAGATAAGAAATAAAATCAAGTGGAGTTCTGATAGGAAAAATGTTGTTACAGTCAGCAAAAAGGGAATTATTACTGCCAAAAATGTTGGCAATGCGAAAATAACCGCTAAATATAAAAAAGATAAGTGGATATGTAATGTAAAAGTGGTTAAGGCAGGTGAGGTGCCTGTAGAAACAAGAAAACCTGCAGAGACAATAAATGATCCAAATTGGCAGACTGCAAAATCAAGTGGCAGCTTAGAAGATTTTAAGAAATATTTTGATGTTGATATGTCTTTATATGAAGACAAAAGTGTAGAACATGGGACTGTTTCTAAAATCACATATCATTCTAAAATTTATAATAAAGATAGAGAGGCATATGTTTATTTGCCGCCGAAATATAATAAAGAGAAAAAATATCCTGTAGTATATATGTTACATGGTATTGGCTGCGATGGAAATCAGTGGGTATCTATGAATGCAGGAGGTATTTTGGATAGTCTTTATTCAAGAAAAGAAGCAGCACCTGTTATTGCTGTTTTTCCAAGTATTATACCGCCTGATGGTTTGGATAAAAAAACATTGAGCCAAAAAAATATTAAAGCATTCACTGATTTTGAGGCAGAATTTAGTACGGATCTTAAACCATATATTTATAAAAATTATGCTGTTTCTAAGGACAAAAAATATACTGCAATATGTGGTTTGTCTATGGGGGGCATGGAAGCACTTTGCACAGGCTTCACATTAAAAGGTCAGTTCAATTATATAGGTTCATTTTCAGCAGCACCAACATTAAACCAGTCACTGTTAAAGATTGAAAATAAAGAGGATACACCTGCATTGGTTATGCTTTGCAGTGGGGATGCAGATGGAACTGTAGGAGATAATCCTAAGAATTATCATCTGGAGCTTGAAAAAAATGGAGTAGATCATATATGGTATCAGTATCCGAGTGGGGGGCATAGTCCTGAAGTTTGGAAAAATGGACTTGTTAATTTCATGAAGCGTATATTCTAACAAAGGAGTAGCAATAGTTTTGTACAATTTGGCTGCTATTTATAGAAATATAAATAGCAGCTTTTCCAGAAAATAAAAAAATCTAAAAAAAATCAAATTTCCTCTTGCATTTTCAAAACAGTGTGTTATAATAGTTCTTGTCTTTGACGCGGGTGTAGTTCAATGGTAGAACACCAGCCTTCCAAGCTGGATACGTGGGTTCGATTCCCATCACCCGCTTTTTTCTATGTCTGAAAAGCGTATTAAAAAAGATGCCACATGGTTTCGTGTGGCATCTTTTTGGTTTAAATAAGTTATGGACTTATTTTATTTGAATTTAATTATCAAGAAATACATAACGTTTGCTGGCTTTAGAATACAGTTTTTTGCCTTTTACAATGTTGTAAGCTCTTATGTATAACACGGTTGAACTCTTTTTTCCTATATAAATATTAGCGGTTGTTATGTTGCTGTCTGTAATCTTTTTAGTGATATTGTTATCTGTATAGATTTCATATCCGCTTGCATCATTAGATTTAGCCCAGCTTACTTTTAAATATCTTTCATTTATATATGCTTTTATCTTGATGTGTTTCAAAGCTGTTGGGACAACACCTTTGCTTATAAAGTTGAGTTTGTGTTTTTTTGCAGCTTTTTCGGCACAAGTGTTTGTAAATCCCTGTATTGTAGCTTTATTACGAAGCTTATCGGATACGCCATACATTTTGAATGAGATAAGCGATGTAGGGATAGATATAAGCTTAGGTGCAACAGAAGAATTTAACTGTAAGGATATTCTTCTTACAGAACAGTCTTCAGGTATGGTAAATTTTGTAAGGTTTTTGCAGTTTTCAAGTGAAAGGTTTCTGCAGGACGTTATATTTTTACCGATTTTAAGTTCCTCAAGCTTTGCTGCATTTTTAAATGCTGTGTAATATACAGATGTTACTGTACTTGGAAATTTATAACTACCTGTTTTTTGTGAAGGATAGTCAATAAGTTTTGTAACCGCTTTATTGTAAAGTACACCATTTTTTGCCTTATAATATTTATTGCTGTCTGATACTGTATATTTCTTCAGATTTGTAAGGTATGTTTTGTAAGTCTGTATGTAATATAAGTGTTTGATTTTGCTGCCAATGTAACAATTGCTTATTCTGCCAGGCATTACTGAGATTTCAGTTTTGCTCATATTTGTAAGTATTCCGTTTTCAGATGTACAGAAAGCCGCACCTGTTGCTATGGATGCTGTTTTAAAGTATGATGCCTGATTTTCGCGGGGAATATCAGATGTGTATAATGTCTGCTCTAATATTGTAATAGTACCTTTTTTACCTGTAGGATAAATAAGTATATTGTAGTTTGATGTTGACTGGTTTTCATCCCATGATGATGCAGAGTTTGATGACATATATTTATCAACATCATAATAACAATACAAAACATCATCATTTACAAAAAATCTTGGGTTTGATTTAGGTATTGTTATTTTTTTCAGGTTTTTAAAGTTTGATGAACTGCCGTAAATAGATTCAAGTTTTGCGGAAAGATTCAGACATGTTATACCTGAACCGCTGAAAGAACTTAAATCCAATACTTTGATTTTATCCGTAAGTGTTAAGGTTTTTAAATATTTACAATTAGCGAATGCCCTGTAAGTAATATTTTTTACAGTATCAGGGAAAGTATAACTTCCTGATTTTAAGCATGGGTATTTTTTGATTGAAGTCTGCGCTTTATTATATAACACACCGTTTTTTGATGAATACACAGCATTTTCTGATGAGACTTTAAAGTTTTCAACAGAGTTTTCAAATGCACTTGATGAGATGCTTTCAATATTTTTTGGTATTGTTATATTCTTCAATGATGTACAGCCGTAAAAGGCGTGTGAAGTTATCTCATTTGTGTATTTTCCAAATGTAAATGATTTAAGACTGGTGCAGTCGGCAAAAGTATTGTAATTTACAGTTGGAATATTGTCAGGTAAGCTGACTGATTTCAGGCTGCTGCATGAATAAAATGCTCCTTTCTTAATATAGGCAAGCTTTTTTGGAAGTTTTAAAGATTTCAGGCTCTTGCAGTCTTTAAATGCCTGAGAACCGATTGTATCAAGAGATGCAGGAAAACTTATTTTTTTTAGTTTTTCGCATCCCATAAATGTACCATATGTAATGCTTTCAATATTTTTTGGTATATTTATAGTTTTAAGGCTTTTACAGTCTTGAAATGAGCAACTGCCTAATATTTGAAGTTTTGAAGGCAGTTTAATATTTTTGAGTGATGAGCAGTTAAAAAATGTATAAGGGCGTATTGCTCTTATTTTTTGCGGAATAGATATTTTGCTGAGTGAACTGCATCCGTAGAATGCACCCTCGCCTATTTTTGTAACTGTGTCGGGAATTATTACCTCTTCTAATTGCTCTGAATTTCTAAAAGCATATTGGGAAATTGTTTTAACACCGGTCGGAATAGTATATGATTTAGAATAATTATTAGGAAATCTTACTAATCTTGTACCGTTTTTTGTGTATAAAACACCGTCAATAGCTTTAAATGAAGGATTGTCGTTGTTTACTACAAATTTGGTTATGTTTGCCTTATCAAGGGCAATGGCAGAAATGGCACAAACTTTCTTTGAAATGTATAATGTGCCGTTTGTTTTACAGTCTGTCAGAACGCCGTAGTCATTGATTTCAGTTGTCTGTTTTGCACTTACGGATTTTGTGGTTTCAGGTACAAAGGATGAAAATGTACTTGAAAAGACTATTGCAAGTGCGGTGGCAGTGCCTATTATTTTTTTTAGAACTTTTCTTTTTTTCATAATATCCTCATTTCTGCGCACGTTTTTTGTACATAGCAGGTTTGTGCCAAGTGCGCACAGACACAAATCCTGCATGTAATTTATTGTAATATGTCTCCCTATACCTATAATAACAGAAGTAAATTAAATTTGTTGCAAGTTATATAATAAATAATTTAATCTTAAGAAAAAATTAAAGATTGAAAGATAGATTTTGCTGTCGAAAAGTAACTGAAATGTTACACTGAAAAACGCATTTACGGAAAATTTTGCTTGTAATTTATATGAAAGCTGGGTAGAATAGATATCATGAAAATAAAGGCGAGAGGAATTTCTTCTCGTCTTTTGTATGGAAAATTATAAAGGAGTAAAGATAAAAAGATGATGAAAAGTAACGGAAATTCAGTATATAAAAAGGCTATGACGCTGGCAGTTCCGATGATGATACAAAATGGTATTACAAATGCAGTCGGACTTGTTGATAATCTTATGGTCGGAAGTCTCGGAACAGAGAATATGACAGCGGTATCTATTGTCAGTCAGCTTGTTTTTGTATTCTTTCTTGCTGTGTTTGGAGGCTTGTCAGGCCCCGGTATATACGGAGCACAGTATTTCGGGCAGGGCAACAAAAAGGGTTATCAGAATGTATTCAGATTAAAAATCTGGATTACGTCAGCCATAACAATTTGCGGACTTATAGCTTTTGTTTTTGGTGGAGAGAAAATGATAGGTCTGTATCTGCATGGCAATGACGGCGGTATTGACTCGGCAAAAACGCTTAAATATGGACTTGATTATCTTCATATAATGCTTATCGGTCTTGTTCCGTTTGCGTTTACACAGATTTATGCGGGAAGTTTGAGAGAGATGGGTGAGAGTGTCAAGCCGATGGTTGGAGGTATAGCATCTGTTGTTGTTGATATAGTTTTTAATTATCTGCTTATATATGGAAAGTTCGGCTTTCCAAGACTTGAGGTAGAGGGTGCAGCTATAGCAACTGTGCTTGCGAGGTTTGTTGAAATGCTCGTGGTCGTAGCGTGGACACATCTTAGCCTAAAGAAGTATGAATTTTTAAGAGGTGTATATAGGACACTTAAAATTTCAATAAGTGAAGTAAAGGTAATTATAATAAAAGGACTTCCTATATTTTTAAACGAGTTTTTCTGGTCAGGCGGCATGGCAGCCATGACACAATGTTATTCAATGAAAGGGTTACAGGTTATTGCAGGACTAAACATATCAAATGCAATCTGCAATCTTTTAAATGTTGTGTTTGTTGCTATGGGAAATGCTGTCGGGATAATATCAGGACAGTATCTTGGAGCGTCTAAGTTTGACGAAGCAAAGAAAGCATCAAACAAACTTATGTGGTTTACGGCTGGAATATGTGTTTTTCTTACAGCAATCCTCGTTGCCTGCTCAGGGTTCTTTCCGAAACTTTATGATACATCAGAAGAGGTAAGGCGCCTGGGACAGTGGTTTATCATAATTACGGCATCATTTTTCCCGCTGCAGGGATTTTTAAATGTGCTGTATTTTACACTCCGTTCCGGTGGAAAAACAATAATTACGTTTTTGTTTGACAGCATTTTTACATGGGTGGTATCGGTATCGATTGCGTTTATTCTGTGTAAATTTACGGCACTGCCTGTACTCACAATATACGTTATCGTGCAGAGTGCCGATGTGATAAAGGTTATACTCGGTTATATTCTTGTTAAAAAGGGTGTTTGGATTACGAATTTGGTTGTGTAAGAAAGATTAATATATCAAATTTTGGAGTGGATTATGGGTAAATCATTATACAATATTTTATTGGTTGAGGATGACAGGGAGATAATAAAAAATCTGACTGAATTTTTGAATAATGAAGGTTTTAATGTTGAAAGTGTGACAGGACAAAAGGATGCTCTTTCGTATGTTGATGAGCATATGCAAAACATAGATATTGTGCTTCTTGACGTTTCGCTTGAGGATGGAAACGGGTTTGCGGTATGTACGGCAATCAAACAAAATACAGATATTCCGGTTATTTTTCTGACGGCATCAGGTGATGAGTACAGTGTTGTCATGGGACTTGATATGGGTGCGGATGATTATATAGGAAAACCATTCAGACCGAGGGAGCTTGTTTCGAGAATAAAGAGTGTTCTCAGAAGAAGCGGGCGCATTTCAAATGTGATTGAACTTGCGGATATAAAAATTGATACGACAGGCGGAAAAGTGATAAAATCAGGTGAGGAAATTTTTCTTTCTGCGCTCGAATACCGCCTGCTTCTTATTTTTGCTGCAAATAAAGGCGTTGTTTTATCGAGAAATAAATTGCTTGAAGAAATTTGGGACGCATCGGGGGAATTTGTGAATGACAATACATTGACAGTTTACATAAAAAGGCTCAGGGAAAAGATTGAAAATGATGCTCAGAAACCTGAGATAATAAAAACGGTCAGAGGAATGGGGTATAGGTGCTTATGAATTTTTTCAGAAACGGTGAGATAAAAAAATATTCATTTATCAATTTGGCAGTCATAATATTTACAGCAGTAATTATATATTTATTATCTGATAAAAATATAAAACTGACAGCGGTTGTGTGTGCTGCCGGAATTGTACAATTTGGGATAAACATGATTTTCACAAAGAAAAGATATTCCAGACTTGCAAAAATAAGTGACAAAATAGATGCGATTTTACACGGCGATGAACATTTGTCATTTGAGCAGTATAAAGAGGGAGAGCTTTCAGTGCTTTCTGACGAGGTAGAAAAACTTGTTATCAGGCTGAGAGAGCAGGCGGAAAATCTAAAAAATGACAAAGTGTTTCTTGCAGACTCCATCGCAGATATTTCACATCAGATAAAGACACCACTTACCTCGATAAATCTTATATTGAATTTTTTGAGAGAAGAAGATATTACATATGACAGAAGAATGGACTTAGTAATGGAACTTACGACACTTGCTGAAAAAATAAAGTGGCAGATAACAACATTACTCAGAATATCAAGGCTGGATGCCGATATGGTAGACTTTGATATTGAAAATATAGATATGGGAAAAGTGATTGATGAAGCATATTCGCTTATTGAGATACCGCTTGACATAAGAGGAATAGAATTTGAACGCTCATATGAAAAAAAATCAAAAGTGAAAGCTGACAGGGAATGGCTTGTTGAAGCACTCGGGAATATATTAAAAAATTGCATGGAGCATAGTTTTAACGGAGGTAAGATTTCTGTTACATGCGAGGAAAATACGATATACAGTCGGATAGTCATAAGTGATAACGGAATGGGAATTGCAAAGGAAGACCTGCCGCATATATTTGAGAGATTTTATAAAGGAAAAAAGAAAAATGATTTAGACGGGCATAAAAGTGAAAGTGTTGGTATCGGACTCGCATTGTCGAGAAGTATAATAACACAGTTTAACGGAACGATAAAGGTAACAAGCGAGGTTGGTAAGGGGACTTCGTTTGATATAAGATTTTATAAAGGGGTAGTGTAGAAGAAATGATAATATGTAAACAGCATGAATTCATATGGATGATGATTGTTTCATCGAATGAAAAAAGGGCACTTGATAATTCAAGTGCCCTGATGTATAATTTACTCAGAAAGGTAATCGGATGTATATCCGATTTGCCCTCAGTTGAATAGAAATTATAGAAATAGCATTCACTTTGGTCGGAGGATGCTATTTCTTTTTGTTATTATGATTGTTAATAAAATGACAATATTGTCACTTTAAAGTCACCCGGTTGTAATCTGTGTATGCTAAATTAAAACCATGATGTAAGGGTCAAAAGCAGATAGCAAAGTATGTTTACATACAAATTGCTATCTGGTGGCTTGACCCGCCAAAGAAATAAGAAAAGAGCAAAATAGTGTACTGTATCAATGATACAGTACACTGGCAAGAATGGAGGAAATAGAGTGGAAATTTTGAGAGTAGAAAATCTGACAAAAGTTTATGGAAAGGGAGAAAATGAGGTCAGAGCTTTAGATGGGGTTTCATTTTCTGTTGAAAAGGGGGAGTTTGTTGCTATTATAGGGCCGTCCGGTTCAGGTAAATCAACATTGCTTCATATATTAGGGGCTGTTGATGAGCCGTCATCGGGTAAAGTTTTTATGGATGGCAAGGATGTTTTTAAACAGAATGAAGAGCAGCTTGCAATATTCAGAAGAAGACAGGTGGGTCTTGTCTATCAGTTTTATAATCTTATTCCGGTGCTTGATGTTGTTGAAAACATTACACTTCCTGTACAGCTTGACGGAAGAAAGGTAAACAGAGAGCGTTTGCAGGATATGGTGGCTCTTCTGGGGCTTCATGGCAGAGAAAAACATCTTCCAAATCAGCTTTCTGGAGGGCAGCAGCAGAGAGTTTCGATAGGAAGGGCATTGATGAACTCACCTTCGGTTGTACTGGCAGATGAGCCGACGGGAAATCTTGATAGTAAAAACAGTCAGGAGATAATGGAACTTTTAAAGAAATCAAACAGAAAATACAATCAGACACTCATTATGATAACACATGATGAAAATATTGCACTTCAGGCAGATCGAATAATTGCCATTGAAGATGGTCGTATTACGAGAGATGAGGTGAACAGATAATGAATATCGTAAATAAATTTACATTGCGTACACTTCAAAAAAATAAGGTGCGAACCCTTGTGACAATACTCGGAATTATTCTTGCAACTTCAATGTTTGTTGCAATTACAAGTATAATAGTGAGCTTACAAAATTACATGCTTGATGTGTCTATAGAGCAGACAGGTGATTGGCATGGACATATATACGGTATTGACGAAAAACAAACAAAAATATGTGAAGATGAAGGAAATGTAAGTAAAAGCAGTATCGTGGAGATATACAAAAATCAGGGTGAATCAGAAGCAGTTACATTCAGGGGAATAGATGACAAATTTAAGTCAATGTTATCCGTCAAGCTGGTAAAAGGAACGATGCCTGAGAATAGTTCACAGATTATCATGACATCTATGGCAAAGAATGTATATTTTAAAAATTGTAAGATAGGGGATAAAGTGAAATTAGATGTTGGCGGTAAAGATAAAGAATTTGAAATTACCGGTTTTTGCCAACAGGTGTCGGGTGATTCGATGCATGATATGCAGATATATACAAAGAAAGGTGCTGCAAAGCCTGAAACCTATGCTGTATATTTCAAGTGTAAAAATATATCAAAAACAGAAGATACACTTAACGGTATTATGCAAAAGATTACCAAAGAAAAAAAAGACAATACTGATGATATGGAGTGGTATACGAACAGTTCACTCTTGAAATTTTACGGAAAATCTTCAAATAGCAATTATAATAAGACTTTGTATGGTATGGGAGCTATACTTATGTTGATAATAATGATTGCTTCAGTGTCACTTATCCATAATGCATTTTCAATATCAGTCAGTGAGAGAACAAAACAGTTTGGTCTTTTAAAGTCGGCAGGAGCGACTAAAAAACAGATTTTAAGAAGCGTATTTTTTGAGGCGGGACTTTTGTGTATAATAGGTATTCCGATTGGTATAATATGCGGAATAGCAGGAATAGGAATTACATTAAATCTTCTGGGAAAACAATTTGCCGTGATTATTACTTCAAGTGAATCGGTAAATACACTTAAAATGCATATATCTGCGGTAAGCGTAATTATTGCGATAGCGGTTACAGTTATTACTGTATTTATATCAGCACTTATACCGGCATTAAAAGCGGTAAGAATTACAGTTTTACAGGCACTTAAACAAAATGAAAGTACCGGACTTAAGCGAAAAAATGTAAAAGTAAATCCGGTTATGGCAAAAGTGTTTGGGTTTGAGGGAACACTTGCAGACAAAAATTTTAAGAGAAATAAAAGAAAACAGAGAGTTACAATATTTTCAATAGCTGTAAGTACGGCATTGTTTGTTGCGGTAAACAGCTTTACCTCATATATGTCGGCATCTTTGAAAGTGTATAAGAACAATTCAAAAGCAGATTTGTCTATGACTATTGAAAAAGATGCCATGGATAAGGGGTTTAAGAATGTTGACGATGCGTTAAAGAGATTTAAGGGAGTAGATAATATAGATGATTGCAGTTATAGTTTTTACGACAATGCTGTAGCTGAAATAAAAATAAGTGATATAAATAAAGAGTATCTTGAACAACTGAAACAGGATGATTCTGACAAGGTAGATGAGAAAAAAGGCATCATAAGAATGGATGCTATGGTATATTATATTGAAGATAATGCATTTCATGATTTTATCAAAAAAAATAATTTAAAAAACAACAACACATTGGTATGGCAGCATTTAATAATGTACAATGGTGATGAGCAGAAAAATTATTCTTATGATGTTTTGAAATCAGATGCAGATATTAAGTTATATCGGACAAAGGAGAAAAAGGGATACAGTGTAGATATGGTGACAAGTTATAAAAAACTTGAGCAGAGTTATTATGCTGACGAAAATTTAAATGCTGAAGATGGCGGAGATTTGGAATTTAAAACATATTCAGGAAAAGATGCATTTGTTTCACAGGATGTAAAAGCAATGAGATGCGACATGGAACTTCCATTATCAGTTGATGATATGAGCGAACAAAATATGATTACAATAGTGCGTCCGTACTCTGAGATAAAGAATATACCGTCAGGTGTCATCAAAAAAAACACATATAAATTTGGTTTTAAAGCAAAAAAACATGCAACAGCTCAGGAAAATCTTTATGCTTTTACTGCAGCAAAATTAGGAAGTAATGAAGTTTATATATATGACAATACACAGAGTAAAGAAATAAGCAATGCTTTGGTGCTGATCGTTAATGTTTTTTCATACGGTTTTATCATATTGATATCACTTATAGTGATTGCAAATGTATTTAATACAATATCGACAAACATTCTTTTGAGAAGGCAGGAGTTTGCAATGCTTAAATCAGTTGGAATGACCAAAAAAGGACTTCATAAAATGATGAATTATGAATGTGCGTTTTATGGAATAAAAGGTCTTGTTTTTGGTATGATAATGGCAGTTTTGCTTACTTACGCAATGTACAGGGTTATGGGAAACGGTTTTAATGTGGGATTTTATATTCCAATACAAAGCATTGTCGTGGTAATAGCAAGTATATTTGCGGTTGTATTTTCAAGTATGATTTATACTATGAAAAAGATTAAAAAAGATAATGTGATTGAGACACTTAGAAACGAGAATATTTAGTTTGGACGGGTCTTTATGTAAAAATAGTTGTTGCTGTTGTTTGGCGACAACTATTTTTTTATGTATATCTGTGATTTTTTGAAAAAATAGTTGATGATTTAATTCTTATGTGCTAATATAATTATAGACCGTAGGAAGGCATGGGTAATGCCCGAATCCAAATATTCCATTGGCGGGATTAAGAATGGTATATCCATTCTTTTTTTTTACTATGAAAGAGGTGTTACAAATGCCAAATACAGAACTACCGATAGATTTAGAAACTCAAGTCATGCTGATGAAGAAATATGTAAACTTTCGACAAAGAAAAAAGATGAGAGAGTTTCTTGGGTATGCTGGATATTTCAGAGCAAGTCGTTATGGAAAATATCTTTTAACACAAGTAAATGCGTTTGGAAGTAAGGCTGATTCAAAAGTTTTCTTTGAACTTTATAATTTTGATGTACAATTAAGATTGTTGCTGTTTAAGTATTGTAAAAAGGCAGAGATTCGTTTTAAAAGTGCCATAGCAAATGCGGTTTCGTTAAAGACTGGAGATGCTGGCTTTTATTTGGATAAGCAATATTATACGCCAACAAAAAGTGAGAAGGATAAAAAGACTAGAAATAGAAATGTTTTGTTTTTTCATACAAAATTTTTTGTGGGGTTAAAAAATGACGAGGAGAAACTGAGAAGGGATGTTGTAAAACACCCTGAACTGAAAGAGTATCGGAAAGGTGGAACTCGTCAAAATAATGCATTACCTGTGTGGGCCGCATTTTCTTATTTTGAAATGGGAACAATGGTGTTAATTTATTCATATTTGCGAGGTGATCTGAGAAAAGAAGTATTAGATTATACATATTCACAGAAGAATTATAAAAAAGAAGTGACAAAGCAGATGGATACATGGTTAGATGCAGTCAGAAATCTAAGAAATTATTGTGCTCATCATTCTATGTTAGTTGGAATGACTTCTTCTGTGGTGATTCCAGATAACAAGGATAGTTCAGATGTTCTTCCGGATAATACAAACCTCTATTCCAGATTGTATGCATTGAAGAAAATATTATCCCAAGAAGATGCAAATATGTTGAAAACAGAACTAGACAGGCTTGTCTCAAGAGCAAAAATTGATGTATATAAAATGAATATACTTCCGTCAAATTGGAAAGATTTATACGATAGAATATTGTTTTTGTAGGAATAATAAATTGGTTTAAGAATACAATAAAAATGACCGTAGGAAGGCATGGGTAATGCCCGAATCCAAATATTCCATTGGCGGGTAGGCAGCTAAGAAGAAATAGCTGCCTATTTTACTATGTGAATGGAAATGTCTGAATTAAAATAGATACTTATTTAAAATTACTATCCAGAAAGTCAATTTACATACAGTATGGAGAGTTGGATATTGTTTTAACAAAAATTTAAGCAGCGGTTTGAGAGATAACAGATCACTGCTTATTTTTCGTATTAATCTTTAAGTGAAAAGCCACAGCGAATTTTATTTGCAGTCATTGACATTTCTCTATTTCGCTTCTATGCTATAAATTGTGCAGGATTGCCAAAATTGCATAGCAATGGAGCATTCCGTGGCGTTATGTTAACAATAAATTTATTTTAGGAAAGGATTAGAGATGAACAATTTTTTATTTAGTCTGAATGCGACAGTTCCGGTTTTTGCCGTGATTGTGCTTGGACATTTTTTTAAGAGAATAGGATTGATAGATGAACATTTTGCCGGGGTCGCCAATAAGTTTGTGTTTAAGGCATGTCTGCCATGTCTTGTGTTTCAGGATTTTGCTGACACAAATATAAGAAAGAACTTTGATTTTAAATATGTAGGTTTTTGTTTTATTGCAACGCTTACGTCAATTCTTGTAATATGGTTTCTGGCTAAAAAATTTATGAGAGATAAGAGTATGATAGGTGCATTTGTACAGGGGTCTTATCGAAGCAGTGCTGCAATACTCGGTATAGCGTTTATTCAGAATATATATGGAACATCAGGTATGGCACCGCTTATGATAATAGGTTCAGTGCCGCTTTACAATATATTTGCTGTTATTATACTGACTTTGGAAAGCAACAATAAAGAAAATTTCGGAGACAACAGCCAGATAAAACATGCACTTATAAATATATTGAAAAATCCTATAATAATCGGAATTTTTCTCGGTCTTATAGCATCGTTTTTTAATATAAAATTTCCGAGAATGATAGATAAAACAATCAACAATATGGCTGTTATGGCTTCACCGCTTGCACTTATTTCAATAGGAGCGACATTCGAGGGCAGAAAAGCAATTGCAAAGATAAAGCCGACTATAGTGGCATCGCTTATAAAACTTGTTGTACTTGCAGGAATTTTTCTGCCGATAGCGGCAAATTTTGGTTTTCGTGACCAGAAATTGATTGCAATAGTCATAATGCTTGCATCGCCATGCACACCTACATCCTACATAATGGCAAAAAATATGGATGGAGACGATACATTAGCTGCAAGTATAGTAGTCAGTACTACTCTTTTTTCGTCAATTACGCTTACAGGTTGGATATTTTTAATGAAGGCATTGATGTTAATTCAGTAATACAAATATTACTTTCCTCTCTCCTTTTTCAGCACTTCCTGGAAACGATTCATTTCTTTAGATATCGTACCGCTTAAAACGAGCAGGCAGATTAAGTTTGGTATTGCCATCAGTGCGTTTGCAATGTCGGAAAAAGTCCATGCGATTTCGAGTGTTGTTGTTGCTCCGACATATGCGATAAGTGAGAAAATTATTCTGTAGACCATGTTGTATTTATGGGTTCCGAGTATGTATTCAAATGCTTTTTCACCGTGGTATTCCCAGCCGAGTATTGTTGAAAAAGCAAAGAGAGCAATGCTGATACATACAAGCCATCCGCCGGTATCTCCAAGAACTGTTTTGAATGCTTTTATGGTGAGTGCGGAGCCTACAGTAAGCTCTTTATATTTATAAGAACCGTCTTTTTCAAATACATATTCGTTTTCAGAGGAATCTATCCAGGTTCCTGCGAGGTTATCAGCATTTATGGTATCTGAAGTGAGTGACGCTTCTTTGTTGGTCATTGATATGTCTTTATCATTTTTTGATATGACAAGAGTTGTTCCACCGTTATCTGTCTTGACATCTTTTATGACGAAATTGTCAGTTACGATATTATTTCCGTTTCTTGTTGCTACAGAGATAGTGTGAGCTTCTTTTGTGTATGTGTACTGTCCTGAGTTTACAATGTCCTTTGAGCCGAGAACACCGGAACTTGCAATACAAAGTCCGGTAATTGTGCAGACAACAATTGTATCCCAAAATGTACCTGTCATGTTTATGTATCCCTGACGTACAGGGTCATCAGTTGTAGCTGCGGCAGCAGTGATGGCGGCAGAACCCATTCCTGCTTCGTTAGAGAATACACCTCTTGCAACTCCAAAACGCATAGCTTGCATCATACTTGCGACAATACCGCCGCAAAGACCGCCTCCGACTGCTTTTACGGAAAATGCCATCTTAAATATCATTGCGACACCTGATGGTATATTGCTTATGTTTCCGAATATTACAATAAGTCCTGCGATAACATAAAATACAGCCATAAGCGGTACAACGACCTGAGATACTTTAGATATATTTTTGATACCGCCGATGATTATTATAAGTGCAAGAACAGTTATTACAATTCCGGTGGCAGTAACGGGAATGTTGAATGTTGAACTGAGGGCTGTTGAAATAGAATTTGCCTGCGTAAGATTTCCGATTCCGAATGAAGCAACAACTGCGAAAAGTGCAAAAAGCCATCCGAGTATGGCGCCGGCTTTTTTATGTTTGAATGCTTTTTTCATAGTGTACATTGGACCGCCTGACATCTCACCTTTTTCATTTACCTCACGGTATTTTATGGCGAGCATGCATTCACTGAATTTGGATGTTATACCAAAAGCAGCAGAGAGCCACATCCATACTAATGCTCCTGGACCGCCGGAAACCATTGCGGTAGCAACACCTACAATATTACCGGTTCCTATTGTTGCGGCAAGAGCTGTTGTAAGTGCCGAAAACGGGGAAACGTCACCATCCCCCTTTTTTTGTCTTGCTTCTTTGCTCAAAACACTTTTTAATGCATATGGAAGATTGCGCCAGCAAAGAGCTTTTGTTCTAATGGTAAGAAAAATACCGGTACCGACAAGGAGAATAAGCATTACAGGCCCCCAAACAAAAGTATCGATTTTGTCAAGTACGGCAGTAAGAGAATTTACAAAACTGTTCATATAACACCTCTTTCTAAAAAAATAGGGAATAATAAAGAAAATGGCGGTTACAGAATATTCCGTAATCGCCATTGTTTACTTAAATTGTAATTAGTATATCAGAAATGTAAAATTATGGCAAGATAAAAAATCAGCCGTCTTATTAAAAAAATAAGACGGCTGATTTTTTTATAAATAGGTGGGAACAAATAATAAACAATGTATAAGCTGAAAGCTGCACACCCTCTCCAATAGGAATATTCAAAACAGCTATACATGTTAGTAAACTACAAGAGATATTGTAACATATATTTGGAAAATAGCAATATTTTTTTAACAAAATATGAAGAAAAATGCAAAAAACTTTACAATTTATTCATAATTGCAAGAGTAATTATAGATTAGTGCATTTAAAATTAGATATATTTTATAATTAAAAAGTTGTAAATATGTGAATTCGTTTGTGATTATAAAAATGATTCTATAGTATATTTTTAGATATTAACACACAATATGCGGTTTGTATTCATAATATATAGTATAAGGTGTATTATGCGTACTTAAAAATATATATTGGAGACACAAAATTATGACCTTTGATAATATCAAAAATTCAATTCGTATTCTTCCGGCACGACAGCTTAAAAATTATCTTGGTCGAAGTGATGTGCTGATTTTTGATTTACGGAATAAAAGTGATTATGATAAAGAGCACATTCCCGGAGCTGTTTGGATAGATATTGGTTTGTTGGAGAAAGATATAAGAAGAATATTTGCAAGAAGTTATATCACGAATGAGGATAGAGAGATTTTTAATAAAAAAGGTATCAGACTTATCATTCTTTATTGTGACAGGGGAAACCAAAGTATTTATGCAACAAGAGACCTTGCAAAACTTGGTTATCCCGTTGTCAGTCTGAATGGAGGGTTTGAAAAATACAGGAAAATAAAATATTAAAATGTAAATTTATTCAGTATTTTTTTAGGCAGCTAATTCTTTTTAGAATATATGGCTGCCTTTTTGCTTAAAAAAATTTCCCAAACATGGTAAATATATGTTAAGATAAACGCAAAGGTAAAAGTCAGAGACATGCTGTTTGTTATTTATGCTAAAGGCTGTATAAAGCGTTTGTAAATGCATTTTGCTGTGTTTTTGATTTTTATATCTTGCAATAAAATGATGCAAGGGTCAAAATATTTTTTGGCTCGATATCATAAAATAAAACAGATTGGATGAAAATGATGGACAAGAGATTTTTTAAAACCGGCAGACTGATAAAATTTATGTTGATTATGGTCGGTGTGATGTTTATTTTTGGACATGGAATGCAGGCAGATGCAAAGCAGAAATTTGTTGTGGGATTTGATGCAAGTTTTCCACCGTATGGTTATCTTAGTGATGATGGCGAATACATAGGTTTTGACCTTGACCTTGCAGCAGAGGTTGCGAAAAGAAATGGATGGGAACTTGTCAAACAGCCTATTGACTGGGAAGCCAAAGATACTGAATTGAAGGTTGGAAACATAGATTGTATATGGAATGGTTTTACAATGAATGGCAGGGAAAAGCAGTATACATGGACTACTCCGTATGTTGATAACTCCCAGATAGTTATTGTAAATAAAGACTCCGATATTGAAAAGTTAAGTGACCTTAAAGGGAAGATTGTATGTGTGCAGTCTGATTCATCAGCACTTGCAGCCCTTAAAGGGGATGATGCGACTAAGGAGAATAAAGAACTTGCCGCTTCAATGAAGGAGATAACAGAAGTCGGTGATTACAATTCGGCGTTTATGAATCTTGAAAGCGGAATGGTTGATGCGATATGTATGGATATAGGTGTTGCGTCTTATAAGCTTGAAGCGTCAGGTGACAAGTACAAAATGCTTGATGAAAGACTTTCATCAGAAGAGTATGGCATCGGTTTCAAGCGTGGAAATACAGGACTTCGAGACAAAGTTCAGGTAACTCTTCTTGAAATGCTTCAGGACGGAACATTTGATACTATAGTTAAAAAGTGGAAACTTGAGGACAGTGCATGTTTGAGCCTTGATGACAAGACATATATTGACGGCGGCAAGGTTCCTGAGGTGGCAAAAATAACACCAGTCCCACAGAAAACAGACGTACAGGAAACAGTTGCACCTGAAAGTACAAGTGCAAATACAGGTAAAAAAAGTTTTGTTAATATAGCATTGAGATTATCGGAAGGTATGGGGGCAACACTTCTTATATTTGTTCTCACACTTGTATTTTCAATGCCGCTTGGACTTCCGCTTACGGCTATGAGAATGTCTAAGATAAAGGTTTTGCAGTGGATAGCAAAGATATATATATCAATAATGCGTGGTACACCGCTTATGCTTCAGCTTCTCGTAGTGTTTTATGGTCCATATTATATTTTTAAGATTAAGCTTCCATATGAATATCGTTTTTACGCTGTTATTATAGGTTTTGCTTTAAATTATGCGGCTTATTTTGCAGAGATTTACCGTTCGGGAATTCAGAGTATACCGGTTGGACAGAGAGAGGCGGCAGAGGTACTCGGCTACAGCAGGGCAGGGACATTTTTCAAGATTATATTCCCTCAGATGGTAAAAAGAATAATGCCGCCTGTTACAAACGAGGTCATCACGCTTGTAAAAGATACATCGCTTGCATTTGCAGTTGCATATACAGAGATGTTTACTGTTGCGAAGCAGGTATCCTCAAGCATGGCATCAGTTATGCCGCTTTTTGTGGCAGGTCTTTTCTATTATATATTTAACTTTATAGTGGCATACGCTATGGAAATGATAGAGAAAAAGCTTGACTATTACAGATAGAGAAGTCTGCTGATGAAAGTTTAGATAACTATGATAAATACAGATAGTAACTTAGAGATATGTGAAAGGCTTGGATAAATATGAACATATTAGAAATGAATCACATCAAGAAAACTTTTGATGAAAAAACAGTTTTAAAAGATATAAGTTTAAGTGTTAAAGAGGGAGAGGTTGTATCTGTTATAGGGCCATCCGGTTCGGGAAAATCGACATTATTAAGATGTGCGACCTTTCTTGAGAAAGCAGATGGCGGAGATATATCTTACGGTGGTGAAGCGGTTGTGAAAAATGAGGGTGAAACAGCGTTTTACCCTGACAAGAGTGTAATTAGAAAAGCACAGCAGAATTTTGGGCTTGTTTTTCAGAATTTTAATCTTTTTCCACATTATTCTGTTATGAAAAATATAACCGATGCACCGATATGCAATCAGAAAAGACCAAAGAGCGAGGTGTTTAAGGAGGCAAGAGAACTTCTTAAAAAAGTGGGACTTGAAGACAAAGAGAATGCATATCCATGTGAGTTATCAGGAGGTCAGCAGCAGAGAGTGGCAATCGCAAGAGCACTTGCATTAAAACCTAAGATGCTGTTCTTTGATGAGCCTACATCGGCACTAGACCCTGAGATTACAGCAGGAATTTTAAGGGTTATGAAAAGTCTTGCAGAAGAAAAAATGACAATGGTTGTTGTGACACATGAAATTGAATTTGCAAAAGCTGTTTCTGACAGAGTTATTTTTATGGATGGTGGTGTTATTGTTGAAGAGGGAACACCGGAGGAAGTTATAGATGCACCTAAAAATTACAGAACACAGGAATTTTTAAAACGTCTTGGAATTTAAAATATTACAGTCAGAGCAAAATTTTATTGAATGGGAATAGGTTTATGAGATATATTAATATAGAAAAAGTTGAATCGGGAATGGTTCTTGCAAAAGAGGTTTTTGATGATGATGGAAGGGTTTTGCTTGCAGCGAATACTATACTTACTAAAGAATATATTATAAGACTTTCCATAAGAGGTTATCAGGGAGTTTATATTGAAGATGAGTTGTCAAGAGGAATCCAAATAGATGAAGTTATTTCGATTGAACTTAGAAATGAGGGTGCCAAGGCAGTCAAAGAGGGAAATATTGATTCGCTCAAATCAATAGCAAAAAATATTGTCAGTCAGCTTCTTGAGAAAGATAAGAGCATTTCGCTTGATATTAAAGATTTGAGGACATATGACAATTATACATATAAGCATTCGGTGAATGTTGCTGTCATATCAACAATTATAGGAATATATCTTTCATATGATGAAGAATCGTTGTATGAACTTTGTTTGGCAGCACTGATGCATGATATTGGAAAAACGAAAATAGACCCGGGAATTATCAATAAACCGGGCAGACTCAGCATGATGGAGTATAGAATAGTACAGGAACATGCGAGATATTCATATGATATATTGGATGAGAATTGCCTTATTTCGGCGAGAACAAAACAGGCAGTGCTTCATCATCATGAGAATGAGGACGGAACGGGTTATCCGGACAGACTTGTCGGAGATGAGATACCACCATATGCTAAGATAATACATGTTGCAGATGTATATGATGCACTAACCTCAAAGCGTCCATACAAAAAACCGTATGCATTATCAGAAGCTATAGAATATCTTATGGGAGGAAGCAATGTTCTGTTTGACAGAAATGCAGTTGAAGCATTTTTGGAGGCAGTACCTGTATATGCAAAAGGTATTGATGTGTTAATGACAAACGGAGAGAGAGCGATTGTGGTATCGAATACCTCCAATCCACTCAGACCTATAGTCAGACTTGTTGATAGCGGTAAGGATATTGACCTTAGTAACGATAAAGATTATATAAGTGTGACAATAGCGCCACATACTGTTGTTGAAAATGATTTCACATCGGTATATGAAAGGTTTGAGTTTGATTAGATGATGAAAGGCTGAACTGTTACAGATGGATGCCAAAGTGAACATCTTATTCTTGACTTTTTTTAAAATGCAATATAAAATGAACACATATGTTAAAGACTGAGATGGAGACAGTACCTTTT
>FR887281.1:9423-16385 GCA_000436755.1 Clostridium sp. CAG:253 | reverse complement strand
AAGAGTACAGTGAGTCCGTGATGGTGAGAAACGGACATCTGACAAATTGGGAATATCACTCCTGAGTTGCAGGTGGAAAGCAGTTGTGAGTACACTGAGCCGGTTCCTACCGTTATATAGGTCATGTATCTTGTTTGTATGGGATTTTGTCTGTTGTCATACCATAGGTGTGAACAGTGGCGGATTTAGAGCAGACGATGTACATCAGAATAGGTGGTTAATGACAGTTTATGCTTTCATCCTGTTTGGGGATGGAAGCTTTTTTAATTTATTTAAGAAAGGAAAATGATTATGTACGAAAAAGTTTCAACCGACTTAAATTTCGTCGACAGAGAGAAGAATGTCGGTAAATTCTGGCGTAACCAGCAGATTTTTGAAAAATCAATGAAAGCAAGAGAGGGTTGTCCTACTTATACATTCTATGACGGACCTCCTACAGCAAACGGAAAACCTCATATCGGTCATGTACTTACACGAGTTATCAAAGATATGATTCCTAGATATAAGACTATGAAAGGTTATATGGTTCCTCGTAAAGCAGGATGGGATACACATGGTCTTCCTGTAGAGCTTGAAGTTGAAAAGATGCTCGGTCTTGACGGCAAAGAGCAGATTGAAGAGTATGGTATGGAGCCATTTATCAAAAAATGTAAAGAGTCAGTTTGGAAATATAAAGGTATGTGGGAAGATTTCTCAGGTACAGTAGGTTTCTGGGCTGATATGGATAATCCATATGTAACATACGATGACAACTTCATTGAGTCAGAGTGGTGGGCATTAAAAGAAATCTGGAACAAGAAACTTTTATATAAAGGATTTAAGATTGTTCCTTACTGTCCTCGTTGTGGAACACCTCTTTCATCACAGGAGGTTGCACAGGGATATAAACTTGTCAAAGAACGTTCTGCAGTAGTACGTTTCAAGGTTAAGGATGAGGATGCATATTTCCTTGCATGGACGACAACACCTTGGACACTTCCATCAAATGTTGCACTTTGTGTAAACCCTGATGAGACATATTGCAAAGTAAAGGCAGCAGACGGATACACATACTATATGGCACAGGCGCTTCTCGACACTGTACTCGGCAAACTTGCAGACGAGGAGAACGGAGTAAAGGCATACGAAGTTCTTGAGACATTTGCAGGTAAAGAACTTGAGCACAAAGAGTATGAGCCTCTTTACGCATGTGCTAAAGAATGTGCAGACAAGCAGCATAAAAAGGGATTTTTCGTTACATGTGACACATATGTAACTATGTCAGATGGTACAGGTATCGTTCATATCGCGCCTGCATTTGGTGAGGATGATGCGAATGTAGGACGTAACTATGACCTTCCGTTTGTACAGTTCGTAAACGGAAAAGGTGAGATGACAGAAGAGACACCATTTGCAGGTCTTTTCGTAAAGAAAGCTGACCCAGAGGTATTAAAAGACCTCGATGCAAAGAAACAGCTTTTTGCAGCACCTAAGTTCGAGCACGATTATCCTCATTGCTGGAGATGTGATACTCCGCTTATCTACTATGCAAGAGAGTCATGGTTCATCAAGATGACTGAGGTAAGAGATGACCTTGTACGCAACAACAACACTGTAAACTGGATTCCTGATTCAATCGGTAAGGGACGCTTCGGAAACTGGCTTGAAAATATTCAGGACTGGGGTATTTCGCGTAACCGTTATTGGGGAACACCACTCAATATCTGGGAGTGTGAAGGCTGCGGACACCAGGAATCTATCGGAAGCCGTGCAGAACTTGCAGAAAGAAGTGGAAATCCTGATGATGCAAAGGTTGAACTTCACAGACCTTATATTGACGGTGTTACATTTAAGTGTCCTGACTGTGGTAAGACAATGAAGAGAGTACCGGAAGTTATCGACTGCTGGTTCGATTCAGGAGCAATGCCATTTGCACAGCATCATTATCCATTTGAAAATAAAGACTTATTTGAGGCACAGTTCCCTGCACAGTTTATCTCTGAGGCAGTAGACCAGACAAGAGGATGGTTCTATTCACTTATGGCAGAATCAACACTTCTGTTTAACAAAGCTCCTTATGAGAATGTTATCGTGCTCGGTCATGTTCAGGATGAGAACGGACAGAAGATGAGTAAGTCAAAAGGAAATGCAGTAGATCCGTTTGATGCACTTGATAAATATGGCGCAGATGCTATCCGCTGGTATTTCTATATAAACAGTGCTCCTTGGCTTCCAAACCGTTTCCACGGCAAGGCAGTTCAGGAAGGACAGCGTAAGTTCATGGGTACACTGTGGAACACATATGCGTTCTTCGTACTCTATGCGAACATTGATGAATTTGATGCAACAAAATATACACTTGATTATGATAAACTTTCCGTAATGGATAAATGGCTTTTATCAAGACTTAACAGCACTGTTAAGGAAGTTGATGAAAACCTTGCAGCATATCGTATTCCTGAGACAGCAAAAGCACTTCAGAGCTTTGTTGATGAGATGAGTAACTGGTATGTAAGACGTTGTCGTGAAAGATTCTGGGCAAAGGGCATGGAGCAGGATAAGATAAATGCTTACATGACACTGTATACAGCACTCGTGACAATCTCAAAGGCAGCAGCACCTATGATTCCGTTTATGACAGAAGATATTTACAGAAACCTTGTATGCACACTTGATGCAAGCGCACCTGAGAGTGTACATCTCTGTGATTTCCCTGAGGTAAATGAAGCGCATATCGATAAGAAGCTTGAAGAGGATATGGAGACTGTACTTGAAGCAGTTGTAATCGGACGTGCATGCCGTAATACAGCAAACATCAAGAATCGTCAGCCAATCGGAAAGATGTATGTAAAAGCTGATGCAGAGCTTTCAGAGTTTTATATGGATATCATTAAGGATGAGCTTAATGTTAAGGAAGCAGTTCTTACACAGGATGTAAGTGAGCTTACAACATACAGCTTTAAGCCACAGCTTAAAACTCTCGGACGCAGATTTGGAAAACAGATTAATGCCGTAAAAGAAATTCTTGCAGGACTTGACGGTCAGAAAGCAATGGCAGAACTCAATGAGAAAGGAAACCTCACTATTACAGTTGATGGAAATGAGGAAGTTCTTGAAAAAGACGACCTTCTTATCGAGGCAGCACAGATGGAAGGATATATTTCAGATACAGACCGTGGAATAACAGTCGTACTTGATACAAACCTTACACCTGAACTTATTGAGGAAGGATTTGTCCGTGAGGTTATCAGTAAAATTCAGACAATGCGTAAAGATGCAGGCTTTGAAGTAATGGATCATATCCGTGTGTCAATGCAGGATAATGAAAAGATAGCCGGTATTGTACAGAAGAACGAAGAACAGATTAAGTCAGAAGTTCTCGCAAATGAAACTAAGTATGACGGAGCTGTAGGATTCACAAAAGAGTGGAACATCAACGGGGAGAAAGTTACATTTGGTGTAGAGAAGTTATAAACCGAGCGAAAGCAGGGAATTTAAAAGCGAAAGCGTAAAAAAATTGACATTATACAAGTTGTGTATTATGTCAATTTTTTTGGTTATATATTTAATAAAATTGCATTGTAAATATATATTAATTTAGATTCCAAGTTCTGAGACAACGGATTTAAGTTGTTCCCATTCCTCAATGTAGGCGGCAAGAGTTTCTTTTCCATTATCGGTTATCTTGTAATATTTTCTTGTAGGACCACCGGACTCATTTCCATAATAAATGTCAGCAAAACCATCATTTTTTAAGCGGCGCAATATGGCATAAAAAGTGCTGCTGTTTACTTCAGGAAACAAAATATTCATTTCATGCATAAGATTGTAGCCATAATAATCCTGTTGTGATAATTTGTGCAGAAGGCACATTTCAAGAACGCCTTTTTTTATCTGTGCGCTGATTTTTGTATTCATATTAATCTCCATTCTTGCCCGCTTTTCAGGGCATCTCAAGTTTGTGCGCAAGCACAAATCTTGCGTGTGAAAAATCATAGATTTTTCACACTAATACCACTTTTCCCTCTTTTCTGCACACATTTTTCCTGTTTGTCATATCAAGCTTGTGCAAGTGTGCACAGACACAAACTTGTGTGTCAAAAATTTGTTTATGATGTTATTATAACAACTATTGTTCAAAAGTCAATAGTAATAAATAATAGTTATTTATATCTCTGCGATAAAGCAGTCACAGCAAAAATAACATTATATATTTTATTAAGAATTACTTAAAAGTAATTTTATATATGGTTTTTATAAATAAATTTATGTATAATAAAGTGTAAAGGAAATATGTCAAAAACAAGTCGGCTTAATTGTTTTTTGGTATTTTTTAGGATAGGGGGGAGATACATATATGGCGGAAAAAAATGTACTTATGACCTTTAAGAGATACGAAAAAAAGTATCTTTTGACAAGAGATAAGTATGAGAAGTTTCGTGGGGAAGTTGACAGGCACATGCAGGTGGATGAATTTGGTCTTGATACCATAAACAACATTTATTATGATACCGGGCAGTATGACATGATTCGGGAATCTATAGAAAAGCCTGTTTATAAGGAGAAAATCCGACTGCGCGGTTATGGTGATATAAAAAGCGGGGATACGGTTTATCTTGAACTAAAGAAAAAATACAGGGGAATTGTTTATAAGCGCAGAGCAGCCATGAAACTTGAAGAAGCACATAAGGCTGTGACAGCAGGTTGTATAGAAAAAGCTGACACTCAGATTCTTAGAGAACTCGATTATGTTTTGTCATTTTATAAACCTGAGCCGAAAGTGTATCTGGCATATGACAGGGTGGCATTATATGATAAGAAAGGCAGTGACCTTCGTGTCACATTCGATTTTAATATAAGATACCGCACAGATGACCTTGATATGTCACATGGCGATTATGGAGAGTATATTATGACGGATGACAGTGTCTTGCTTGAGATAAAAGCTTCGGCGGCATATCCGTTTTGGCTTATAAAACTTTTGGAGAACTTGGAGATATATCCGATTTCTTTTTCAAAATATGGAACTGTATATACGCAGAATAATATACATAAGTGGAGGGATTATGTTTAATACGATTTTAAATCTTACGGCAAATTCGCTTACATTTAGCACTGCAGTTAAATGTACGGGAGTCTCATTGGTTTTGGGATTTGTGGTAGCATTGTGCTATGCATTTACTGGAAAAACAACTAAAAACTTTTTTGTTTCGCTGGTTATACTGCCGGCTATGGTTCAGACAGTTATAATGCTTGTCAATGGAAATCTTGGAACCGGAGTGGCGATTGTCGGGGCGTTCAGTCTTGTGAGGTTTCGCTCGATACCGGGCACAAGCAGAGAGATAAGCAATATATTTTTTGCCATGGTGGTAGGACTTGCTACGGGCATGGGTTATATTACATATGCCGCATTCATAACGGCATTTATTGTTGTTGTAATGCTTGTCATATATGCAGTTCCGTTCTTTAAGGGCGAAGAAAATATGAGAAACTTGAAGATAACTATTTATGAAAATCTTGACTATACTGAAATTTTTGATGATATTTTTGAAAAGTATCTGAAAAAAGTTGAGATGCAAAATGTTAAAACCGTAAATATGGGAAGTATGTATCAGCTTCACTATTACATAGAATTTAAAGATAATAGTAAAGAAAAGGAATTTATTGATGCGATAAGATGCAGAAACGGAAATCTTACGGTTGTGTGTGGACGGATTGTACAGCAGGCAGAACAGCTTTAAAACGGAAATGAGGGATTTTATGAGAAAAGAAGAATTATTTAGGAAAATGAAATGTAAAGGTAAAAAGATATTTGCAATGTCAATTGCGGCAGCAGTTTTTATGTCAGCGCTTACAACAGGTTATTCCTGTGATAAGGTAAATGTGTCAGCGGCAAAGAAGAAAATATCAACTGTAAAAATTGGCAAAGCTGTTGTTACGACAGCGAATGGAAAAGTGGCAGTATCAAAGAAAAATAAAACAATCACACTTAACCAAAGCGGCACATATACATTCAAGGGAAATTTTGGCTCTTACAGAATTATTATGAATAAGAGAGAACTGAATGTGACTGTCCGTTTGAATGGGGTTACAATGAGTAATTCAAAGACAGCATGTATTTACAACACAAAAAAATCTGCCGGCCTGCATATACAGCTTGTGAAAGGAACAAAAAATGTCTTGACGGGGCCGGCTACATTCCCGGAGGTTACAGGAAAGACAGGAAGCAAAAAAATATCTCCCGACGGAGTTATCATGAGTGACGGAAATTTGAAAATATGGGGCAGTGGCAGTCTTAATGTAAAAGATACATCGTCAAACGGCAATGCCGTAGACAGTAAAAAAGATATAAGTATCACATCAGGAAATATATTTATTACATCGAAAAACAGTGGAATACATGCAGATAATGTAAATATCAGCGGCGGAGATATATCGGTGACTTCATCAGACACCGGAATAAAGGCATCGCAAAAAGTTACGGTAGATGGCGGAAGCGTACTTGTAGATGCTGTTGACAAAGGCATTCAGGGAAGAAGCGGTGTAACAGTTAAAAAAGGAAGTATAAGTATAAAAACAAGAAAAAGTTCAAATACAAAGTTTGAAGATTTCAGAGGTATTGCAGCAGGACGTTCAGGAAAAAACGGTAAAACTGCTGTTTCTGCGGATATAAACATATCAGGTGGCAAGATAAGCATAAATTCATACGGTGATTGTATTCATGCGAGTGCCAATGTAAATATAACTGACGGAACTTTAAGCCTTACAAGTACAGCGGATCATGGAATAAGAGCAAAAAAGGCATTGAGCATTAAGTCTTCGGTTAACATTTCGATTTCATCCAAAAAGAAAAAGATTAAAGCAGAGAGTAAAAACATTGCATCTAATATAAATCTTTAAAATGATACAGATAAATTAAACACAAAACAAAAACAGCCTTACCAAATCAGTAAGGCTGTTTTTGTCTTTAAAGAAAAAAGAGG
>FR887281.1:465-9396 GCA_000436755.1 Clostridium sp. CAG:253 | reverse complement strand
GACAGTAAAAACTATCGGTTCATGAAAAAATAATGTAAAAAAATTGTGTACTTAATATTTTAAGTACGGTACAAAAAGGAGTTGGTCTGCAGCAGAGGGAGCTACTACAGACCCAAATGAAAAAAATGAAAAAGAATCTATCTCAAACATAAGTCAATAAGCTAAATTATTTTTGTCGAAACAGGTGACAAAAATAAGAATCATCTCACTCGGTAATTCCTACATTTGTTTTCCTCACCCGCTTCATTTATGTTTATGAATACATTATACAAAGGAATTGTGTTTCTTTTGTGTTTCATTTATGAAGTGATTGTGAAAAACAGAGCTTAATTCTAAACAAAATCTAAAAAAACACCGACAAAACAGGTATTTTTTGTCGGTGTTTTTAAAGAAAGACCTTTTTGATTTGTGCATGTACTTTGCACATGTTATAAGTTATTAAATCTGACCGTATTTTTTGAGAACTGCCTGAATGCGTTCTGTCGGATTTAAAAGGTCGCTGATTGACTGGTCATGATTGAGAGTATCAATAAGGAGTGCTACATATTTGCTCATATCAACATTTATATAGTAATCTCTTTTGAGAACTTCCTCAGGCTGATATACAAGGTTTGTTGTAAGAACCTTATCGATAAGTCCTTTTTCATGAGCCTCATCAAATTTTTCCATTCCATTTGTGAAAAGACCAAATGTAGCTGCAACAAATATACGATTAGCTTTTCTTCTTTTTAATTCAGTTGCAACATCTATCATGCTTTCGCCTGAAGAAATCATATCGTCGATGATAATAACATCTTTTCCTTCAAGGTCTGAACCGAGAAATTCATGTGCGATAATAGGATTTCTTCCGTCAACAATCTTGCTGTAATCGCGGCGTTTGTAGAACATTCCAATATCAATACCAAGAACATTTGCATAGTAAACGGCACGTCCCATAGCTCCCTCATCAGGACTGATAACCATAAGATGGTCAGTGTCGATTTTGAGGTCATCAACATTTTTAAGAAGTGCTTTAATGAACTGATATGTCGGCTGAACTGTTTCAAAGCTCTTTAAAGGAATTGCATTCTGTACACGAGGGTCATGTGCATCAAATGTGATAATGCTTTCAACGCCCATCTGTGTAAGCTCCTGAAGGGCAAGAGCACAATCCAAAGATTCGCGGGCACTTCTTCTGTGCTGACGGCTTTCATATAAGAAAGGCATTATAACAGTGATTCTTCTTGCTTTTCCACCGACGGCAGCAATAATACGCTTTAAGTCCTGATAATGGTCATCAGGAGACATATGATTTGTCTGACCGCATACAGTGTAAGTTAAATTGTAATTACATACATCTACCAAGAGATATAAGTCCTGACCTCTAACTGACTCCCTGATGATACCTTTTGCCTCACCTGAACCAAATCTAGGGCATGCAGAATCGATTATGAATGACTCTCTGTTGTATCCGGCGAAAGAAGCGGCAGTTGCATGTTTTGCAGCTCTGTCGTTTCTCCAGTCAACAATATAGTCATTGACTCTTTTTCCCATATCTCTACTGCTCTCAAGGGCAAGAATGCCAAGAGTACCGTAAGGGATTGTTTCAGCTAATTTGTCATGTCGTTTCATAATAGTTTGTCCTCCATAATGTATTTGGATAAAGGAAAATAAAATATTTTCCAAGGTTAAGAGATAGCAATTTTAATGCGTATGTCATCACCGGCAATCATATAAAAGTTATAATATCCGGTAAAACGTGAAAAAATACGCTCACTGTACCGTTCTCTCAGTTCTTGAAATGAGAGATTGGTTGAAATAATTGTTGATTTCTGATTCATATGTCTTTCTTCTATAAAATAATACAACTGTGATGTTGTAAAACCATTTGCAAGTTCTGTGCCAAGATCATCAATGATGAGCAGTTCACAGTTTAGAATATATGAGATTTGTTCGTTATTTAAATATTCATCAGTTTTGTAGAACTTATTTTTTTCTAAAATATCAAAAAGCTGTAAAGAAGTCAAGTATACAACGGTATGCGAGGTGTCTAAGAGCTCCTTTGCAATGCAGTGTGTGAGGAAAGTTTTTCCAACACCTGTCTCGCCGTAAAATATAAGATTGTCGTATGCTGTATCAAAATGCTTGACAAAATCCAGACAAACCGCTTTGACTCTGAGAATATTTTCTCTAGCCGTAAGTGATAAATTTTCGACAATATGCTTGTTATCATAAAAAGCGGGATTAAATGTATCAAAATTTTCTTTTTCAAGTATATCAGCAAGATTTGAATTTTGGTATAACGAGGTAATCTCGTACTGTTTAAGACAGTGGCATGGTTTGTTGTCTATGTAGCCAGTATCTTTACAGTCTTTGCATGAATAAATCGGTGATAGAAAATCTGCGGGATAACCGTTTGCCAGCAGTAGTTCTGTCTTTTTATTGATAAGTTCGTCTTTTTTTGCACGGTAAGCTTTTTCGTCAAGCTTTTCGTCAGGGGTTAAAAGCTCCATGCGTGCCTGATTGGTAGAGAGATTGATGATTTCGTTTTGAATATTCCTCAATTCCGGAATTTTTTCATAGAGCTCCTCATATCTCGAAGCAACAAGACGTTTATTTTTTAAACGCAATTGGTCATACTTATACATAATATCACGATATTGAGTGTTTGATAATCCCATAAATCTCCCTCCGTATTTAAATCTGCAGTCATCTGTCTGTTTAGATTTGTTTACCTGTTTAGCAGTTTTCGCTCCAGTTCACTTATCTCAGCGTGAGAAGTATCTCTTTGCTGGAAAGTATTAAACTGGTTCTTTTTTATATAGCTGCCGCCTGAATTGTTTGCGTTGTATCTGTAATTTTTCTGGCTGTTATTGCTTTTCTCGGATTTATGTTTAGCATATATCTCGTCGGCTTTTTCTACATCAAGTAAAGTTTTTATGCCGGACTTATGCCAGTTGTCGAGTATTCCTTCGATATATTTGAAATCGGCTTTCTGTATTTTGAGCATCGTTCGGTTGCATGCTTCTATTATTACACTTAAATCAATCATCCATTCCTTCTGCCAGCGTTCAACAAACTGCTTTTCTATGATGGCAAGCGGTCTGCCAAGTCCGAGAGCTTTTGATATGGCAGTGTATGCTGTATTGTAATCGGTAGTAACTTTTTTTGCATCTTCGGGTGATTTTACACCCTGTTCGTGCCATGAAAGTGCAACTGCCTGTATATAATTTGAGTTGCTTTTTCCAAGTGAAATACAATAGTCATACAGATGAATCAATAATTCGGATGAGAAATGCAGCGTACCATAAAGATATGATATAAGTTCAATTTCATTTGACTTAAAAGGACGTTCAAGAAATGACTGGATTGCCTGAAGTGCAAATTGAAAATCCTGATTTGCTGCTAATTCTTTTCTTTGTTCGGCAGATACGGAAACAGAATTGACAGAGTCAGATTTCTTTTCTTTGGATGAAAAAGGAATCTGTGATGTGCTTGCAATGTCTTCGGCGGTATCATCAATATATGAAGCTGATTTTGCAGCCTGATAGACATCGTCGGGGTTAAGCATCTGAATAGAAGAAATCTGTTCGGTGACATTGTCAAGAGTAATCTTTATAAGTCCCTTTTTTTCCCAATGCTGCAAAGCACGAATAATATCTCTTTCAGTGCTGTCTGTTTTATCTGCGAGAAATGGTATGGAAATGTCGATGCCGCCGGACTGTATACATTTTGACAGATATAGATATACTTTTACATAACTGCCGTTTGCATCCAACATAAAATGTTCAATGAACGCATTGCTTATCACTGTATTCTGTTGAATATATCCGGTACATGATAAAACATTTTCCATTATAATTTATAATCCTCATTTCTGTATTTTTGTATGTTTTGAAATCCTATGTGTTATTAAGTCCACCGTAAATGTATTTTAGCATGTTTTAAAAATGTTTCAAGTCATAGCTTGAAAACAGTTATGTCTATTAAAAAAATGTGGATAATGTTGAAAATGTGGAAAAAAGTTTTAAATGGCTTAAAATAGCATGTTTAAGTGTAATACAAAGCATAAAAATATCCACAATGGATTGTGAAGAATTATCAACAATCAATTGTGGATAATGTGGATAACTATTTTTGAACGAGTGATTCGCCTATGGTTACTACATTTCCGGCACCCATAGTTATCAACAAGTCACCGTCGATACATTTTTCCTGTAAAAATTTTTCAATTTCCTCAAAAGATGGAAAATAGTACGCCTTTTTTCCAAGTTTAGCAAGTTCATCCTGAAGTGTTTTTGATGAAATATCTCCCGGGTCCTGCTCTCTTGCTGCATATATATCGGCGAGGACGATGTTTTCAGCATTTGAGAGTGCGGCAGCAAATTCTTTGAGAAGTGCTCTTGTTCTGCTGTATGTGTGTGGCTGGAATACACACCAGAGGTGTTTGTGTGGATATTTTTGAGCCGCTGTAAGTGTAGCTGTAATCTCAGTTGGATGATGTGCATAATCATCAATAACAGTTACACCGTTGAATGTACCTTTAAGTTCAAAGCGGCGTTCAGTTCCGACAAAATCTGAGAGTCCGCTTAAAATAGAAGTTTCGTCTATTCCGTAATATTCGGATAATGCGATTGCCGCTAAAGAATTTGATATGTTATGTTTGCCTACTACATTAAGTTTTACCTGCATATCTGTTTTCTGACCGTTTCTTACAAGTGTATAGCAGCCATGTCCTTTTTTGTCAAAAGAAATATCAGCAGCCGCATAGTCACAATCCTGTTCAAGTCCGAAAGTGATGACCTTGCATGGCAGACCGTCTATAATCTCGTTTAATTTGTCAATATGTTTGTTTATGACAAGAACACCGTTTTCAGGTATGAGTTCCGCAAATTTTCGGAATGAATGTCTTATGTCATCTATATCCTTGAAAAAGTCAAGGTGGTCGGCGTCTACATTCAGGATAATTCCGGCAGTAGGATGAAATTTAAGAAAACTGTTTGTGTACTCACATGCTTCAGTGATAAAGTTTTCTGAATGGCCTATGCGGATGTTTCCGCCTATAGCGTCAAGAATACCGCCTACGGAGATTGTAGGGTCTTTTTTTGCCGCAAGAAAAATCTGTGACAGCATGGAAGTTGTAGTGGTTTTTCCGTGTGTTCCTGAAATGCCGATTGCATTTGGGTAGTTCTTCATGACCTGACCTACCATCTCAGCTCTCTCCATCATAGGAATGCCGAGTTCTTTGGCACGGATAAATTCAGGATTGTCAGGGTGAATAGCCGCTGTATAGACAACCAGGTCAATGTCATCAGTGATATTTTCTGTTTTCTGTCCGTATATAATATTTATACCTGTGCTTTCGAGATGCTTTGTAATTTTGCTTTCTTTTATATCTGAACCACAGACATTGAAATTATTTTCATGGAGCAGCTGAGCAAAACCGCTCATACTGATTCCGCCGATGCCTATGAAAAATACTTTGCATGGATTATTAAGATTTATTTGGTACATAATGCCACCGTCCTATCTGTTTTAATAAGTTATTACTCATTATATTATAAACATTGGCTGGAAAAATACAATTGTAAAATGAAAATGTAACAAAAATATAAATTATTTGTAATTAAAATAATGTTTCACTGGAATATGAACACAGTTCATAATTTCTATATGAATACAAAATATTGAGTAAAAATATTGCAGTCCGTATATATAGTGTATTAACGGCGTGAAAGCAGTATTTTTGTGTAAAATTTGGCAAAAATAACAAAAAAATGTCTGAAAAATTTGCTATATTTGTTCACATTTTGTTCATGTTGTGTTATAATAAAAAGCACATTAGATGAATATACTATATTGTCACATTAAATTGAGGCATATGGTATACCTGTTAGAAATTTTGTAAATGGTCATATGTTCATATTCGGGACAGGCAGTACATGACTGTATATATATAAATTTCAAACGAATAAATATAAAAGGGGTGATAGTGTGATTAAGAAAGAAATGATAGCTATGTTATTAGCGGGAGGACAGGGTTCCCGCCTTGGCGTCCTTACTGCTGACGTTGCGAAACCGGCAGTTGCCTTTGGAGGAAAGTATAGAATTATTGATTTTCCACTCAGTAACTGTATCAATTCAGGAGTAGATACAGTAGGTGTTTTGACACAATATCAGCCGCTTAGGCTGAACACACATATCGGAATAGGTATTCCGTGGGATTTGGATAGAAATGTGGGTGGTGTTTCAATACTGCCGCCTTACGAGAAGAGTGCAAGCAGTGAGTGGTATACAGGAACAGCAAATGCTATATATCAGAACTTAAAATATATGGAGTATTATAATCCTGACTATGTACTTATCCTTGGTGGAGACCATATCTATAAGATGGATTATGAGGTCATGCTTGACTTCCACAAGGCAAATAAAGCAGATGTCACACTTGCAACGATTCCGGTTCCTATTGAAGAAGCGAGCAGATTTGGTGTAGTGATAACAGATGACAACGGAAGGATTCGGGAGTTTGAAGAAAAACCTGAACATCCAAGAAGCAATCTTGCTTCGATGGGTATTTACATATTCTCATGGCCGGTTCTTAGAGATGCTCTCATAAAGTTAAAAGACCAGCCGGCATGTGATTTCGGTAAACATATCATTCCTTATTGCCACGAGCAGGACAAGCGTATCTTTGCATATGAGTACAATGGTTATTGGAAAGATGTCGGAACGCTTGGAGCATATTGGGAAGCCAATATGGAACTTATCGACCTTATTCCTGTATTCAACCTTTACGAGGAGTATTGGAAGATTTATACAAAGAGTGATAAGATTCCGCCACAGTTTATCGCAGAAGAGGCTTCAATTGACAGAGCCATTATAGGCGAAGCGTCGGAGATATACGGTGAAGTCAGCAATTCAGTTATCGGCTCAGGTGTTTATATTGCACCGGGAGCAGTTGTCAGAGATTCGATTATTATGGGTTCTTCTTATATAGATGAGGGAACGGTTATAGATAAGTCGATTATAGCTGAAAATGTAAAAGTAGGAAAGAATTGCAAACTTGGTGTCGGTGAAGAAAAACCGAACAATTACAAACCTGACGTATATGCGTTTGGACTTTGTACCATCGGAGAGGACAGTGTTATCCCTGACGGTGTAAGTATAGGAAAGAACACAGCAATATCAGGAAAAACTGAACTTAGTGATTATCCGAACGGATTACTCGACAGTGGCGAAACTTTGATTAAGGCAGGTGATAAGGTATGAGAGCAATAGGAATAGTGCTTGCTGGAGGAAACAGCAGCAGAATGAAAGAATTATCCAATAAGAGAGCTGTGGCAGCTATGCCTATAGCCGGTGGATTTAGAAGTATTGATTTTGTTCTTAGCAATATGAGCAATTCACATATACAGAAAGTAGCTGTATTTACACAGTACAATGCAAAATCACTCAATGAACATCTTAACTCATCAAAATGGTGGGATTTTGGACGTAAACAGGGTGGATTGTATGTATTTACACCGACTACCACACCGAGCAACAGCTATTGGTACAGAGGAACGGCAGATGCCATTGCGCAGAATATCGATTTCTTGAAATCAAGTCATGAACCATATGTAGTTATAGCATCAGGAGATGGTATATATAAGATGGATTATGCGAAAGTGCTCGAGTACCATATTGCTAAAAAGGCAGATGTTACTATTGTTACATCAACGGTTGATGAGAGAGACGACCCAAGCAGATTTGGTGTGATAAAGACAGATGCAGACGGAAGAGTTACTGATTTTGAGGAGAAGCCGATCACAACAGACGGTCATCAGGTTTCGACAGGAATATATGTCATAAGAAGACGTCAGCTCATAGAACTTATTGAAAAAGCTGCCGAAGAAGAAAGACATGATTTTGTAACAGACATTCTTATCAGATACAAGAACATAAAAAAGATTTATGCATATAAAATGGATACATATTGGAGCAACATAGCATCAGTTGATTCCTATTATAATACAAACATGGACTTCCTTAAAAAAGATGTCAGGGATTATTTCTTCAGACAGTATCCTGATATATATTCAAAAGTAGAAGATTTACCTCCGGTTAAGTACAATCTTGGCTCAAGTGTTAAAAACAGTCTTCTTTCAAGCGGATGTATAATAAACGGTTCTGTAGAGAATTCAATCTTGTTTAAGAAAGTATATGTTGGAAACAATTGTACAATTAAAAATTCGATTATCTTAAACGATGTATATATAGGAGACAATACACATATTGAAAACTGTATAGTTGAGAGTAGAGATACGATAAGAGCCAACACCAATTATGTAGGTGAAAACGGACAGGTGAAAATAGTTATTGAAAAAAATGAGAGATATGCATTATAATCATTATAATAGGTAGAAAGTTAGACACATCATGGCATTTTGCCATGGTGTGTTGTAAGTTTTCAGACTAAAATTTATTATTTATTACAGCCGAAGGAGGTTATAACGTGCAGATAACTGACATAAGAGTGCGCAAGATTACAAAAGAAGGAAAAATGAAAGCAGTTGTCTCAGTTACATTTGATGAGATATTTGTTGTTCATGACATAAAAGTCATTGAGGGGGAGAAAGGATTGTTTATTGCGATGCCGAGCAGGCGTTCAGGAGACGGAGAGTATCGTGATATAGCTCATCCTATAAATTCTGAAATGCGTGATAAGCTTCAGAAAGAGATACTTGAAAAGTATGAGGAAGCAGTTAAAGAGAACGACACAGCGGAATAAATTAAATAGTGATTGAAGTGAAAATTACTAAAAGCATCGCGAAAAAACGGTGCTTTTTGTGCATTATGGAGAAAAACGAAAAAATAAATAAAAAAGTGCAAAAATACTTGCAAAAGAACTAGAAACAGTGTATACTAGCAACTGCTGTGACATTGATAGCGATGAAGCGTGAGGGTGCTGCC
>FR887281.1:0-438 GCA_000436755.1 Clostridium sp. CAG:253 | reverse complement strand
TTGCTGCCGATAACGGCAGGTTTTCCGTGGAGCGAATGTCAAGTTAGGAAACTGGCGACAAGTCACTGTACAACAATTTGATATCTGTATATGTAACATTGGGATACATATTTAGATAAGGCGGGATTTCTGCGGCTTAATTGTAAACCATAGCAGGAAACACCCGGATAAGTGTACAGTCACCACTTGTTCCGCTGAAATTAGCAGACTTGGCGAAAAGCCAGATCAGTATGTCTGCAAAAGTGCGAAAAGGAGGCGGCTTTTTTTATGGCAACAAATGTAATGAGAATTACACTTAAAGCGTATGACCACAATCAGATCGATCATGCTGCTGGAAAGATTATTGAGACATTGAAGAAAAACGGGGCAAAGGTAAGTGGTCCTGTACCTCTTCCAACAAAGAAGGAAGTAGTTACAATTCTTCGTGCTGTTCATAAG
>FR887280.1:5728-14436 GCA_000436755.1 Clostridium sp. CAG:253 | reverse complement strand
TTAGCGAGTTTCGCAATTACCTATTTATATATGTCTACACATTGTTCCTATTATACATAAAAAACGCCAATGTGTCAAAGTAATTTGCAATCATTTTTATTCATTTTCCAGTTATATTTATTCATTTTTGTTTTACATAAATACAGTACCATTTTTTCAAGACCATAACCAGCCGTATAAATCCAAATAAACAGGAGTACCAGCTGTTATGCGGCACCCCTGTTTAAATGAATTATATTTATATTTTTAGGACTTTACAATTATTTTTATGGCAATTTTTTTATGCAAGATTTGTGTAACCCATAAGGAACTCATCTACTTCTTTCGCTACATGTCGTCCCTCATTTATTCCCCATACTACAAGTGACTGGCCACGATGCATATCTCCCGCCGTAAACACCTTATCCACTGACGTTTTATAGCTTCCCACGGCTGTCTCAACATTTGTACGGGCATTTAATTTTACTCCAAACGCTTTGGCAACATATTCCTGAGTTCCAAGGAAACCTGCAGCGATAAGTACATAGTCTGCCGGTATCTCAAACTCACTTCCCGGTATCTCGGTCATATTTAATCTGCCTGTCTTTGTATCTTTCTTTGGCTCAAGTTTTACAAGTTTAACTTTCTTTAATTTACCGTTCTTATCAGCAATAAACTCTTTTACTGTTGCCTGATAAATTCTAGGGTCTTTTCCAAATACTGCGATTGCTTCTTCCTGACCATAGTCAGTCTTGCAGACGCGTGGCCATTCAGGCCATGGATTGTTTGCTGCTCTTTCATCCGGAAGTTTAGGCATCATCTCTATCTGTACTACTGATTTTGCACCCTGTCGTACTGCTGTACCAACGCAGTCATTACCTGTATCACCGCCACCGATAACAACTACATTTTTTCCTTTAGTGTCTACCCATCCGTCTTTTTTTCCTGTAAGCACATGTTTTGTAGAACGTGTAAGGAAATCAACTGCAAAATAAATTCCATCAGCTTCACGGCCTGTTGCTTTAATGTCTCTTGGATTTGATGCTCCGCATGCAAGAATGACACTGTCATATTCTTTAACAATATCTTCTGCTTTTACATTCTTTCCGACATCTGCATTTACTATGAACTTAACGCCCTCTTCTTCCATGACTTTCTGCTTTCTGTCGATAACCCATTTTTCAAGTTTCATATTAGGAATGCCATACATGAGAAGTCCGCCAATGTGGTCATTTCTCTCAAATACCGTTACGTCATGACCTCTTCTGTTAAGCTGGTCTGCTGCCGCAAGCCCTGAAGGACCTGACCCGATAACAGCTACCTTTTTTCCTGTACGGACTTTAGGTTTTCTTGCCTCCATAAGCCCATTTGCATAGCCGTATTCAACAATGGCATTTTCATTTGCCTTGCATGTTACCGGTGAATCATTGAGTCCACATGTGCAGGCAGCTTCACAAAGTGCCGGACAAACTCTCGAAGTAAACTCCGGAAAGTTGTTTGTCTGGCGAAGCATCTGGAGTGCCTCCTTCATGCATCCGTGATAAAGAAGATCATTCCACTCAGGCACAAGATTGTTCAAAGGACAACCTGATGCCATTCCGTTTATCATCATGCCTGACTGACAGAACGGAACACCACAGTTCATACATCTTGAAGCCTGCTCTTTTCTATCTTTATCACTCATAGGTGTGTGAAATTCATTAAAATTCTTTATTCTCTCTAAAGGCTCTACTGCCTTATTATTTTTTCTTTCATATTCAAGAAATCCGGTTGGTTTGCCCATAATTATCCTCCTTATCCTGTCTGCTCAAACATTACCGCACAGCCTGACTGGATGCCAGGTCTGCGTATACACAGTATCTCTTATCGATTATGCCTGATTTTTGTGTGCATAAAATGCCTCTATCTGCGCCTGCTCGTAGCTTAAACCTCTCTCTTCCATCTGAGCAATGAGCTGAAGCATCTTGCTGTAATCATAAGAAATAATTTTCTTAAATTTAGGAAGATAATCGCTAAAGTTTTCAAGGATATTCTTTCCTTTTTCTGAATTTGTAGCTTCAACATGCTCCTCTATGATTTTCTTTAACTCAAGTACATCATATTTGTCAGTAACAGGCTGTGACGATACAAGTTCTTTGTTAAGCTTAAGGTATAAATCACTGTTTTCATCAAGTACATACGCAACACCGCCACTCATACCTGCTGCAAAGTTCTTTCCTGTTGGTCCAAGTATTACTACACGTCCACCTGTCATATATTCACATCCGTGGTCTCCGACACCTTCAACAACTGCTGTAGCACCTGAGTTACGAACACAGAAACGCTCACCTGCAATACCGTTTATGAATGCCTTACCGCTTGTAGCACCGTACAGTGCAACGTTACCGATAATTATATTATCCTCTGCCTTGAATTTAGTACCGGTCTGCGGATATACAACAATCTTTCCGCCTGAAAGACCTTTTCCGAGGTAATCGTTTGAATCACCGACAAGTTCAAGTTTAAGTCCCTTTGGAATAAATGCTCCAAAGCTCTGTCCGCCGCTTCCGTGACACTCAACTGTAATCGTATCTTCCTCAAGTGTATCACTGAATTTCTTTGTAATCTCAGAACCAAGTATTGTACCAAATGTACGATTTATGTTTGTAACATCTACAGTAACTTTAGCAGGCTCACCTGTCTGAAGTGACTTTTTAAGTTTAGGAAGTAAAACTTTCTCATCTATTGTCTTTTCAAGTTCAAAGTTAAATACATTCTTTGGATTGAATTTATTTTCTTTTCTCTCACCGGCAAATGATGAATCAATTATCTCATTAAAGTTGATATGATGTTCCTTAACCTTAGGGTCATCCTTTACTTTGAGAAGGTCTGTACGTCCGATAAGGTCATCAACTTTCTTAATTCCAAGCAAAGCCATGTACTCACGAAGTTCCTGCGCAATAAACTTCATAAAGTTCTCAACATATTCAGGTTTTCCTTTAAATCTCTTTCTGAGTTCAGGATTCTGTGTTGCTACACCTACAGGACATGTATCAAGATTACATACACGCATCATTACACAACCCATTGTTACAAGCGGTGCTGTTGCAAAACCATATTCCTCTGCTCCGAGAAGTGCAGCCACAAGTACATCACGGCCTGTCATAAGTTTACCGTCTGTCTCAATGCGGACACGCGAACGAAGTCCGTTCATTATAAGTGTCTGGTGTGTCTCAGCAAGACCGAGTTCCCAAGGAAGACCTGCATTGTAAATTGAACTTCTTGGTGCTGCTCCTGTACCTCCGTCATATCCTGAAATAAGAATAACTGCTGCTCCGGCTTTTGCAACACCTGCCGCTACCGTTCCTACACCTGCTTCTGAAACAAGCTTAACTGATATTCTTGCATCTTTATTACTATTCTTAAGGTCGTAGATAAGCTGCGCCAAATCTTCGATAGAATAGATGTCGTGATGTGGTGGAGGTGAGATAAGACTTACACCCGGTGTTGAATGTCTTGTTTTGGCTACCCAAGGATAAACCTTTCCGCCCGGAAGATGTCCACCCTCACCCGGCTTAGCTCCCTGTGCCATTTTAATCTGAATTTCTTTTGCACTGACAAGATAACGTGATGTAACACCAAAACGTCCTGATGCAACCTGTTTGATTGCTGAACATCTGTCCTCTGGCTGTCCTGCTGTAAGAAGTCTGTCAAGACTCTCACCACCCTCACCACTGTTTGATTTACCATGAAGGTGATTCATCGCAATGGCAAGTGTCTCATGTGCCTCCTGAGAAATTGAACCATATGACATAGCTCCTGTCTTAAATCTCTTAACTATCTCGTCAACGCTCTCAACCTCATCAATTGAAATTCCCTTTTTAGGATAATTGAAATCAAGCATGCTTCTAAGTGTTACATTATGCTCTTTTTCATCTATGCATTTTGAATACTGTTTAAACAGTTCATAACTTCCTGTCCATGTAGCCTGCTGTAAAAGATGAATTGTCTCAGGATTATATAAATGCTCCTCTTTGTGTCCTCTTTCTTTATGCTGGCCACGGCTTTCAAGGTTCATATCCGTCTCAAGTCCAAGTGGGTCAAATGCTGCTGAATGAAGTGCATCAACCTGTTTTTCAATATCCTCAAGTGTAATATCTCCTGCACAGCATACTGTATCAGTAAAGTATTTCTCAATGACATCCTCTGATATACCAATCGCCTCAAAAATCTTTGAACCCTGATATGACTGGATTGTAGAAATACCCATTTTAGAAGTAATTTTTACAATTCCGTGAAGAACTGCTGAATCATAATCATCAACTGCTGCATAATAGTCTTTATCAAGAAGATTCTGGTCAATAAGTTCTTTTATTGTGCTATGTGCAAGATAAGGATTTATCGCACATGCTCCATATCCTAAGATTGTCGCAAAGTGATGTACTTCTCTTGGTTCTGCCGATTCAAGAATCATTGCCACACTTGTTCTCTTCTTTGTAGTTACAAGATGCTGCTGCATTGAAGCAACTGCAAGAAGTGACGGAATAGCTACATGGTTCTCATCAACTCCCCTGTCAGTAAGGATAAGAATATTTGCACCCTCCTTGTAAGCTCTGTCAGCTTCAAGACACATACGATCAAGTGCTTTTTTAAGTGATGTATTCTTATAATAAGTAATAGGAATATCCACACACTTAAATCCCTCTTTATCCATATATTTAATCTTCATAAGGTCTGTATCCGTAAGAATAGGATTACGGATTTTAAGCACCTTACAATTGTCTGCTTTTTCTTCAAGAAGGTTTCCGTCCTCACCAATATAAACGCTTGTTGATGTTACGATTTCCTCTCTTATTGCATCAATAGGCGGATTTGTAACCTGTGCAAAAAGCTGTTTAAAGTAGTTGAACAAAGGCTGCGGCTTATCTGAAAGCATTGGAAGCGGTGTGTCAGTACCCATTGAAGCAATAGGCTCTGCACCTTTCTGTGCCATCGGAAGAATTGACTCTTTGTAATCCTCATAAGTATATCCAAATGCCTTCTGAAGTCTTGCTCTTTCTTCGTCTGTAAATTCCTCAACTTTTTTATTAGGAATACGAAGTTCTTTCAATGTAACGAGGTTGCTGTTAAGCCACTCACCATAAGGCTGACGTGATGCATATTTTTCTTTGAGAACCTCGTCATCAATAAGCTCACCCTTAACCGTATCAACAAGAAGCATACGTCCCGGTCTCAATCTGTCTTTCTTGACAATCTTTTCAGGTGGAATATCAAAAACGCCTACTTCTGATGAAAGGATAAGCTGGTCATCAGTTGTAATGTAATAACGTGAAGGGCGAAGACCGTTTCTGTCAAGAACAGCTCCCATAATATCACCATCAGAAAAAAGGATTGAAGCCGGACCATCCCAAGGCTCCATCATCGTTGCATAATACTGATAGAAGTCTCTCTTTTTCTGGCTTACGCTCATATCGTGTTCCCAAGGTTCAGGAATAGTAATCATAACAGCAAGTGGAAGTTCCATACCACTCATTACAAGAAATTCAAGTGTATTATCAAGCCTTGCCGAATCCGAACCATTTGGATTTACAACCGGAAGGACTTTGTGGAAATCATTTGCAAGAAGTGATGTCTCCATTGTCTCCTCACGTGCAAGCATCTTATCTGCATTACCTACAATAGTGTTAATCTCACCGTTATGAACGATAAATCTGTTTGGATGTGCTCTCATCCAGCTTGGATTTGTGTTTGTACTAAATCTTGAATGCACTGTTGCGATAGCAGATACATAATCAGGATCCTGAAGGTCTTTGAAGAAAAGACGAAGCTGTCCAACAAGGAACATACCCTTATAAACTATTGTACGGCTTGAAAATGAGACAACGTATGTATCATCATTACTCTGCTCAAACACACGGCGTGCAACATACAGTTTGCGGTCAAAATCAAGTCCTTTTTCAACATCCTCAGGTCTTTTAACAAATGCCTGCATAATACATGGCATACACTCAAGTGCTTTATGTCCTAATATGTCAGGTTCAGTCGGAACTTTTCTCCATCCAAGAAGCTCAAGTCCTTCTTTTTCAATAATGACTTCAAACATTTTCTTAGCACGGTTTCTTTTAAGCTCATCCTGCGGGAAGAAAAACATTCCAATACCATAATCTCTTTCTTCTCCAATTTCAAAACCGAGTGGTTTAACTGCTTTTTTGAAAAATTTGTGTGATATCTGTAAAAGAATACCAACACCATCACCGGTCTTGCCTTCTGCATCTTTACCGGCACGATGCTCTAATTTTTCAACAATATCAAGAGCTCCTGAAACAGTATCATGTGTTTTATTTCCCTTAATATTCACAATAGAACCAATACCACAGTTATCATGTTCGTAACGAGGATCGTAAAGCCCTCTCTTTTCATGGTCAATAACTTTTGAGGCTTTTGCTAAAACCCTGCTGTTACAAGTTTCAGTATTTGTCATCATTTCTACCTCCATATCAATATTCTACAACTTTGTGTTTTTCTTTAAATACTCTTTGGATATATTTGATTTACATATAGCAAACAAAAAGAGGCTCAGCAAATAACAGAAAACACTTCTTTACATAGAAACTCCTATATAATACACATGCATATATATTAAAAACAAACATACTATACACACATATTATATATAGAAGAAACTTTCTCAGAAAACAGATACTGTATATACATCTGTCTGCCGATAAATGTTTTCTCATCATTTGCTGAACCCCTTTGTTCATCAAACTGGTTTGATTATATATTTTTTTGATAAAAAAAGCAATATTATTTAGTCAATTTATATTTTTTACTAATAAAATTAAGTGAAATTGATTTCAAGTTTATTTTCTTCATTTTATCAAACTTATGTTCTAAAGATAGTATTGATAAAATTTATTTTTTTAAGCCATTTTTTCCAAAAGCCATACACATAAGCTTCCTGCATTGGCGTATCATACTCATCAAGAAGTATAATCACTTTCTTGTTATAATATTTCCTATACTTACTGTTTTTGCCATACTCTGCTTCCGTTTTGCCATTACCTTTTATTCAGTTTTTCCACAAAAATCTTCCACCTATCAAGTTTTCCCCTCTCCATACATCCTACCACATTTAAAAATTTTAAACACGCACTAACTCCAATACGGCTTCTGATCCTTATGTGTAAATCCCTCAAGTTCTCTCTTATACCTCGTCAGCCTTGCACTATATTCCAACTTCTTCTTTTCACTAAGCTGCCCATTTTCCCAAAATTCATTTATTTTTTCTTCCAAACATCCCACCGCTTCCTGTGCTGCATCTTTATAATTATTTGCAACATTAGAATCTATCTGTGCTATTATCTCATCAAGTTCTTTATATATCTTACCATTCTTCAGAAATCCAAACATTTTCAAACCACTCCTATTCACAATTACTTTTATCTGCCACCGCTCATACCTGTCAAACCGTTAACAATAATTCCATCTTATTTACAGTATATCCTGCTCATTGTAAAGTAATATAATAATACTACTGTTGCCATCCATAAGCAAGCATAACACCCACATACATCAATGTCACACAACCTGCTAAAAAATGCAACTCACAAATTTTTATTTGCTTTTATTCTCTACTCGTCATACAATTATCAGGAAAAATAACTATAGAAACGAGGACTATCCAAATGGAACAAATTCTCATAATAGAAGATGACATAAGCCTTAACAAAGGACTTTGTCAGGCTCTTAAATCAGATGACAGACAGATTTTTTCGTGTACAAGCCTGAAACTTGCAAGACAACAGCTTGTCTGCTTTATGGCTTCGCTTATACTGCTTGACATCTCCCTGCCCGATGGAAATGGTCTTGATTTTCTCACCGAATTAAAAACTGATTTTCCGGACATTCCTGTCATTCTACTCACAGCCAATGATACTGACATAGATATTGTAAACGGTCTCGAACTTGGTGCTGATGACTACATTACAAAACCTTTTTCCCTTGCCATTCTTCGTGCCAGGGTATAAATACCCAGCTAAGAAAACACCCCTGCCATGATTCCAAAACTGATAGTTCAGTTATAACAATAGATAACTTTTCATTCGACTTTGTACATCTTAATTTTTTCGTTTCCGGTACACCCGTTGAATTAAGCAAAACAGAACAAAAACTCCTATGTCTGCTTGTCGAAAACCGTGGACATGTCATGACCCGTGATATTCTTACCGACCGCATATGGACTGATTGCGGCGATTATGTAGACAACAATGCTCTTTCCGTGGTAATCAAAAGATTACGTGACAAACTCGGTGCTTCTGATTACATACATACCATTTACGGAATTGGATATAAATGGGACAAAAAATAAAACACGGATTATTCTAATTACAAAACATTTATAACATAAAAAACATCTGACCATAGTTCAATGTATCATTGATAAAATACACTAATACAACGAAAGGAATCCTATGATTAAAGATTTTATTATATTGGCTCAATTTATAATTATTTTATTTTGCATAACTGCAATGTTTATAAACAGACATAAAACCGACAATCTTCTTTCTTCCCTTGAAAACATGATAGATACCGCACTAAACGGTAAATTTATCGAAAATAGTTTTGATGAAAGCCGTCTCTCTGCACTTGAGACAAAATTTGCACAATACCTTTCCGGCTCTGCTCTCTCAACGCAAAATATTAAACAGGAAAAAGACAGCATCAAAACTCTTATAGCCGATATA
>FR887280.1:2152-5720 GCA_000436755.1 Clostridium sp. CAG:253 | reverse complement strand
AAAACTCTTATAGCCGATATATCACATCAGACAAAAACACCTATTGCGAACATACTTCTCTACTGTGAACTCCTTTTAGAAGATGAACTTTCCGAAAATTCAAAAAATAATCTTACCGCACTTTATTCACAGGCAAAAAAACTGCGTTTTCTGATTGATTCTCTTATAAAACTGTCACGGCTTGAAACCGGAATTATATCCCTTTCTCCTAAAATACAAAACCTGCAGCCATTACTTGATAAAGTCTTTATTCAATATAAACAAAAAGCTGAAACAAAGGGTTTATACATTAAAAACACCAAAACTTCTGCCACAGCACTGTTTGATGCCAAATGGACGCTCGAAGCTTTGTGCAATATAGTTGATAACGCTGTCAAATACACATCCTCCGGCGGCATTTCGATTGATGTCATAGTATATGAATTTTTCGTCCGCATTGATATTTCTGATACCGGTATGGGCATTTCCAAACATGACTATTCAAAGATTTTTTCAAGATTTTACCGTTGCGAAAATGTTAATACTACAGAAGGCGTAGGAATCGGCCTATATCTCACAAGAAAAATAATTTCCGGCGAAAATGGATATATCAAAGTTGCTTCTTCACGCGGTCAGGGCTCTACTTTTTCTGTATTTCTTTCAAAACTGTAAGATTTCACTTTACCTCTTGAAAGATTCTAGAAAGTTTTATATGCGATACTTTTTTCCAGACAATAATAAATTTTAGATTGGGGCATTTTAGTATAAAATTATTTTATTTCTAAAGATTTGTGTATGTGCACACCTGACACAATTTTTATATGCACCCATAACGTGTGCAGAAATGAGGATTATTATGACAATACTTAAAACAGAAAATCTTACAAAAACATATGGCTCCGGTGAAAACACTGTACATGCACTACAAAATGTAAATCTTTCTATTGAAAACGGTGAATTTGCCGCCATTGTAGGCACATCCGGCAGTGGCAAATCAACTCTTCTTCATATGCTTGGAGGACTTGACACTCCGACATCCGGCAACGTAACTGTTGACGGCAAAGACATATTTTCATTAAACGATGAGGAACTTACTATTTTCCGCAGAAGAAAAATAGGTTTCATTTTTCAGGCATATAATCTCGTGCCTGTTTTAAATCTCTATGAAAATATTGTACTTCCCCTTGAACTTGACGGAAGAAAAATTGATAAAAGTTTTATAACACAGATAACAGATACCTTAGGTTTATCAAAAAGACTTAATTCTCTCCCAAACCAGCTTTCCGGCGGTCAGCAACAGCGTGTTGCCATCGCAAGAGCCTTAGCATCCGCTCCGGCAATAATACTTGCGGATGAGCCAACCGGAAATCTCGATTCAAAAACAAGCCAGGACGTTTTAAGTCTGCTAAAAGTTTCATGCAAAAAGTTTTCCCAGACAATGGTAATGATAACCCACAACGAAGAAATAGCACAGACAGCAGACCGTATAATCCATATTGAAGACGGTCATGTAATAACTAAAGATTAGGAGGACAAACTCATGAATGTAAAAAATAAAAAATGTATCTTCCGTTTGAGTTACCGTTCTCTGCGTGCTGCAAAAAATAGAAATATAATAGCTGTTATCGCAATTATACTTACAACTATCCTATTTACATCACTTTTCACGATAGCACTTTCACTAAATGACAGTTATCAAACTTACTCATTCCGCCAGATTGGTGGTTATTCACACGGGACATTTAAAGATGTAACTGACGAACAGGCAGACAAACTTATCACCCATTCAAAAATAAAAGCTTACGGTAAACGAACTTGCATTGGTTCTATAAAATCAGATTATTTTGGACAGATTTCAGGCGAAGTCAGTTATATGGATGAAAACTGCTCAAAATGGAGTTATGCAACACCAACAACAGGCAGAAATCCGGAAAACTCCGATGAAATAGCAATGGATACTACGGCTTTAAAGTTCCTCGGTGCCAAAGCAAAACTTGGAACAAAGATAAAACTTACCTATACAGTAAGTGACAATAAAAGTAAAACATTTGAAAAAACGGACTATTTCAAACTTACAGGTTATTACGACTATAATAGTTTAATGCCGGTTCACTATATCAATGTTTCAAAAAAATATACTGAAAATATTATCAAAGAAGCCAAAAACAACGGACTTGATGATTTTCGGACAGACTTAAATGTTATGCTTAAATCAAGCCATAATATCGAAAAACAAATGAAACAGATTGATAAAGACTTCGGGTATGACTGGCAGACACGAGACGAAAAAAACAGTGTGCGTATCGGTGTAAACTGGGGCTACACCTCTGAAAAAGTTGCAGAGAACACAGACCCCGTAACGCTTGTCGGAATTGTGGCTTTCCTAATACTTGTCATATTTACCGGATACCTTATCATCTACAATATTTTTCAGATTTCAGTAACAAATGACATACATTTTTACGGACTTATAAAGACAATCGGTGTCACTCCACATCAGCTTCGCAGGATAATCTATATCCATGCATTGCTTCTTTGTGCAATAGGTATTCCAATCGGACTATTTATAGGATATTTCAGCGGTATTACTCTGTTTCCTGCCATAATCTCACAGACTACGCTTGGTACAGAAAGCACCTCTATAAGCATATCCCCGCTTATTTTTGTAATATCAATACTTTTTTCACTATTAACTGTACTTATGTCATGTCTGCGTCCGGGATTTATCGCCTCTAAGATTTCCCCTGTTGAAGCGGTAAAATATACGGACAATTCAAACACAAAAAAGAAGAAAAAACATACCCGAGGTGCAAAAGTTTACCAGATGGCATTTACAAATCTTGGCAGGAACAAGCTTAGCACTTTCCTTGTTGTCATATCCCTTTCACTCTCCGTAGTGCTTCTAAATACATTGTTTTTCTTTGTAAATGGAATTGATATGAACAGATTTGTTTCACGGAGTGTATGCTCTGATTTCATTGTAAGTACAAAAAGCTATTTCCGATATGAAATTGACGGTGAACACTGTATCTCAGACAAGGATATTCGCCGTATCACTGCAAATACAGATAACAAATTAACCGGATGTGGATATTTCCTGCCTTCCACTGATGTGGTAGGATGGGTTGATAAAAAGACCTATATAAATATGTGTAAAGGCACTTTCAGTCAAAAAGAATTACAACAAAACCTCAATTCAATAAGAAAAAAGGGAGATAAAGTTGCATCCGATCCACTTATTGAGGGAATTGATATAAAACTTTTAAATAAAGTTAAAGTCTTTTCCGGCAGCATTTCTCCACTTAAAGACAAAAAACAGCACAATATAGCTATAAGTGTAATGACCGATGATTACGGCAATCCACAAAACATGGGAATATACCCAAAAGTCGGCGATAAGTTCACAATGTCATATATTGATAATGCTTATTTTATTGATAATCGGACAGGCAAAAAAGTAACCGATGACACCCCCAAAAAACATATGGAATACTACATAGCCAAAGAACATGAAGTCACATATACGGTATGTGCACTTGTGAAAGTTCCATTTTCAATGGGATTTAGATACGGTTCTGTAACCGGATAT
>FR887280.1:0-2111 GCA_000436755.1 Clostridium sp. CAG:253 | reverse complement strand
TATGGTAATGTCAACCGACAGCCTGAAAAATGATAGCAGGCAAAAAATTTCACCATTATTTTATATGTTAGACTCTAAAAACAAAAAAGCTGAGATACGGACTGAGAACTACCTTAAAAATATAACTTCCGCACCTTCATCTTCACTTTCATTTGAAAGTAAAGCTAAGGTCCGTCAGGAATTTGACAGTTTTAAAAATATGTTTATATTGCTTGGCGGTCTGCTGTGTGCTGTTATAGGGATTATCGGAATACTTAACTTTGTCAATGCCGTCCTCACAGGAATCATGTCAAGAAAACATGAATTTGCAATGCTTAAATCCATAGGTATGACAAACAGACAGCTTCGCAGGATGCTAATATATGAAAGTTTATTCTATAGCGTAAGTTCATCCGTCGTATCACTCATTACTTCGGTAATATTTGTCGTACTCACTAAAAGACTGTTTGAAAATATTTTCTGGTTCTTCAACGGACATTTTGTAATACTTCCTGTATTGCTTGTCGCTCCGGTATTTATCATACTTAGCTGTATTATTCCGATGTTGATGTATGGAAATACCGAAAAACAAAGTGTTGTAGATACTTTAAGAGATTTTGTTTAAACTGTCTATATGATTTTAGATAATATGTATTCTTATCATCTAAAGACAACGACAGGACTATAATTTTTCACTATGCTCTATTCTAAGTAATAAGTGGCTGCTGTTTGCTTATACGCTTGGAATGGAGCATAGTGTTTTTATTGTCAAGGATATTCGCAATTCTCGTTGTTTTTCCGCTATGTTACGAGCATTTTCCTATTCCATAAAAAAAGAAAGAGATTAACCAAATAACCTCTTTCTGATTTCAGGATTCGACACTCAAATCCCTTACATACGATTAGTATTTGCGCTTACGAGCTGCCTCAGACTTCTTCTTACGACGAACGCTTGGCTTCTCATAATGCTCTCTTTTACGAATTTCCTGCTGGATACCAGCTTTAGCACAATTTCTTTTGAAACGACGTAAAGCGTTATCCAATGTCTCATTCTCTTTTACGATTACATTTGACATAGTCTCACACCTAACCTCCCTCCAGTTGTAGATTATGCATCAAATACACAAACAACTGTGTAGGGTATTTTTTCACAGAACCACAGTCCTGTACGCACAACAATTATTATACCACAACTTTAGCATTAGTCAACATCTTTTTTGTGTTTTTTAACATTATTTTTCTCAGATTTTCCTGCCGCACCATAAAGTTGAGTATCCGCTTAACAGCACAATCTGCTGATGCACTCTTTTACCTCTTTAGAAGGTGTTTTCGATTCACATATCTTTCTAACTGCTTTTTTATATGAAACGTCATCAATTTTTAACTTTTCTTTATCTGTCAAATAATTCCACACAGCCTTCGGATATGTGACAAATAACTCCGCAATAAGCCAGCCGGCTGCCATCTGGGTATAATACCCGTTTTTAGAAAAATCCCTGTCAACGAACTGAAGTATTTTATCTGTATATCTGCCTTTTTCAATGTCTCCTTTATATTCACAAGTTATATCACAAATTTCAACAGTTTTCTTTCTGACAGTCTTTTTTCCTGCCATATCCACCTTTACATAATGATTAAGCAGCAGGATAAGTCCGGCTCTTGCCTCATATTCTTTTTTGGACTTTACCATCTTCTCTATTTCAGCAATAAAATCATCACCATGCTTACCTGCTATTTTAAATGCATTACAAAAACTGTCATTTATTGACCAGTTTTCTATATAAGGAACAAACTCTGCCATTTTTTCTTTTGCAAGCTCAACATCATCTTCCTTTAATGTTGCCATTCCTATAATAAATCCACGAAGCATTGTTTCTTCAAAATAAATATCGTCTTCTTCAAGTATTTTCTGCCAATCTGTATTTTCCTTTAAAATCTCTTTTGCATATTTTCTTATAACAGGTACTCTAACACCTAACATATTTTCACATCCCGGAATAAGTGCACTTGAAAACTCTCTGTATTTTTCTTCTCTCATCGAGACAAGTTTATCCCGCACAGTTTTATTCATATTTTTCCCATTCTCTCTTTCATTCTTCTCTTACCAATCGGGTAGGAGGTAGATAATTATT
>FR887279.1:2325-31987 GCA_000436755.1 Clostridium sp. CAG:253 | reverse complement strand
TACTGAAGGAGAAGGGCTTGGAGTGTCACTTGGTGTAACATCAGGAGTAGTGATTGCTGATGGTGTGGCACTGGGAGCTGTTGAAGGAGTTTCTGTCGGCGTAATATCGGGTGTAGGTTCCTCGGATGGTGATGAAGTCTGAGTTGGAGCCTGAGTTGGCGGAGTGCTTGGTTCTTCCGGAGATTCAGGAACCTCTCCATACGGATAAAAATGTCCTTCTGCGCAATAATTTAAGATACTGTNGCGCAATAATTTAAGATACTGTCAGCTATATAGCTACCTTCAAAACATCCGCCATTAATAGTTACGAATGCATTTGGAGCGAGAACATGGCCTGGCAGATATTTACATGTGAGAAAATCATTGTCAGGAAAGTTCCAGATAAGTTTCATACCGGATAAATCCATTTGACCTGCCTCAATTGTTTCCGATTTCTTTAAGTTTTTAAGTCCGTGTGCATCATCAAGCAGATATGCTTTTTGAACAAAATGGCTTCCTGAAAATGAAAAAGTTTTTCCGTCGTCGTTGGTAGTGGAAATAAATACGGCTTTCTTGTAATCACCTGATTCTACATAAGAATAGTCGCTGCCGATTTCAAGAGTATTGTATTTATCTATTGTAATAATATGCTCAGTTGATACAAGTTCATCTAAATCTTTGACACCGTCAATCATAATCCAATCAGCTTTATATAACACTTTATGCGGAATATATACTGATTTTACAGAAGCTGAAAATGGAATTGTAAGTAAATATCCGGATTGATTATCTATTTTAGCCCATTTTAGATTTTCATTGGAAAGTATTAAACTTGAATTTTTGCCAAGCGATTTGGACTCGGCTTTTAAAGAATTAAAAGCTTTTTTAAAATCAATATATGCTCCGCTTTTATCAGGGTATTCCGTGAGAGAAGAGTTGGGAGTTATTATTGTTTTGTAATATGCAGGCTGCTTTAAAAGATTTTTGTATTTTGGATAATTGGCAAGATAGTGGCTGTTGTATTGTCCGCTGTAGTTGCCGGAATGTAAGACATGTTTTATATATGACGGGACAATCGCACCGTTACCAAACGAATTGAAATATGCAGTGCCGCCGCAGGCAAGAGCACCTACAAAATGATTACCCGCTTTAAAAGTGCTTTTTGTAAAGTATTGATAGTCACTAAGAATTTGTTTTGAAGTGTGCTGTCTGCCTGAATCAGTATAAGTTGGCACAGCAGCTTTACTTTTAGTAAGGCTTCCAATCCCGATAAACAAGAGAGAAAAGCATAATATCAGTGAGATAACTTTTTTTGACTTATGTTTCAAAATATTATTTCCTCCATTCATTTTGTTTTAATGAAATAATTAAAAATCTTGAGTTACTGTTTGCTCCACATGTAGATAAAACAAGCATGCCTGAGTGTCTACTGTGTATATTTTGTTTTATTTCTAAAGTATTTCTGACAGGACAATTCATGTTGACCGAATTAAAAAACAGTAGTGCTCCGTCTGCTGAATTGCCGAAAGCCGATATTATATTTTTTGTTCCCCAAGTGGCACCAGCCACGATTTTATAGCGTATCTTAGACTTTGGTGTTATTATGTGGATAAAATATGATTTGTTTGAAAAATCAAAGTTGTCGAAACGGTGCAGCATGCCAAACATCGAACCATTCTTCATATTATGCCCGTATAGTACAGTTAATGCGTCTGAGAAATTTTTTTTACTGTTCGTTTCGGAAAAAATACATCCGGGATAGCCAAAACTGTTGTCGATGTTGTGTGTAAGATAATAATAATCAAGTTTTTCATGTTGTAAAACAGGATATGAGATATTTATTTTTGGAATCTGAATCCATGCATAAATATCATTATTGTATTTTCTTAATGAATTAAAATCAACATCAGGTATTTCGGCAAGGCCTGAATTGGCATTAGAATTTTTTATCTTTAGTAATTTCTTTTTTTTATTAGATTTTTTTTGAGATGTTAATTTACAGTCAGATGTATCATCCCAACTGTTTTCTTTTAATAGTTTATTTTGAAAAGTTTCATATGTGAGTGCTTGGTTTTTTAGCTGCTTTTTATGATGTGTTGAAAAAATGAGCCACAATGATATAGTTGAAAAAAAAATTAAGGAAAGCAGCCATAAAGCTATAGTATAAATTTTCTTTTTCAAAATTGTCCTCCGGTGAAAAAGCTGCAGTCCATTCATATTAAAAAATAAAATTTAATATGACAAAAAATATTATTAACCCATTTTTAGAAAAAATATGCATATAATGAAAAATATGGTTATAAGACATATTGAAAACTGAACTCTCGAAAAAAATGGTAGCTTATCTGGCAAAAAAGATGTAAAATATACATATAGTTTTTTTCGGAGGACAGCTATGAAACAGAACGAGAAGATGTTGGGGAAAATAAGAGAATATCCGGCAGAATTTGATTATCTTACAGGATTACCAGATAGGAGAGGACTTTACGAGTTTTACAATATACTTGAAAGCGATGCAATTGTTCATGCAATGTTTATAGATATCGACAATTTTAAGCGGGTTAATGATATTTATGGTCACAGCATGGGAGATGAACTTCTTATATGCATATCAAAACTTATTGAAGAAAATGTATTTGGTTTTACGTCAAGAATAGGTGGAGATGAGTTTGTTGCATTGCTTGATGGAGATATGGGCATTGATGAACTTGAAAGTACGGCAAAAAAATTATTAAAAAATATGCAGGATATCGATTTTAGAAAAGATATTCTTTCAAATGTATCACTTAGTATAGGTATAGTCACCAGGCAGAAAGTATCGCTCAGGCTTGATGATATTTTACATAAATGTGACTCGGCTATGTATGAAGCCAAATATGACGGAAAAAACAGGTATGTATTTTATAGAGAAAATGACCGGACTATACTGAGAAACAGAAATATGGAACTTGAGATGAATGATGCGTTAAAAAACGGTCAGTTTGAGGCGTATTTGCAGCCAAAAGTAAATATGATATCAACTAAACTGACGGGAGCAGAGGCATTGTCAAGATGGAATCATCCGGTTGATGGTGTTAGGACACCGGCGATATACATATCGTTATTTGAGAAAAATGGTTTCATTTCAAAACTTGATTTGTACATGTTTGAGCAGGTCTGTAAGATAAAACAGAGCTGGCATGGAAAGAAATATGGGCATATTCCTGTTTCGGTGAATATGTCAAGACTGCATCTTTATAATAAAGAATTTCCGGATATGTTGGTTGAGATTGCTGACAGGTACGGCGTAAGTCACAATGAGCTTGAGATAGAAATTACCGAGAGTGTGTTTGTCAAGGACAGCGAGGAACTCATAAGAAATGTTAAAATGTTGAAAGAGAGAGAGTTTATTGTTTCAATAGATGATTTTGGTTCAGGATTTTCGGCACTCAATCTTTTAAAAGACTTACCGGTTGATATTATAAAAATTGATAAGGAATTTCTTGATGATTCAGGGGATGATGACAGAGGAAAAAAGGTTTTGAGAAATGTTATAAATATGTGTAAAGACTTAAAACTTGATGTTGTCACCGAGGGAATTGAGACAGAAGAACAAAGAGAGTTTATTGTAAGATGCGGCTGTCAGATTGCACAGGGATTTTTGTATGCAAAACCGCTTCCGCTTAATGAATTTGACAAATTTGCAAATGAGTATATCGCTAATGATGATACAAGTTATACATTTAAGCTTGACGGTGATATTAAGTCTGATGACGGAAAAATCGAGGCAGATGCGAAAGGTTTTAGTGAATTGAAATATGGCACGGGTATATTTAAAAACAAAAAGGCACTCGTATTTCCGGGGGGAGAGAAAGAGCAGGAAGTTATCGAACTTCCGAATGAAATTTTATCAAGTGACAGTTTTATGGTATCAATGTGGATATATCCGATAGAGGAACACTCATGGAGCTGTGCATTGTACGTCAAATACGAGACCGGATTTTTTGGTATGATTCCTTTAGCATGGGAGGGACATTCATCATTCCGTATAAGGGATTCAAAAGAGGTTGATGGTTGGTATGATATAAGCGGATGCAAATTACAAGTAAATGAATGGTCACATTATGTTGTAAGCTACAATGCAAAAACAGAGACAGCATATGCATACATAAACGGACAGCTTGTAGGAAACATGAAGAATGTACCGGGAAATCGTTATGCAAAACGTATTGTTCTCGGCGGAGATGTATTTCAGCCGTCATTTATAGGGAAAATATGTGAGGTCACATTTTACAATGAAATAAGAGATCACGATTTTGTATATAATCTGCATCAGTCCTATGTCACAAGGGATGATTTCATAGGTTTTGAAATAGGAATAGATAAATAACAGACAGCAATTTATGGAAAAAATATAAATAACGCATATTAAATAGTTGAATTATTTGATATGCGTTATTTTTTTGAAATTTTTTTATATCAGATTAAAACACAACTGATTTTAATTTTAATAAATTTATCAGGATATATAGTTTTGAAAACTACATAAAATAGAAAAAGATACGAGAAAACATTGACAACAAAACATTATAGATTTATACTTTAAAAGTAGTTTGATAATCAAATGAAAATTAAAGGTGTGCATGGAGCACGGAAATGAGGAAAATATGGGATTATATGAATGTGGGGAAAAATTAAAGGCTCTTCGTATAGGGGATATGATTGCAAAGATTCCTATTATTCAAGGTGGAATGGGAGTCGGTATCAGCCGTTCAAAGCTTGCGGGAGCTGTTGCGGCGGAGGGCGGAATAGGAATTATATCAACTGCCCAGATAGGATATGATGAGGAAAATTTTGAAAATGATCAGGCAGAATGCAATCTGCGTGCAATAGGAAAGCATATCAGATGTGCAAAGGAGATTGCAGGCGGAAACGGACTTGTGGGAGCAAATATCATGGTTGCATTAAAACATTACAAAGAACATGTCATGGCAGCTGTTGCAGCGGGTGCAGATGTGATAATAAGCGGAGCAGGTCTTCCGGTGAAACTTCCCGAATATATAGGAAAAGCTTGCAGGACAAAGATAGCACCGATAGTTTCATCAAGGCGTGCGGCAGATATTATACTTAAAATGTGGGCAAGAAGATATGACAGGACTGCGGATTTTATAGTCATTGAGGGACCGAAGGCGGGCGGACATCTTGGCTTTTCAAATGAAGAACTTCAAAATATGGAAAACATTGACTATGATACAGAGATAAAGGAAATTATTGGATGTACAAAGGAATATGAGAAAAAATATAATACACATATACCTGTCATTGTTGCCGGGGGAATATTTGACCATTACGATATAATTCATGCAATTGAACTTGGTGCAGACGGAGTGCAGATTGCGAGCCGTTTTGTGGCGACAAAGGAGTGCGATGCTTCTGAAGAGTACAAAAAAGCGTATATTGATGCGAAAGAAGAAGATATTAAGATAATCAAAAGTCCTGTCGGAATGCCAGGACGTGCAATAAGAAATGAATTTATAAAGCGTGTGGAAAGGGAAAATCAGCCGGTTTTAAAGTGCTACAACTGCATGAAAAAATGCAATCCCAAAGAAGTACCGTATTGTATAACGAAAGCGTTGGTTGATGCGGTGAACGGAGATATAAATAACGGTCTGATATTCTGCGGTGCAAATGTAGGACGTATAAATGAGATGACAACTGTTCATGAATTGATGGAAGAACTGATAAATCCAAAAGAAAAAGTATCAAAGAAATATGGAATAAAAGGTATGTATGCACAAAAAGATAAAATGATAAGTTGAGAAATGTTTATATAATAATACAGATATTATTTCTTTTTATAATTTTTGTATTATATGGTGATGGGGCAGGCCTCCAGATAGCAATGTATGCTTACATACAAATTGCTATCTGGAGGTTTGACCCTTGCATCATTATATTTTAGTCGATTGTAATATTATTTTCTTTTATGTATTCACCGATTTTTATATCTGAACCAAGAATATGGTTTGAAAGCCAGTTTAAGAGGTAATTTATCAATTCAAAAAGATAAGTCTGCTGATGGCTGTCAATTTCGTCAAGTTCATCAATATCGATATGTACAAGTTTATCCACAAATGCGGAATGGGCTTTCTTTTGAGCTTCAAGTCCGGGATAAGATATTTTTTCCATAAGAGCTTCTTCATCACTGAAATGTGTTTCTGTATATGTTTTAAGTTCATTGAGAAGATGAATTATCTCGTCATATTTATCATGAAGCAGATTTGCATGTATAAGCTCATTTGTCTGTTCAATGATTTCAAAAAGATGTTTATGTTCATCATCAATAAGAGCAATGTCGGTTTTGTATTTGTCAGTAAAAGCAAATGGATTTGTATTTTCGGTTTCATTGTCTGAAGATGAAAGTCTGCCAATCATAATGTCACTTCCTAAGATATGCTTATACAGCCAGTTGACAATGTAGACAAGAAGTTCGTTCAATGATTTTTTTGAAGCTTCGGCAGATGAAATATCAAGTTTAAAGTCATTAATTTTTTCGGTAAATGCTTTATGTTCTTTGACCTGACGCTCAAGTTCAGGGTCATTTATTTTTTTCATATAAGCTTCTTCGTGAGCGAAATGTACATCTGCATAATCTTTCAGTCCCTTAATAAGATTTTTGGCAATGCTTTCGGCATCTTCTGTCTCATTAGTGAGAACCATTGCATCGTTTATCATATCGAACAATTTTTTGTGTTCGTCATCTATTTCCTTGATTCCAATCATACAATCTTTAGTAAATTCGTACATGGAAAACCTCCTTATAAAAAGTAATAATCTCTCGTAATCTTTTCAAAATGAATCCATCTCGAAATTCTTCGTTCAGAAGATTTCGAGAGTACATAGTATAAATGTGTATGTGTCGGTGTTTGCAGGATTGCGAAAATTGCACAGCAATGAAGCAATCCGTGGCATTAGTTGGATTCAAAAAGCTTTTTGAACCAACATCACAATAATTAGTATATTACAATTTTATTTTTTTGGCTATACCAATTATTTTTCAATTTTACTTTTAGTGATGGATGATGAATTGTTTTTTGAAATGTAATAAAATCTTAATTGCTTTTTTTTTATGTGTGCTATAAAATAATTGCTGCATTGCAGATATTGTCAATAATAATTATCTAAGGAAGGTGAAAAGCTTGAAGAAAAGAATCATAGCTGTTATAGGTACTGTTTTATTAACTACTTTATTTTTGAACGGAAGTAATACAGAGGCGGTTATAAAGCCTCCTGTAATATTTGTAGGCAATGAAAATGTTACAGGCGGTAAATATATAATTGGTCAAAAATCAAAGCTCATGCTTAATATAAAAAATAAAAAACAGTATAAAAAAATATCATTCAGAACTAAGAATTTAAAAAAAGTCAAAGTTGACCAAAAGGGAACTGTTACGGCAGGAACTTCTGGTGGAAAAGGTGTTATTATTGTTACGGGAATAACAAAAGAAGGAAAAAAATATTCTTCTGACATTAAAATAACTGTCACAGATACTCTGGGAAAATATTCGAATCTTGTTGACAAAAGAACACAAAACGAAGTAAAGAAATATCTTATAGATGCAGGTATTCCTAAAAAAAATGCAGAGGCATGGCTTAAAGATGTGAATGAATACAATAAGACTATTAAAAATACAAGTCTTGTAAAGAAGGGATATAAAAAACTTGGACTTAATGCACCAATATATAACGATAACAAGATAGCAGAATACTGGTCAAAAAAATATAATATGTTTATCGGATATAATTGTCGCATAACAGCATTTGACCTTTTGAAAAACTATATAAAAACAGGGGAGAATACAAAGCCAAATACAAATGAATTATTTATGGATAGTGATGCGTTGAAAAATTCTCCATACCAGAAATATAACAAAAAAGATACAAAAAAATTTGAAACATTATATTCAAGCATCAATACTGTCTCTTCGACCAATGTAAACAAGCATATTGGTATTTTAAGAAAGTACCGCAGTAAAAATAATATTACTTTTTCTCATGATAAAACGAAGGCATCTCTTATAACAGTTATTTTTCATTCTTATATCAGTAAAAATGAAAATGAACTTTTTACAGGTCATGCCGGAGTACTTGTACCGGTCAAAAATAATGGTTATATTTTTATTGAAAAGATTTCCTTCCAGTCACCGTATCAGGTTATTAAGTTTGCATCAAAACAGCAGCTTAATGAGTACCTTATGAGAATGTATGATACTGAATGGGGACAGAATACTTCAAAACCATTTATTATGGAAAATAATAATGTTTTGTCATGTTACCATCCTGTCAGATGATATTGAGGAATGTTAGAGAAATCTTTTCTTTGACTTGCAGTCATAAATATTGTATAATCTATTGTCGGATAAAAAGATAACTAAATATATTTTTATATAAAGAAAGGATAACGATTATGAGTAAGAAACCGGTTGTATTGATGGTACTTGATGGTTATGGATTAAATGACAAGACAGAGGGTAATGCTATTGCTCAGGCAAAGACACCTGTTATGGATAAGCTTATGAAAGAGTGTCCGTTTCAGAAGGGAAATGCAAGCGGGCTTAGTGTAGGACTTCCGGATGGTCAGATGGGTAACTCAGAGGTTGGTCACATGAATATCGGTGCAGGCCGTATTATCTATCAGGAACTTACACGTATTACAAAAGCTATTGAAGAAGGTACATTTTTTGAAAATAAAGCGTTGCTTTCAGCAGTAGAGAATGCAAAGAAAAATAATTCAGACCTTCATCTTTTCGGTCTTCTTTCAGATGGTGGTGTACACAGTCACAATACACACCTTTACGGATTATTGGAACTTGCAAAGAGAAACGGTCTTAAGAATGTATATGTACATGCATTCCTTGACGGAAGAGATACAGCACCTACATCAGGAAAAGGTTTTGTAGAGGAACTCCAGAAAGAGATGGACAAGATAGGTGTAGGTAAGATTGCGTCTGTACATGGACGTTATTATGCAATGGACAGAGATAATAACTGGGACAGAGTAGAGAAAGCTTACAATGCACTTGTAAAGGGCGAGGGTGTCAAGGCTGAGGATGCTGTTAAGGCTGTTGCAGATTCTTATGCACAGGATGTAAACGACGAGTTTGTTGTTCCTACAGTTATCGAGGAAAACGGAAAAGCTGTAGCAACTATTAAAGAAAATGATTCAGTGATTTTCTTTAACTTCAGACCTGACCGTGCACGTCAGATTACACGTACTTTCTGTGATGAAAGTTTTGACAAATTTGAGAGAGCAAATGGATTTATGCCACTCACATTTGTATGCTTTACAAATTATGATGAGACTATTGGAAATAAACTTGTTGCATTTGAGAAAGAGAGTATTGAAAATACATTTGGAGAGTTCCTTGCAGCAAACAATATGACACAGCTTCGTCTCGCCGAGACAGAGAAGTATGCTCATGTAACATTCTTCTTTAATGGCGGTGTTGAGGAGCCAAACAAAGGAGAAGAGCGCAAACAAAGGAGAAGAGCGTTCACTTGTAAAGTCACCTTCAGTTGCAACATATGACCTTAAGCCTGAGATGAGTGCACCGGAAGTAAGTGAGAGACTCAATGAAGCTATAGCATCAGACAAATATGATGTGATAGTTATCAACTTTGCAAACCCTGACATGGTAGGACATACAGGAGTTATCCCGGCAGCAGTTGCAGCGGTTGAGAAAGTTGACGAATGTGTAGGAACAGCAGTTGAGGCAGTAAAGAAAGCTGACGGAGTATTATTTATCTGTGCTGACCACGGAAATGCAGAGCAGATGATAGATTATGAGACAGGAGCACCATTTACAGCTCATACAACAAATCCTGTTCCATTTATCCTTGTGAATTATGATGATGCATATACATTAAGAGAGGGCGGATGTCTTGCAGATATTGCACCGACACTCATTGAGATAATGGGACTTGAGCAGCCAAGAGAAATGACAGGAAAATCACTTCTTGTACGTCGATAAGCAGAATTTACGGTACAACGAATAATCGTTAAAAAGATATTGAAATCTTTAGGATATTATGATAGACTAGATTAGTACAGTGTTTTTTACTGTACTAATCAGTTTGTATGAGTTTTAATTGAATGGAGGAGCATAATGATTAAGACAATTCATGGAATTTTATTGATTCTATACATTATCGTATGCGTTGCACTTACAGTTGTAGTTATTCTTCAGGAAGGCAAGCAGGCAGGACTTACAGGAGCTATCAGCGGAGCTGCTGAGTCTTATTGGGGAAAAAACAAAGGACGTTCTATGGAAGGCGGACTTGTTATGGCTACAAGAGTTCTTGCAGTATTATTTGTTTTGATTTCACTTTTATTGAATTTAAGTATTTTTTCATAAAAGAAATTACAAAAAGGGATTGTCGATTGACAGTCCCTTTTTATTATAAAATAATTCTCTTAATAAAGTGATTGTTTCATTATATAATATAGGATATAATATAAATAATATATGATTTGAGATTAAGCATCAATACAGGTGTCTTTACACCGAGTTTTAGGGGGTGTTTGTATGGATAGAGAAGCTTTAAACAGCAAAAAAGAAATGATACTGGAGTTTGTGAATTCAAAGAGTTATAAACCTATGTCAACGAAAGAGATGGCGGTTGTTTTACAGGTTCCGGCAAAAGAAAAAAAGGATTTTAGAGCTGTACTTGATGAGTTATACAGCGATGGAAAGATACAGCTTGACCTTAAAGGCAAGATAAAACCGCTTTCAAGTGATATTCTTATCGGAAAATTTATGGGTACGCAGAGAGGATTTGGATTTGTGCGTGTGGAAGGAGAAGACGAGGATATTTTTATACCTGCACACAAGACCAGAGGTGCCATTGACGGTGATAAGGTACATGTGGTTATAGATGAAAAAGCACACGGCAAAAGACGTGAGGGCGAGGTTATATCAATTATTGAGCGTGGCACTGATATACTTGTCGGAACATATTCAAAGAGTAAGAGTTTTGGATTTGTAGTTCCTGACAATCAAAAGTTTGGCAGAGACATCTATATCCCAAAAGCTGAGAGCAAGGGTGCAATAACAGGTCACAAAGTAGTTGTCGAGATTACGGATTACGGAAGTGATATGACAAATCCTGAAGGAAAAATTATTGAGATAATCGGTCACATAAATGACCCGGGAGTAGACATATTATCTGTCATAAAGACATATGGACTTCCGGAGGAGTATCCGGATGAGGTTATGGATCAGGTTGAAAAAGTCGAAGATGAGGTTAAGGAGGAAGAAAAGTCCGGAAGAACAGACCTTAGAAATGTACAGATGGTAACTATAGACGGTGAGGACGCAAAGGACTTGGATGATGCTGTATCACTCACAAAACAAAACGGGATTTATCATCTTGGAGTTCATATAGCGGATGTATCAAACTATGTTACAGAAGGTTCACCGCTTGATAAAGAGGCTGTCAAGAGAGGAACGAGTGTCTATCTTGTAGACAGGGTTATCCCTATGCTTCCACACAAATTATCAAACGGAATATGTTCACTTAATCAGGGAGTAGACAGACTTGCACTTTCATGCCTGATGGACATAAATGAAAAAGGTGAAATCATTAAACACAGTATAGAAGAAAGTGTTATAAATGTTGACAGAAGAATGTCATATACAAGTGTACACAAGATAGTTGAACTGGAGGATGAGGAGGAGAGAGAAGAGTATAAAGATCTCATTCCGATGTTTGAACTTATGTACGAACTCGCTGACATACTTCGTGAGAGAAGATTTAAGAGAGGTTCTATTGATTTTGATTTTCCTGAGAGCAAGATTACACTTGATGAGAAGGGAAAGCCGGTTGAGATTAAAGAGTATGAACGCAACAATGCAAACCGCATTATTGAGGAATTTATGCTTGCGGCAAACCAGACGGTGGCAGAGGAGTATTTTTGGCAGGAACTTCCGTTTGTATACCGTGTTCATGAGGAGCCGGACGAGGAAAAGATAAATCAGCTCGGAGTTTTTATTGAGAACTTTGGATATACTCTAAAAGTAAATTCAGATGGAGAAATTCATCCAAAAGAAATACAGAAACTTATAAAATCCGTGGAAGGAAAGCCTGAGGAAGCACTTATAAGCAGACTTGCGCTTCGTTCAATGAAACAGGCAAAATATATGACACAGTGCGGAGGTCATTTTGGACTTTCAATGAAGTATTACTGCCACTTTACATCACCTATCAGAAGATATCCTGACCTTCAGATACACCGCATCATAAAAGAAAATATTCACGGCAAAATGAACGATAAGAGAATAGGCCATTATAATCAGATACTTCCTGAGGTCGCAGAAGAAGCAAGCAGGCTTGAGAGAAGAGCTGATGATGCGGAACGTGAAGTTGAAAAGATGAAAAAAGCTGAGTATATGGAACAGTTTATCGGTCAGAGTTTTGAAGGTGTTATATCAGGTGTCACTACATGGGGAATGTATGTGGAACTTCCAAATACCGTTGAGGGCATGGTAAGAGTTGCAGACATTCCGGGAGACTATTATTATTTTGAGGAAGAAAAATACAGGATGGTTGGTGAGCGCACAGGCAAATCTTATAAGCTTGGAGAGTCAATCAGAATAACGGTATCGGCTGTTGACAAATTGACAAAAACAATAGATTTTACTATTGCGGATGACAGTGATGCGGCAGATAAAACTGGGGATGCCTCAGAAAAAAAGGTTGTTGATGATGAAAAGAAAAACAGTGTAAAAGCCGTAGACAAATCAACTGTAAGTAAATCAAAATCATCTGATAATACAAAGTCATCACCTGACAGGAAGAAAAAAGCAGTAAAACTTTCAGAGGCGAAAAGAAAGACAGCGAGAAAGTCTGACAGAAAGAAAAAGGCTGTTTCAAAAGCAAAGAAAAAAGCCGTTATGGAGGCAAAGGAAAAAGCTATTAAGGCATTTGAGTACAGAAAGAAAAGAGCGAAGAAGAAAGCAGCTGCCGAAAATGCACAGATTGAGCATGAGGTAAAGAAGCTTACGGGTGCCGCTAAGAAAAGAGCATTAAATAAGGCGAAAAAGAAAGCAAAGAAAAAAGCCAAAATGGCAAAAAAATTAAAGAAGTAAACAGAGGTAGAAAGCAGATATGGCTAAGCAGGCAAAAAAATTGATAGCAAATAATAAAAAAGCATATCATGACTATTTTATTGAAGATAAGTATGAAGCCGGAATTTCACTTGCCGGAACAGAGGTTAAATCCCTGAGAATGGGAAGATGCAGTGTGAAAGAGGCATTTATACGAATTGAAAAGGGAGAAGTTTATGTATACAATATGCACATTGCGGCATATGAAAAAGGCAATATTTTTAATAAAGATCCGTTGAGAGTGCGTAAACTTCTTCTTCACAAGAGAGAAATAAGAAAGATTGAGGGACAGATAGCACAAAAGGGATACACGGTTGTGCCTTTGAGTGTATATTTCAGTGGAAGTCTTGTAAAAGTTGAGATAGGACTTGCAAAGGGTAAAAAATTATATGATAAGAGACAGGATATAGCAAAGAAAGACCAGAGGCGTGAAGCTGAACGTAAATTTAAAAATCTTCAATTTTAGTAATGTTGCACAAAAATATACTCTTAAAATTATATAAAACGGCAAAATTACAAAAAACACTTGACGAATATTTTTTACAATAGTAATATATTAACAACAAAACAAGTTGCGATAGCGAACTGGATTGTTACTGATTGTATATCATACATATTAGGCAAGACTGGGTTGCACCGTTATTCATTGGACGTAGTTGATATATTACTATTGTTTAAGTAGAGGTGTGATGCAGTTTTTTTCTTTTGGAAAACATTATATTTGCTGTTTTATCCGGGGGAAGATGAGTGAAAATCTTAAAAATAATAAATAACAATGTTGTAAGCGCCTGTGACGAAAAGGGAAAAGAAATTGTTGTTATGGGAAAGGGTTTAGGATTCGGGAAGAAAAGCGGAGATATTCTTGATGAATTAAAAATCGAGAAAAAGTTTTCTATGCCTGATGAGAGCGTGACCCGACTTGAAGAGCTGCTTAGGGATATACCATATGAGTATATTCAGACAGCAAATAAGATTATAGCGATGGCAAAAGAAAAGTATGGAATGAAACTGAGTAAGATTATTTACATAACACTTACAGACCATTTGAATTTTGCAATCACGCGTTTAAAAAAAGGAATTGTTGTTGAAAATGCACTTTTATGGGAGATTAAAAGATTTTACCAAAGTGAGTTTGAAGCAGGAAAGAGTGCTTTGGAAATTGTAAAGCATGACCTTGGATTTGAACTTTCAGAGGATGAAGCAGGATTTTTTGCTATTCATATATTGAATGCTCAGATTGATGCAGATATGATGCAGACAATGAACGTTCCGGGAATAACAAAAGATATTGTCAATATAGTAGGTTATACATTTGGAAAGGAACTTGACAGGGAGAATTTATATTACGAGCGTTTTATAAGTCACCTTAAACATTTTCTGGCAAGAGTTGTGAAAAATGAGACATATGGCGATGACAAAGAGAACAGACTTGCAATGATAATGAAAAGTGAATTTCCGAAAAGTTACAGATGTGCACTTAGAATAAGGGATTATTTGAAAGTGAGTATGAAATATTGTGTTTCGTTGGAAGAAATATCTTATCTTACGATTCACATACAAAGACTTTCAGGTGAAGGTCAAGAGTAAAATTAAAAATAAATTATAGTTTATAAATTCATAAATTTGTAATTGTCATATTTAGGGATTGTTACATTCGGTTGGCAAAACCCGGACACAAAATTTTAGCTTGTATTTTGAATATATATATCAGATATGTGGAAAAATATAGTTAGTTGTGTGTCCGGGTTTTTATTATATAAATTATAAAAATAAAAAAATTTATAGGAAATTAAAAGCAAAAAAGTAAAATAAAACAACATGAGCAGTAAATAAGGAGGACTAATATTATGAAAGAATATTATGGAAAGAAAATTTTTGGCGGTATTGCAATCGGAAAAATAAGTTTTTATTCAAAAAATCAGAATGTTGTTGTAAGAAAAAAGACGGATGATTCTGAGGGCGAGATTGCAAGATACGAAGCAGCAAGAGAAAAAGCCATTGAACAGCTTCACGGTCTTTATGAGAAGGCATTGAAAGAAGTCGGAGAGATGAATGCGGAGATTTTTGAAGTTCATGCTATGATGCTTGAGGATGATGATTATAACGATTCCGTAAAAAATATCATCACATCACAGAAGATTAATGCAGAGTATGCAGTAGGTGTAACCGGAGATAATTTTTCAGAAATGTTTGCAAATATGGAGGATGATTATTTCAAGGCTCGTTCTGCTGATGTAAAAGATATTTCGGAAAGAGTTATTTCAGTGCTTTGCGGAAAGACAAGCGACAGTGATATAGGAGATGAACCTGTAATAGTAGTGGCTGATGATCTTGCACCGAGTGAGACAGTCCAGATGGACAAGACAAAACTTCTTGCATTTGTCACAAGATACGGTTCTTCAAATTCTCATACGGCAATACTTGCAAGAACAATGGGAATACCGGCACTTATCGGTGTTGAGATTGATGAACAATGGAACGGAAAAAAAGGAATTATTGATGGTTTCGAGGGAAAGATTATTGTTGAGCCTGACGAGGAGACATTAAATGAGTATTTAAAGAAACAGGAAGCAGCTAAAGAGCAGAAAAAGCTTTTACAGAGCCTTAAAGGGAAAGATACGGTTACAAAATCAGGAAAACAAATAAAATTATATGCCAATATAGGAAATCCTTCAGACCTTGCGGCTGTAGTTCAGAATGATGCGGCAGGAATAGGACTGTTTAGAAGTGAGTTCCTCTATCTTGAGGCGAGTGATTATCCGACAGAGGATGAACAGCTTAAGGCATACAAACAGGTTGCTGAGACAATGGCAGGAAAGAAAGTTATAATTCGTACATTAGATATAGGAGCTGACAAGCAGGCTGATTACTTTAATCTTGAAAAAGAGGAAAATCCTGCAATGGGTTACAGGGCTATAAGAATCTGCCTTACAAGAGAGGAAGTATTTAAGACACAGCTTCGTGCATTATACAGAGCGAGTGCATATGGAAATATTGCTATCATGTATCCTATGATTACATCTGTTGACGAGGTTAGAAGAATAAAAGAGATTTCAAAACAGGTGAGGGATGAACTTATTGCAGCAGGCGTAGGGATTGGTGAAGTTGAGGAGGGAATCATGATTGAGACTCCGGCAGCAGCCATCATAAGTGACCTTTTGGCAAAAGAAGTTGACTTCTTCAGTATAGGCACAAATGATTTGACGCAGTACACACTCGCAATAGACCGTCAGAACTCAAAACTTGATGAGTTTTACAATCCTCATCATGAGGCAATTTTAAGAATGATACAGATGGTTATTGATAATGCACACAAAGAAGGAATATGGGCAGGAATCTGCGGCGAACTTGGTGCTGATACTGAACTTACAGAAAGATTTGTCAAAATGGGAATAGATGAACTTTCAGTATCACCGGCATGTGTACTGCCTATCAGAAAAATTGTGAGGGATATGGAATAAGCAGTTTGAGAAATGTTACCCGTGAACCAATAATGATAATAAATGCATAAAAGGCTTTGGGAGTATTGGAGAAAGAAAATATGGATTACAGGAGTACAGCTAAAGAGGTTGTAGAAAAAATAGGTGGCAGAGAAAATATAGTTTCTGCTGCACATTGTGCTACACGATTGAGACTTGTAATTGCAGACAACAGTAAATGCAATAAAGAAGAGATTGAAAATATAGAGGGTGTTAAAGGAGTATTTGAAGCATCGGGACAGCTTCAGATAATCTTTGGAACAGGTGCCGTAAACAAGGTATATGATGAGTTTATCGCCATTGCTAATATAGCAGGAGGAACAAAAGAAGAGAATAAGGAAGAAAGCAAAGAAGAGAAGGCGGTAAATAAAACAAAAAATTTACCGGAGAGTAAGGAAGTTTTACAAGAGTCAGCAAAAGAGCTTTATTCACCTTTAAAAGGAGAAGCAATAAAATTGTCAGAAGTTCCTGATGACATATTTGCAAATGAGATATTAGGAAAAGGTATGGCTGTCATTCCAAAAGAAGGTCTGGTGACTGCACCTGTTGACGGAGAAGTTTCAACCTTATTTGAAACACTTCATGCAATTGGAATAACAGGAGATAATGGTGTTGAAATTCTTATTCATGTTGGAATAAATACTGTTGAACTTGAAGGAAAGTATTATAAAGCACTTGTAAAAGAGGGCGATAAAGTGACAAAGGGACAGCCTTTGCTTGAATGTGATTTAGTGGGAATACGAAATGCAGGATATAATACAGTTACCCCGGTAATAATCACAAATTCCGATGAATATGAAGAAATAGAACTGACAGCTTACGACGATGTTGAGAAAACAAATATTATTATGAAAATAAGATAGGTATTGGTTTGTACATAAAAGGAGACGGATTTGCATATGGCAGATAAAGTTTGTTCTCCCGCCTCTCATAGATGAGAGGTGGGAGATTTTTTGTTTATTTAAAGATTATTTATCTAAATCTAAAAGTTTGTCGACAGCAGCCTGCATATTTATGTTTTTTCTGTATGCATCTACAAGGTCTCTTTCTTTAAGAGAATAGGTAATAGTTTCAGGTTTCTTCTTTTTTGAATAGCCAAACGTACCTAGAATATCAGTGATACGGTAATATTTACAGAGATATAGGAGAATATCGGCATCGGGCTGGGTCTGACCGCTTTCCCAGCCGTAAATGGTTTTGTTTGCGACAGATATGCCGCATTCATCCAAATATGCTGCAATATCATCCACAGAAAGGTTATTTGCTTTTCGATAATATTTCAGCATTTTTGCAATAACGGGATTTTTCATTTTGAACCTCATTTCTATAATACATTCATTATTTATTATATATTGTCGGATAAGTTCCAGTTTATTAATAATCATACGTTAAAATCTAAATCAGTTTAATAATTAAATAGTATCAGACTAAAAACTATAGTGTCAAGAATATCAATAGTATTCTCTGTATTTAGGAAAACATACGGTTGAATTTCTTTTATTGCAAGAGTATAATAGAAGCACTATATACGTTTCTTGAAAAACAAGAAAAAGAGGTGGTAACAATGGAAATTACAAGAGAAATTATTGAATATATCAGAAAAAATAATATTTCAGCGGCGGAGATATCAGAAAACACAAAAGTGGATTTAGATTTGCTGCTTGGAAATACAGACAGAAAAATGAATGCTACCGAGATGCTTGAGATATGTTCATATCTTGGGATAGATCCATTAAGTTTGCTTTAAAAAATGCGGGAATGGTGGAGAAAATGATTTTTTACAAATGCTATGGAAATCACGATAAGAATAAAACTACAGATGTTGATAAGCTTAAGGAAAATGAAAGAAATTATTATGTGTTTGATATACTGAATAATAATGATATAGTTCGTGACAATGAGGATTTTGACAGAAATATAGAGTGTCCTATCTGCAGAAGCAGAAAACATCTGGTTGTGGACTCCATGCTTTACTGGTGCAATGATTGCAAAGTACCTTTATATGAGCAAAAATGCAGCTGTTGCGGTAAAAGAGGGAGAAAGTTTGTCAAAGACTGTCGTATTGTTTTTCCGGAAGAAAAGATACTTTTAGAGATACTCCTTGGAAAGAAAAAGGGTGAATTTGATGATGTTTCCATATGGAACGGAAGCGGAAACATTTATTATGCTGACGGAAAAAATATGAAGATAAAAATCCGTGGACTGATAAATCAGGATACGGATAAAATCAGAGAAAAATTTGATGAAAGAATAAAAACACTGAATACAGAATTTTTTGATGGCATGGTTCAAAGATTCATTACTGCAAATAAAAACAGATTTAACGATATAGATGATGATGCGATAGTACAAATAAAAAAAAAGGTCAGAGGATATGAGGACAGAGAAATATTTATATCCTTTAGCGGGGGAAAAGATTCGACGGTTGTAGCGGATTTAGTAAAAAGGGCAACAGGCAGAGCGGATATATGTCATCTTTTCGGAGACACTACACTTGAATTTCCGGAGACTTACAACTATATCAAGGAATATAAAGAGCACAATCCTAAAACACTGATGATTTCATCTAAAAATAAGGACAAGAATTTTGAAGATTTGTGCAAGGTAGTAGGACCTCCTAGCAGGGTTATGAGATGGTGTTGCACTATTTTTAAGACGGGAGCGATAAACAGAAAAATAGAGACAATATATGCCAATAAAGTAAAAGTTCTTTCCTTTCAAGGAATAAGAAGAAGCGAGTCGAACAGCAGAAATAAATATAACAGGGTGTCGGAGTCATCCAAAATAAGTAAGCAGGAAGTCTGTGCGCCGATTATATCATGGTATGATTTTGATGTGTGGCTTTATATACTTACCAGAAATATTATTTTTAACAGGGCATACAGGCTTGGCTATTCAAGAGTCGGATGCTGGTGCTGCCCTAACAACAGTTCATGGTCAGAGTTTTTGTCAAAAATTTTTATGAAAGAGCAGTATGAAAAATTTCATAAGATGCTTATTGATTTTGCAAAAAGTGTCGGCAAGAAAGACCCTGATGTCTATGTAGACAGCGGAAATTGGAAAGCAAGACAGGGTGGAAACGGAGTTAAATTTGCAAAAAATTCTATCGTGAATTTTGAGAGATGTGTAAAAGAGAGTTTGGCATTTAATTATGAATTGACCAGAGAAATTACGCCGACGCTTTATGAAATGTTCAAGCCATTTGGAAAGATTGTAGAGGAACTCGGAGATAAGAGGCTTGGAGAAGTCTATGTCGTAGATAAAAACAGTGTGTCAGTGCTCAGGCTTCAGGGAAAAATGGGAACAAAAAACCTTAAGATACTTGTTGACCATCCGGAACTGATGCGTGCAAAAGATGCAGATGAAGCGAAAAGAAAACTTGATTGTCAGATAACAAAATATCAGATGTGTCTTGGGTGCAGGGCATGTGAAAGTGTGTGTAGATTTGGTGCCATAAAAGTAAAAACATCTAGGGAAGGTGAAGATATAAACAGAATGGCAGACTACTGTATTGATGACGAAAAATGCAAAAGATGTCAGGAGTGTGTAGGTCATTTTTCGGTTGGATGTTATATGAGAAAGGTACTGTCAATAAAAAGGTGATATATGAAAGATAAGATTACATTAAAAGGAAACGGAAGTTTTTATATAAGAGAGGGATGGCTGACAAAAGGACTGGTAGAGATAGCAAAGAACCCGGAACTTTTCTCAAAGAAAAATAATGAGGGGGCAGATGCATTGGGTGTTGGTTCAGCTATGTCGAAATCAATAAGATACTGGCTTTTGACAGCGGGACTTATTGTTAAAGATTCAAAACTTTCTCCTTTAGAATATGAAAATAAAAAGGGACATTTTATATCGAAAACAGGCAAATATATTCTTGACAATGACAGATATATTGAAAATAAAGATACGCTTTGGATAATTCATTATAACATTGCATCAAATTATAGGGAAGCTACAGTGTGGAATTTGTTTTTTAACATTGTAGGTGAGGAGAGATTTAACAGAAGAGAACTAGAGTCAATGATGGAAAATGAACTCTATAAAAGAACATATGGAGAAAAAATTTCCGATAAATCCCTCTCAAATGATTGTGCGGTGCTTTTGCAGATGTATTTCGATGACAGAAAAAATGAAAATCCCGAGGAAAAATTACATTGTCCTTTGGCAGAACTCAATCTTTTATCCAAAAGCAGGAATATATACTCAAGAAATGAGATAAAAGAAAATGATATAAGCAGTCTCGCCGTGTTGTTTGGAATATGCGGTTACCTTGAAAAGACAGGGCTCATTGAAGAAAACGGGAGAACAAGCGTGGGTATTGAAAAACTGCTTGAAGATGAAGACAGTCCCGGAAGAATATTTGGACTTGGAAGAATTGTATTGAATGATAGTCTTGACCGGCTTGAACATGAGGGGTATCTGAGGATAGACAGGACAGCGGGACTTGATATTGTATATTTTGAAGAAAACTCAATAAAAACGAGAGAAGAAGTTTTAAAGTTTATATACAAATAAAATTATAAATCAGGAGGAAATACTGATGGTATTAAAAGATGTCATAAAAATAGACGAAAGATTTCAGACATCTGTAAATATAAGGTTTGATATAGATAAGACAAATAAGATAGACGAATTTATTCCGGCAAAAAGTACAATGGATGTGTTAGAGACATATTTAGAAAATATATTTGAAAAAGGAAATAATAAAGCGACATTACTGGTTGGACCTTATGGAAAAGGGAAATCACATCTTCTTCTTGTGCTCCTGGCACTTTTAAGAAACAGGGATGATAAAAAGTGGCATAAATCAATCGTTAATTTTTATAATAAAATTAAGAATAAGAACAAAAAGCTTGAGGAAGAAATTGAAAAGAATATTCTGTGTGAGGAAAGCAGGAAGAAAAAATATCTTCCTATAATAATCAGTTTTGGACGTTCAGGTCTTGAAACGTCGTACAGACTTGCATTATTTCAAGCGTTACAAAGAGAAAAACTGTCAGAAATTATGCCTGATTCTGTTTTTGATGAAATTACAGCAAAAGTGGATTTTTGGAAGAGAGAATATCCGGATACATATAAAAAATTTGTTCATGAATTAAAAGAAAATGGATATGACGTTCAAACATTCAGAAAAGAAATATGTGAAAATGACAATAAAATCTTTGAGTTATTTAAAAAGATATATACAAAGTTAACTGCGGGCAGTGAATTTAATCCGCTGCTTGAAAACAATATTCCAAAAATTTATGAAAATGTTGCATATGAATTAAGAAAATATGGTTTTGCCGGTATCGTCATAGTATTTGATGAGTTCAGCAAATTTATTGAGGGCGAGGACAATAGAGAAACCTCAAAAGACATGGAACTTATACAGTCTATGTGTGAACTTTGCAATGCGTCAAAAGAGCCTGATATAAGACATATATTTATTGCACATAAGAGTATCAGGGAGTATGGTAATTTTTTGTCGCCACAGATATTAAATTCTTTTAAAGGTGTTGAGGGAAGATTACAGGAAGTTGCATTTAGAACAAGTGCCCAGAATTATTATGAACTGATGATGAATGTAATTCAAAAGAATGACAGTGCATTACAGGGATATTTTGATGAATATGGCATTAAAACCTCTGATATTGTCAACAGAACTTACAATATGACAAATATGTATACGATATTTGACAAAAAAGACTATGAAAAGATTATTGTAAAGGGATGTTTTCCGATGGCACCTCTTACAACATATATTCTTGTAAAGATAAGTGAAAAAGTTGGGCAGAACGAAAGAACGGTATTTACTTTTATGTCGGATAACGCTCCCAATACACTTGCAAGATTTGTAAAAGAACATGTACAGGGAGCGGATACACTGGTATCAGCGGACAATGTATTTGACTATTTTGCTTATATTTTTGAGAAAGATGTTTTAAACGAAAGGTGTCATTCTGAGTATATCAAAGCAAAATATCTTATAAAAAAGATAGATATTGAGAAGCAAAAAGCGGCAAAAGAGGCGTACTACGGTGAAAAACTTTTTGAGTACATGACAAAAATCATAAAATCAATAGCTCTGTTAAATATGTTGAATCAGACGGAACTTATACCAAATGATAAATGTATCATGAGCATGGTATGTCTGGAAGATAACAGAAATCTGTACGATGATGCAAAAAAGGCATTGATTAGTTACGGATATTTAAACTACAGGCAGAGAAGTGACAGTTATGTATTTAGAATAAACACAGATACGAACCTGGAAAATGAGATTGAAAAGAGAAAAAATAAAGTCAAAATTACAAACCGAACTATCGCTGAGTGCTTCAGGGAAACTGCAAACAAACAATATGAACTGCCTAAAGAATATAATGACAAAAAGAAAATGACAAGATATTTTGAGTATTGTCTGGAGGACGGAAAGAAGTTAGAAAATGAGAAATATCTGAAAGGCAGTATAGATACTGCATTGACACAAAATGATTTCGCAGACGGAAAACTGTTTTTGTGTGTTGGTGAATTTGACATTCAAAAGCTGGAGCAGAATTTTGAAAATAATTTAAATGAGCGAATAGTAATGGTATGTCCAAATGAGCCTGTAGACTTTGAAGAGTGTATAAAAAAGTATTATGCAATAAAAGCAATACGAAGTGATGAAAAATATTTAAAGGAAAATGAGACTGCATTTGAGGAATCATTTTTTTGTCTTGATGATGTTATCTATGAAATCAACAGCAGAATTCAGGACTATTATATGCCGGGGGAGAACAGTCCATTGTATTTATATGCGGAAAATCAGAATGGATGCAGGGTGTTAAAAGAGACGAAGGCAGATACAGCTACAGAATTACAAAAATTATTATCATCAATATGCAGTTCTTATTATGGAAAGACACCATGTGTAAATCATGAGCTTATAAATAAAAATGAGATAACTGCTCCGATAAAAAAAGCCAGAGCCAATATTATCGAAAAGCTTCTTGCGCACGAGGACATGAGTTTATGGGACAGAGGTACAAGCAGTGAAGCTACAATATACAGGGCTGTTATAAAAAATAAAGGATTGGTGGTTGGTTCAGAATTTGCTGAAAATGCAGACGGTGATATAGTGGAACTTATTGAAAAGATAGATGAATTTATAACGGATAGTGTTGGAAATAAAAATTGTTTTGAAAAATTGTATACAGAGATAAAAGGGAGAGATTTTGGAGTGAGAAATGGAATAATACCTATATATATTGCGTACAGTCTTTCAAAGAGATATGGAACACCGCTTGTATACTACGACAAAATTGAAAATGAAATCTCAGCTCAGATTCTTGCCAAGGCAGATGAAGAGCCTGAAAAATGTTATTTATATATTGAACCTGATGACAGAAAAAAAGAAGAATATTTAAAGAAAATCATAGGTTTGTTTGACATATGGCAGGATAGTACAGTTTCATCAGCGGACAGTAAGCTTATGGATACTCCTATAAAGAAACTTAGAATGTTATCTAATGGAATACAGCAATGGTACCGAAGTTTACCCGGATTTTGTAAATACGCATCACCCGATATAAGTTTTTCAAATGATAATAACGGCGAGATGGCAAAAAAGTGTGAATTGTTTAGAAATGACCTCGCCGGAAATATTCAGAGTGCAAGAGAGTATTTATTTGAGAGATTACCTGAATTAACGGACTCTGTCAAAGAAGATGGTATTGATTATGAGACATGTGTAAATGAATTGAAGGTATATAAATTAAAAATTGAGGAAATGTATGATAAGCTGCTTAAAAAACTTACAGGAATAGTGAAAAATACATTCCAAAGTACAGGCAATTTAAAAGAAAGTTCTCTGAGAACTATATTTGAGCGTTGGTCAGAGAAAAACAAAGAAAAACTTAATGGAGTGGTATTAGATTATTCAGCCTCAATACTATTTAAATGCGTGACAGACAATGATTTGAACAATGAAGAAAAAATTATTAACAGGATTTCAGAGGGATTAACAGGTCTTGTTCTAAGAGATTATAAAGATGAGACAATAGAAATCTTTAAACAGGAGCTTAAAAAATCATATGATGAACTTGAACATATGATAAAAAAAGAAAACACAACTGAAAATGCTGTATCGTTTACTATGGATACTGTGGATGGCAGGCAGGTAAAATGTAAACTTTCGGAGTATGATGAATCTCCAGCGACAGATTTGATAGAAGCACAAATATGGGAAGTGCTTAGGGAAAATAATTATGACAAAAACGCACAGGTGAGTGCGGTATTAAAAGTTTTAGGAGATATTGTCGGTTAAGCACAAGGGGAGAAACACTTTTATGATTTATTTGGATAATGCGGCAACTACATATCCAAAGCCGGAAGAGGTCTATGAAAAAATGGATATGCTTACAAGAGAGATGTCGGTAAATGCGGGGAGAGGAAGTTACGAACTTGCAAGAAAAGCAACAGATGTGATAAATGGAACGAGAGCAAAGTTAGCAGATTTTTTTGGAGCGGAGTATGTAAATGATGTTGTTTTTGCATCTTCTGCAACAGAAGCGGCTAACAGGGTTTTGTTAGGATATGATTTTAAAGAAAATATGACAGTATATGTATCGCCGTATGAGCATAATGCGGTTATGAGGACACTGGAGGCTGTAAGAAAAAAGACAGGCATTCAAATAAAATTACTTGCAACAGACAATAAGGGGTATCTGGATATAGAAGAGATTGAATACCAGTTTATGTGTGATGAGCCTGATTTTGTATGTATAAATATGGCAAGTAATGTTACCGGGTATATACTGCCGTTTGATAAGATAGCACACATGGCAAAAGAATATGAGGCAGTTGTGTTTGTAGATGCGGCACAGGCAGCAGGAAATATTAAAATAAACCTTAAAGAAACTGATATAGATATACTTATATTTGCGGGACACAAATCACTGTACGGACTTTTTGGTGTTGGAGGTTTTGTGACAAACAGCAGGATATTTGAGCGTGACAAAAAGTTAAATCCGGTGATATTTGGGGGAAACGGAGAGAACTCTTTAAATCTCGGCTTGCCGGAAACAGGTATATCCAAATATGAGGTGGGAAGTTTAAATGTTCCGGCGATAGGGGCGTTGAAATGTGGGATAGATTCAATCGAGACAGATTTTAATGAAATAAGGCAGTATGAGGACAAAATGTTCAGATACATGCTTGAAAAAATAGAAAAACTGGATGGGATAATTATTTTTCAGAAACCGGAGACAGAGGAGGAATTTGAAAATCACATAGCTGTTATTTCAACAGCTTTTGAAAAATGTGCATCTGATGATGCCGGGACAATACTGGACGGAGAATACAATATAGCCGTAAGGACAGGATATCACTGTGCACCGCTGGTACATGATGTTATAGGCAGTAAGAAATATGGTGGAACGATACGGATAAGCATCGGGAGATATACGACCAAGGAAGATATAGACAGACTGGTGTATGCATTTGAGGACATGAGATAGGGAACGGAAAGCAGAGAGGATGAAGGAGGAAAACAGATGAATCTTAAAGATGCAGGTATTTATGATATGATAAATATTTTTAAAGGAGAGGCAACAAAAGCCCACGGGGCTTCTCAGGGAGGAGTAATCAATAACAAGCCGAGATTGATAAATATTCCCGCATATCAGAGACCGTATCGCTGGAAAACTGACAGAATAGTAAGACTTTTTTGCGATTATGATGAAAATAATGAAGAATATTTTTTAGGTTCGGTAGTTGTTGTAGAAAAAAAGAAAAATGACGGAAGTATTGAATTTGATGTAGTCGATGGACAGCAAAGACTTACTACATTGTATCTTTTAAATTATATAAGATATTTATTGAGAAGAGAATATACGTTAGAGAAGTTAAAAAAGCCCTATCAGCTCAAAGCCAGTGAGTATTGCTCAAGATTAAAAGAATGTTATGTGAATCTGATAGGCAGGAATGTGGTTCCGTTTGATGTGATACTTGATAAGATTGAGGAACTGATGGATAACGAGACATTAGATCCAAATGAGCGTGTGGAACAGATGGTATCATGCTATAAAGAGCAGTTGTGTTATCCGGAAGTAAAAGCTACACCGTCTGAAACTCTTGAAGAGAGAAAAAGACAGGCACATGATTTTTTTGACAGGGAACAGTTGTGTTTAAAATATTCGCGTTCACGTTATGATATTGTTTTAAAGGAAGTGCTTTGTGGTGTATATTTAAACAATGTACAGGACACAACAGATTATGAGTTAAAAACGGTCTGGGTTGATGATAAGTGTAGTGATTTTGAGAAAAATTATTTAAATGCATTAAAGACGATATTAGATGAAATATGGTCAAGAGCAAAAAGTGCAAGTGAAAAGAACAAAGATATAATGAGCATATGTGAGAAAGCAATCGAATTGGCGGACGGGATTATTAAAAATATGTCCTTATGTGTTGTGTTGACTGAAAATGAAAATGATGCTAATAAACTATTTGAGGTATTAAATGACAGATCATTGGAAGTTGAAGATTTGGAGCTTATAAAAAATCATTTTTATAAAGAATATTGTACAAAGTCGGATGATACGGATGAGCAGAAAGATAAAAGAATTACAGAACTTGATGAACTTTGGGCAGATAAAATTTTTAGCGGGAATGGAGATTTTAAAAATCGTCTTATTTCATATCTGGCAGCAGTATATCTGACTTGTGACAAGGAACTTGGATATAAAGATGATGCGAAGCTGAAAGATGCAATAGAGAAGAAATATTCGTCTGTGATGTATCCGATTGGAGGAAAGCAGTATACATATAATGAAATATTAGCAGATTTTAATGCTTATTATGCGATAAAAATTATTTTAGGAAATTTTGATGTCAAAAAAAATAAATTAAATGAGCGTTCATTGAAGGCAGAGCAGGAGGAAAAATCTATTACATATAAAACACTTCATCTGCTTAATGCATTTAAATATCATGCGGTAATACCAGCACTGACAAATGTGATAATTGCTTCATACGCACAGAAACATTCACTCGCTGATGCGAATTTTCAGAATGATTTCAGCGAATATATAAAAGGCCTGATTGATGACAAAGAACATGTCAATGAGGAATATAAAGCAATTCATCAGTGTGCATATATTCTCTGGATTGCAGCTATAAAATCAAAAGACCACGAAATTCCTAGGAAAATAGCAAAAAGAATTATAGAAAAAAACGGACATGTTGGATTTTGTAAGGAAAATATTGATTTTCAGGGCAGGGAGATTAACGATTTAGATGAAGAACTTGATAAATGGATGAGTAATTGGTCATTTGGAAATAATAAAACATTTGCAATAAAAGTATTGTTATTAAATCTATTATTAAGTCAGAGGTTAGAGGTTGAAACCGGGGATGCGTATAAAGCGGATGTAGTTACAATAAAATTAAATTCAGCATTGACATACAAATTGAATGCAGGCAAACTGCAGCTTGACCATTTAGAGGCAAACATAATAAATCAGGAAAATGCTGAAAGTTATTATATGTCAGATGATATAGAAAAAAGACAGAAGGATGTAAACGGATATATAGGCAATTTTATGATACTTGATGCCGTTGACAACAATCAGAAAAATAATGTTCCGTTAAAAAGTGCCATGAAGTATTACGCAAGCATTGAAAAAAGCTGGCTTGTTGATGATGTGAAATGCATGATAAAAGACGAAAAGTATTTTGATTTGCAAAATCAGATTCCGAGAGAGGAATTTTTTATTGAAAGGACAAAGCGATTAAAAAAATATTTTAAAGCTTTTTTGGGCAAAGGATTAAATGATACGGAAGTGACAATCAGATTCTAATATAAAAGACCATGCATGTGATGTGAGACATTTTATATGATATTGATTTTTTTTACTGTCCCCCTTTTCAAACCATTGATTTTGTGGTAAATTATTTAACATTGATGGAATTACATTAATTGATGATAAGCAGGTGAAAGGTGCACTATCATTTTTGGAATATCGTGAATACAATATAGTATGATATGCCACCATCATAAATTTAGAAATAAAGAATATGTGAGGAGACAAAAATGATTAAGGTAGTAAAATTTGGTGGAAGTTCTTTGGCAAGCGCAACTCAGTTTGCGAAAGTTGGAAACATTATCAAAGCTGATCCTGAAAGAAAATTTGTTGTGCCAAGTGCACCGGGCAAGAGAAATTCAAAAGATACAAAAGTTACTGATATGCTTTATGCATGTTACGATCTTGCTGAGGCGGAAAAGGATTTTACTAAAGAACTCAAGAAAATTAAAGAAAGATATGAGTCTATCATAAACGGGCTTCATATGACACTTTCTCTTGACAAAGAGTTTGATACAATTGCAGAAAACTTTAAGAAGAAAGCAGGTTCACAGTATGCGGCATCAAGAGGTGAGTTCTTAAACGGAATAATAATGGCAAATTATCTTGGATATGAGTTTGTTGATTCTGCTGAAGTTATTATATTTAATGAGGACGGTTCGTTTGATGCGGATACAACTGATAAGCTTTTGCAGGAACGTCTTTCAAAAGTTGAAAATGCTGTTGTGCCGGGATTTTACGGTGCTACATTAGGCGGAGTAGTAAAAACATTTTCAAGAGGTGGCTCAGATGTTACCGGTTCACTTGTTTCAAAGGCAGTTCATGCTACAGCATATGAAAACTGGACTGATGTATCAGGATTTCTTATTGCAGATCCAAGAATTATAGACAATCCAAAGCCTATCAAGGTTATAACATACAGAGAGCTCAGAGAGCTTTCATACATGGGAGCAAGCGTTCTTCATGAAGATGCGGTATTCCCGGTTAGAAAAGCAGGTATTCCTATAAATATCAGAAATACAAATGCTCCTGATGATGAGGGAACATGGATTGTTGAAAGTACATGCCATCATCCTGCATATACAATTACAGGTATCGCAGGAAAGAAAGGATTTGTATCTGTAAATATCGATAAAGACATGATGAATGCCGAGGTTGGATTTGGAAGAAAAGTGCTCAGCGCATTTGAGGAAAACGGCATAAACTTTGAGCATATGCCTTCAGGTAT
>FR887279.1:0-2319 GCA_000436755.1 Clostridium sp. CAG:253 | reverse complement strand
AGCATATGCCTTCAGGTATAGATACTATGACAGTATTTGTTCACGAGCCTGAATTTGCAGAAAAAGAGCAGGCAGTTATCTCAGCAATCAACAGAAATGCACATCCGGACAGCATTGAAATCGAAGCTGACCTTGCACTTATCGCTGTTGTAGGTCGTGGAATGAAGTCGACAAGAGGTACTGCAGGACGTATATTCTCAGCTCTTGCTCATGCAAATGTCAATGTAAAGATGATTGACCAGGGTTCATCAGAGCTTAATATTATTATCGGTGTCAGTGACAACGATTTTGAAGCTGCTATCAAAGCAATATATGATATTTTTGTAACAACTCAGTTATAAAAAGTGTTTTAACAATAATGAAAATAATCAAAAATCCCTGAAGTCGGTTTCGGGGATTTTTTTTGTGAAAATATGTTTATAATGAGCTGTATTCGCAATATTATTGACAAGTTTCGCATTTTTTATTGATTATTCCCTGTCATTAAGTATATAATAATTTCTCAAAGAAGAAATTAAGAAATATGTGAATAGGAGTGATTATTGTGTTTGAAAAGAAACTTGAAAATTTAAACGTGCGACACAAAATTAATTATGGCTATAACTTTGTTATTAAGTTGATGGTTGTGTCAGGTATTTTATCCATCATAGTTCTTAGTCTGTTATTCAGAGATGTAAGAAAGAATGTGGGTGAGGCAGGAGGAATGCTTAACAGCACCACAATCGTGTATGGAGTTGGCATCGTTATTATAGTAGCATTTGTTGGTCTTGCGATATTTTTCTCAAAGATGCTTGGTGCAAAGATTGTTCAGGCTATAATCGAGCCGCTTATAGCTATAGAAAAGGTTACTAAAGAAATTGCAGCAGGAAATCTTCACTGCGAGATTGATTATCATGCAAAAGATAAGATTGGTGAACTCGCACATGACCTTAGAAAGTCAGTTTCAATACTTGCTTCATATGTTGATGATATATCAAATTCAATGGATGAATTTTCAAAAGGTAACTTTGCAGTAAAACCACAGGTAGAGTGGAAAGGCGACTTTAAGGGAATCAGAGATTCATTTATAGCATTTGAAGAGAGCATGTCACCGACTGTTAAGGGTATACAGCAAGTTGCAGATGAGGTTGCAAACGGTTCAGAACAGGTATCAGAAAGTTCGATGGGACTTGCACAGAGTTCTACAGAACAGGCAGCCGTAACAGAAGAACTTACAGCAACGATTACATCAATATCAGAGCAGGTAGCTCAGAATGCCCGCAATGCGGAGGAGATAAGTGATAAAGTAAAAAATCTCGGTGGAGAGATTGTTATAGGAAATGAAAAGATGCAGGAAATGGTTCAGTCAATGAATGAAATAAGTGATGCATCAAAGGAAATTGGAAAAATTATAGCAACAATAAATGATATTTCAGCTCAGACAAACTTACTTGCATTAAATGCATCTATAGAAGCAGCAAGAGCAGGTGAGGCAGGAAAAGGTTTTGCTGTTGTCGCAGATCAGGTGTCTGTGCTTGCAGCACAGAGTTCAGAAGCAGCAAAAGAGTCATCGCAGCTTGTTGAGACATCTGTAAAAGCTGTTGAAAAGGGTATTGTGATAGTTGATGATACAGCAAAGCAGCTTGAGAATGTGGTTAGCGGTTCAAACTTAATAACAAGTGAAGTAAATGAAGTTGCACAGGCACTCAGTGCCCAAAATGATTCATTTGAACAGATTAACGAAGGTGTTGAACAAATTAACAATAATGTTCAGAATAATTCAGCAACGGCACAGGAATGTGCAGCGGCAAGTCAGCAAATGAGAAGTCAGGCGGCAAACCTTGATGGACTTATAAGAAAATTCAAAGTTGCTAAATTTAAATAATAGAATAGACATACATATATAGGTGTCTGTTTTGATAATTTGTTTGTTACATTAAATAAAAATCAGGAAAGTGGCTATTATATGCTGTTGCTATATAATAGTCGCTTGCGACTCTTTGTATTGTATAAAAAAGATTGCAGACTGCTTGCAATTTGCAAATGAATAAAATTTTTTGGAATGGTTCGGGAATGCATCTTGACAGATATTTGTTGATATAGTAAAATGATTTTTACTAAAGCAGTTGCTTACAGGGCAGCTCAGTACAACGGGGTTGTACTGGTTTCGACGGGCTCACTGAAGATGGAGAAGCTGTTCGTGGTCGGACACCACGTAAAAAGTTCGACTTAAATTTAAACGCAGAAGATAATTTTGCATTAGCTGCCTAGTTGCAGCTCATCGGTCCTCATAACCCACGATGAGGATTACCGGTGTCAACCTTGTGGGACCCTCTAATG
>FR887278.1:12118-29961 GCA_000436755.1 Clostridium sp. CAG:253 | reverse complement strand
GCTGGCAGAAAACAACATGGAAACAGTATGGTTTTGAAAGTATGGATGAACAGGTAAATATTATATATTCTGTTCTTCTATTTATTATGGAATATTCACTCAGAGAGCAGCCATGCACGATTGATGATATATCTGTATTTGTTGATGATATCTGCAACAGATACTTAAAAAAGGGATTGTCATATGAGAAGAGCGGTGAACTTGCTGAGTTTATTATAAATGTTGTTTTGTGTGATGAAGGCCGTGCGATGTATTTTGACTGCTTTGATTTTGATGAACGTGAATACAAAAAGAAAAATATAAGTTATTTATCTAACGAAGTGGTATATATAGACGGAGAAATAAAAAGAACAAGTTATAAACTTACAGATAATGGCTATAATCTTGTATTATCAACACTGGAAGTTGAAAATAATCTTAAACTTACGATACATGAGATGATTTTCAAAATGCATTTGGAGCGTGCTACATATGACCAGGCTCTCGATGAAGTAAAAAATATCTTTAATATGCTTAGGATACAGCTTCAGAAAATTCAGGAGGCAATGGACCGTATTAGGAGAAATGCATTAAATTACTCGGTTGAGGACTATGAGCAGATACTAAATGAAAATATGTTGACAATAAGTGATACTAAGCATAAATTCATGGAGTATAGAAGAATAGTAAGAAACAGGGTAAAAGAGTTAGAGGATGAAAACATAAATATTAAAGCACTGAATGATGAGGATTTGGAAAAACTTCAAAATCTTCAGGAGATTGAAAGATATTTGAGCCGGTCTATAGACGAGCATCAGAAAATACTAAATAAACATTTTGATTTGAAGGATTTGTATTCTACTGAATTGGAACAGATGTCTAAGATGACATTGATAAAGAGATTTTCACTTAGAAATGATTTGTATGATAAAATTATTGAACATCCGGGTAATCTGATAAATGTAAACATGTTTTTAAATCCATTGTTTAGGAATAATCCAAGGAAAATTTATAATCTGAACAAATGTATTCAGTATCAAAAGCCACTCAGAGAGAAAAATGATGAGAATGAGGAAGAACAGCTTGATTTTGATATTATGGATTATGAGGAGCAGAAAGAAAAAAGACTCAAAAAAAAGCTGAAAAAATATAAATCAAGTATGGAGTATCTTGTAGATAAAGCAGAAGAAAATGGCGGGAATCTGGAACTTGCCGCAATGTGTGATATGACGGAGGAACAGAAAAAGACATTTATTCCGAATGCTGAAATTTTTAAGGAGATAATGGTTGAATTTATCAAAGCGGGCAGCATAGATATTGATGATTTGAGGAAAGAGAGAAAAAATATAGTTGCGGATGAAAGTTACAGTTTTCAGTTGAATGAAATGCTTTTGAAAATTGCGGATGAGAGAAAAGCAGACGGAATTAAGAAAGTAACAATAAGAAAGTGTGAAGATGGACAGGTAGTCTGCTTTAAGGATATATACAATGAATTTGGTGACAGACGCAACATATATTGTTCAAATGTAGTGTTTAAATTTGAAAAAGGAATGGAGTAATTATGGCATACGAGGCGGAAGAAGTAAGAATAAGTCAGGAAATATTTTATACTCTTATTTCAAAACATGAAATAAGGGAGGAAGACAGCAAAGAATTGTTTGACGGATATACGCAAAATCCCAGAATTATGACTCTTGTAAAGAATCAGGGAGATATTGCAGAGTGTACGGTTGAAAGATATGGAAGCGTCATATATCTTATTCCGTATGAAGATAATGATGTTCTTGGGTTCTCAAAGCAGGAATTGAAAGCGAAATTATGTAAATCAGGTGCAACGGACAAAGATTATTATTTGTCGCAGTTTGTGATTCTTACAATGCTTACGGAATTTTATGACGCGCAGGGCAGCAGCAGTAAATCAAGGGAATACATAAAAGTCGGAGAGCTTATAAATCTTGTTTCTGACAGACTTTTGGAAGCCGGAAATAATATGACTGAGGATGAAGAAGAAAAAACGGGATTGGCATTTTCAAATATGCTTGAATCTTATACTGCGCTTAGAAGCGACGAAAAGGGAAGAAAAACTAAAACTACAAAAGAGGGATTTGTTCACCGGATATTGCTTTTTCTACAGGAACAGGGGCTTATCGAGTATATAGAGAGAGATGACATGATAAATACAACAAAAAAGCTGGACAGTTTTATGGATTGGAACCTGTTGAATCAGAATAATTATACGAGGGTTCTTAAAGTTCTTGGCATTATTGATGAGGAGGAAAAAAGTGAGTAAAATAAACACACTTCGTATTGTAAACTTAAATTATAATAATAATTCGATTAAGATAAGTGATGAAGCTTTCAATTTTAATGGGGAAAGTACGCTTATGTCATTGAGAAACGGCGGTGGAAAGACAGTTTTAGTGCAGATGATGACGGCACCTTTTGTACATAAGAGATACAGGGACACAAAAGACAGAAAATTTGAAAGTTATTTTACGACAAACAGACCGACGTTTATTATGGTTGAGTGGGTTCTTGACGGGGATGCGGGATATGTCCTCACGGGAATGATGGTAAGAAAAAATCAGGAAATCTCGGAGGGAGAAGTACATGATGAACTAGAAATGATAAACTTTATATATGAATATAAAGACAGATGCGAAAATGATATATATCATATTCCTATTATAAATGAGACAGATGCGGGCATGACCTTAAAAAATTGGGTGACATGCAGGAAGATATTTGAAAACATAAAAAAAGAAGACGGCATGCACTTTAATTATTATGATATGGATATGCCTGCGCAGTCGAGGATGTATTTTGAAAAATTAAAACAGTACCAGATAAATTACAAAGAGTGGGAAACTATTATAAAAAAAATAAATTTGAAAGAGTCGGGACTTTCAGATTTGTTTTCAGACTGTCGTGATGAAAAAGGTCTTGTTGAAAAGTGGTTTTTAGAAGCTGTTGAGAGCAAACTTAACAAGGAAGGAAACCGCATTTCGGAGTTTGAGAATATTATTAAAAAGTATGCTAAACAGTATAAAGACAATCAGACAAATATCCACCGGATGGAAAATTTAAAAGAATTTTTAAAGGAAGCATCAGGTATTAAAAATTATGCAGATGAATTTTTGGATTATACGAAACAAAGACAGTCAAAGGAAAGTGATATAGCAGGGTTCATCACGATTTTGGATGAACTTCTTAAAGAGACTGACGAGAGAAAAAATTATCTCGATGAAGAAATAAAAAATAAGCAGAAACAGATTGCTGATATAAGATATGAAGAAATATCATACAGTATCTATTCTATTGAAGAAAAGAAAAATAAACTGGCACATGAATATGAGCAGCTTACTCTCGAAAAAGAGCAGGTAGTAAAAGAAAAAGAGAAACTTGAAAAAAGCAGGGATATACTACTTTGTGCAAAGCAAAACGAGGCAAAGAACAATGCTTTCTCAGAGTGCAAAAAGCTTGAGAGCCGTATTGAAGTGTCAAATAAGAATGAGAAAGAAAAAGAACCTGCGAGAAAAGAATTGGGAAAAATGCTGTTTAAACATTATTTTAAGGCACTTTCAAATTGTGACAGCGAAATCGCAGAAATAAAGGGTTCTATCGTTAAACAGGAGGAGCAGGAGAAAGAATATAATATAAGCAAGTCAGAGTGCTTTAAGCAAAAAGATGCAAACTCATTGCAGATTGGAAAGTGTCAGGCAAAGGTATCAAATTATGCTGTTTTGGAAGAACAGTTTAACAAAAAATACAACGAAAATCTTTTGAGAAATATTCTTGGCATATATGAGGCAGGTGTTTTAGAACTTAAAGAAGAAGAGTATGAAAAAGAAATAGCGGCTATGAAAAAGGATATAGCGGCGTTAAAGCATGAAAAGACAAAAAATGATGAAGATTATGTAAGATATGGAAGAAATCAGGACGATTTCAGAGAAGTAATTATAGAAAAAAAGAGCAGTTTTGCGGCTGAAAAAGAAAGATTGGCAGATTTTGAATTACAGCTTAAAACAAGACAGGATATAATGAAGTATTTTCTTGTGGATGAAAGTGAAGTATATAACAAAACAGTTATTATTGAAAATGCAGAAAGAAAGCTTAAAGAGATAAATGCTGCAAAGCGGATTTTGGAGAGAGAATATGAGCAGATTGGAGCAGAGGTCAAGCTGCTTGAAAACGGACGTCTGCTGGAGGTGTCAAAGGAATTTTCGGATTATCTCTCAACACTTGAAATTGAGATTATATATGGCATGGAATGGCTTTCAAACAATGGAAGAAGTTTGCAGGAAAATAAAAAAATTGTTGAAAATAATCCGTTTATTCCGTATTCGATAATATTATCCGGTGCAGATTTTGATAGACTCGCACAGGATAATAAAAAGATATTTACGTCAACCCCTATTCCGATTGTTAAGAGAGAGGAACTTGAAGATGGCTTTATAGAGAGCGGTATAGGTACAATAGAACTTGACAAAGTAAGTTTTTATCTGATGTTTCGTGACGAATTGCTTGACACGAAGAAGCGTGGTGATATTATCTGGCAGAAAAAGGAAAAGATTACAAAGATTCAGGAAAATATAAAGAGACGAGACATTGAATACGGTGAATATTTTTCTAAATGTGAATGCATAAAGAAACAGTCATTAGAAAAAGACAGTATTGAGCTTAGTGCAAATATGATAATGACATATGAAAAAGAGATAAATGATGCACAAAATCAGATAGAAGAACTTGAAAATCTGAAAAGAGACATAATAAAGAATAACGAAAATATTAACCAGAAGATAACTGATTTAAACAGGAATAAGAGTCTGGCTGATTTGAGACTGCAGGATTTTGAAATTCTTAATGAGAACTACAATGAATATTGTGAAGCAAAAGATGAGAAGATAAAACTTGAGAAAAAGAATGAAGATATAGATAACAAACTGGGTATTATTAACGAAAAGCTTGAAAATCTTGTCGAAAATATCAAATCGGACGAGAGAAACGAGATGAAAATGCGACAGGAAAAAAAATCTTTTCAGGAAAAATATGAGTATTTCAAAAACTTTGAGGCAGAAATTAAGGAGAATGCAGAAACATATAATCTTCTAGACGAAGAAACGAGAATATCAAAAGAAGCTGAATACAATGCATTGCTAAACGATTATTCAAATGAGATAAAGCTGTTGAATGAGCAGTATAACAGTGTGAGCAGGCAGTTTGCCCAAAGCAGACAGGAACTTGATGAGTTGTTGAAAAAGCATAATTTGGAAATTGCGGATGTAGAAAAAGTAAAGTATGACAGGGAAGAAAAAAATGAACTTGATGAACGCATTTCTTCCGGAAATATGCAGATTCAGCTTTATAATGAAAAGCTGAATAAAGTTAACATGGAAATTGCCAAAAAGCAGTCAGATATGGAACATGCGTACAATGATTTGTACAGAATATGTGAGAAAAAAGAGCCAGTTAGTAAAAAGAAGATAACCAATACAAATTTTAAAGACAGGATTATTTTGATTCAAAATGAAATAAGAGATAACAAATCGGATTTAGAAGGTGTATTAAATCTTTGTGCAGGTTACAGGAATAACCTGACTGCGCTGGCAGAATACAGTGAACTGAAAGCAGAAGACACAGAAAGCGGAATAACAAAATCAGACTTTGTAGGAAAATCCGTAAAAGAAATAGATACATTCAGAGGAATTATGATAAGGGATTACAAAGAAATTCTTGAGAATGAGAGAAAGCAGAGTGCTGTTATTACAAGACTGCTTAACGATATGGCGAGAAAAAATATTTTCAGGGATGAATTTTTCCAAAAGTCCATAGAAGTATTGATGTCGATTACCGACAATGCGGTGAACTTTTTAAAGCAGCTTGATATATTTGTCTCTTCGTATGAAGGAATAATAGAAAAACTTGAAGTAGATGTGGCTATGGTGGAAAAGGAAAGTGCAAGAATAGTTGAACTTTTGGAGGAGTATGTCAGGGATGTGCATGAGGATCTTGGCAGGATAGATGGAAATTCAACTATTAAAGTTCACGGGAAAGATAAAAAAATGCTTAAAATAACAATTCCTGAATGGTATTCAAATGAAGAGATGTATCATTTGAAAGTTAAGGATATTCTCGATGAAGTTACGGCGAAAACCGTAACGGCACTTGAAAATAATGAAAATCCTGAGGAAGTTATAAGTCTTTATATTAATACAAAGTATCTTTATGATTCGGTGATTGGCACCGGAAATGTGCGCATAAGGCTTTATAAGATAGAGGAACAAAAAGGCAGGGAGATTTCATGGTCAGATGTTGCAAAAAATTCAGGCGGTGAAGGATTTTTATCTGCGTTCATTGTTCTTTCAAGTCTTTTATACTACATGAGAAAAGATGTGTCGGATGTGTTTACAAATTATAATGAAGGAAAAGTGCTTGTTATGGATAATCCTTTTGCACAGACCAATGCGTCACATCTCTTAAAGCCGCTTATGGATATGGCAAAAAAGACAAATACCCAGCTTATCTGTCTTTCGGGTCTTGGAGGGGATTCAATCTATGACAGATTTGACAATATATATGTGCTTAATCTGGTTGCAGCAAGTCTTAGAAATGGAATGCAGTATCTGAAGGGAGAGCATACCAGGGGAGAAGAATCCGATACAATGATTGCAACGCAGATTCAGGTGACACAGCAGGAGCTCATGTTTTAAACAAAAAAATAATAAAATAGCCGTAAAATAATGAACAACAAAAAAATGATAGCAAATTTTTACAATATAAGGTAAAAAAGTGCTATCATTTTTTGATTTAAGTCTGAAACTTAGTAAAAATGTATAGAAATATGAAAAATAATGCTAAATGGTTTGTGATATATTATTAACAACAGATAAGAACATTACGAAATGTTTTTTCTAAACTTATTTTCATATTATATATAGAGGAGGATGAATATTATGAGAAAAAAATTTTTAGCAGGATTACTTGTAACAGCGATGGTAGCATCTATGACAGCGTGTGGCTCTGATCCAACAGCAAACAACAATTCAAGTTCAGATAAGAACTCAGATTCAGGCAAGAAAAAAGTAGGTATCTCAATGCCAACAAAATCTCTTGAAAGATGGAACAGAGACGGTTCATATCTTGAGGAACAGTTTAAGAAAGAGGGATATGATGTTGAGATTACATATTCTGACAATGATACAGACCAGCAGGTAAATGATATTCAGAATATGATTTCAGATAATGTAGACATTCTTGTGGTTGCTGCTATTGACGGTGATACATTATCAACTGTACTTGCAGACGCAAAAGATCAGAACATTCCGGTTGTTTCTTATGACCGACTTATCATGAACACAGATGCAATTTCATACTATGTATCATTTGATAACTACAAAGTAGGTCAGTTACAGGGACAGTACATAATTGATACATTAAAACTTGACGGTTCAAAGAAAAAATACAACATGGAAGTTACAGCTGGTGACCCGGCAGACAACAATGCAACATTCTTCTACAACGGAGCAATGGATACACTTAAAAAGTATATCGATGATGGAACAGTTAAGATTGTTTCAAAACAGCAGGATTTTGAGTCTGTAGCAACACCTCAGTGGAGCACAGATGAAGCCCTTAATCGTATGCAGAATATTCTTTCATCTTATTATGCAGATGGAAAGAATCAGCTTGATATAGCACTTTGCTCAAATGATTCAACAGCACTTGGTGTAACACAGGCAATCGAATCTGATTATGCAGGAAAGAACACACCTCTTATCACAGGACAGGATGGTGACGTTGCAAACCTTAAAAATATTCTTGACGGCAAACAGGCAATGACAGTTTACAAGGCAGTTGCAAACGAAGCAGTAGTAACACTTAAACTTGTAAAATCAGTGCTTGATGGCAATACACCTGATGAGTCACTTACAAAAGAATTTGACTGCGAGTGCTCGTATGATACAGATTCATATGATAACGGAACTGGAAAGATTCCATCATATCTTCTTACACCAGAAGTAATCACAAAAGACAATTACAAAGAGAAACTTGTTGACACAGGATATTACAAAGAGGGTTCAGACGGATACCTTCAGGCAATTGAGTAATTGATTTATATGTTGTAGACAGAAATAGTGATATAGAAAGAAAACGAGGGACTCCCGTAACCTGGTGAGTCCCTAAAAAAAGAAAAGGAGGGTTTTGATTTGGCTGATTATATTCTCGAAATGAAAAATATCGTGAAGGAATTTCCGGGTGTAAAGGCATTAGATAATGTCAATCTTGCAGTAGAGCGCGGCGAGATTCATGCACTTTGCGGAGAAAACGGAGCTGGCAAATCTACCCTGATGAAAGTTTTAAGTGGTATTCATCCATATGGAAGTTATGAAGGAGATATCATATATAACGGGGAAGTTTGTAAATTTAATACTCTTCACGACAGTGAGGCAAAAGGTATTGTAATTATTCATCAGGAACTTGCACTTATTCCTATGCTGAGTATAGGTGAGAATATGTTCCTTGGAAATGAAAAAAAAGGTAAATTTGGAATAAACTGGGACGAGACATATTCCGAGGCTGAAAAACATATGGCTCAGGTTGGCTTAAAGGAATCTGCTCAGATTCTCATTAAAGATATTGGAACAGGTAAACAGCAGCTTGTTGAAATTGCAAAAGCATTATCAAAAGATGTAAAACTTCTTATTTTGGATGAACCTACCTCATCATTAAATGAAGAAGATACGCAGATGCTGCTTGACTTGCTTCTTGAGTTTAAGAAAAAAGGACTTACATCAATTATTATCTCGCATAAATTAAATGAAATTGCCTATGTGTCAGACAGGATAACGGTTATAAGAGATGGTTCAACGATTGAGACAATCGAAAATCCTGACCACAACATTGATGAGGGACGTATCATTAAAGGAATGGTTGGTCGTGAAATGACAGACCGTTTCCCTGAAAGAGAACATAATATTTCAAAAGAATTAGGACTTGAGGTGAAGGATTGGACGGTTTACCATCCTACATTTGAAGGAAAAATAGTTGATAAGAAAGTATCTTTCAATGTACATAAAGGTGAGATTGTCGGTTTTGCAGGACTTCAGGGAGCAGGAAGAACGGAACTTGCCAGAAGTATATTCGGAAAGAGTTATGGAAAAAACATAACGGGTCAGTTATTCATAAATGGTAAGGAAGTACATCTGAAAAATGAAAAAGCTGCGATTGCAGCGGGTCTTGCTTATGTAACTGAAGACAGAAAAGAGAACGGGCTTGTGCTTAGTCAGACAATAAGAGAAAATACGACTATGGCGAAACTCGAAAAGATTTGTAAGCATGGAATTGTAGATATGGATGAAGAGCGCAAGGTTGCTGAGGATTACAGAGAGAAGATGCATACAAAGTGTCCGTCGGTAGAACAGGCGGTAGGTAATCTGTCAGGAGGAAACCAGCAGAAGGTACTCTTGTCTAAATGGATGTTTGCAGATCCTGAAGTGCTTATTCTTGATGAGCCGACAAGAGGTATTGATGTCGGTGCAAAGTATGAAATATATGGAATTATGAATAAGCTTGTTGAGATGGGTAAGAGTGTGATTATGATTTCATCAGAAATGCCTGAACTTTTAGGAATGTGCGACAGAATTTATGTTATGAATGAAGGAAAAATAGTAGGTGAACTTGAAGCATCGGAAGCTACTCAGGAACTTATTATGTCAAATATTTTAAAAGATGACCAGAAGTAAAAGAGTTAGGCATAGAAACTTGGCACCCATGGAAAGGAGAAAAAGATGAACGCTAAAGTAAAAGATTTTCTTGTAAAATATACGATGGTACTTGTATTATTAATCGTATTTGTATTGTTTAATCAAATGACGGGCGGAAAAATGATATATGCCCAGAACTTATCAAATCTGCTTTTGCAGAATGCATATGTAGTTATACTTGCCTGTGGTATGTTGCTTTGTATATTGACCGGTGGTAACATCGACTTATCTGTTGGCTCTGTTGTATGTCTTGTTGGAGCCATTGCAGCAAAGCTTTTATCAACAACATCAATTCCGGCAATAGGGGTAATACTTCTCGGACTTGTAGTTGCAGCAGTGATTGGTGTATGGCAGGGATATTGGATAGGTTATTCAAGAATACCTCCATTTATCACAACACTTGCAGGTATGTTCGTATTCAGAGGTCTTGGTCGTGTAGTTCTCGACAGTAAAACAATTTCAATCCAGAACAGATCATTCCTTGATGTATTCACATCATACATAAACGTACCAGGGCTTGATGACGGACAGAAATATTCAGCAATAATTGTTGGAGTGGTTGTAGTTGTAGGATATATTGCATTTACAATTATCGGAAGACAGAAAAAACAGAAAAAAGGATACCACGTTGAGAGTGCTTTAGGTACATATATAAAGATGGCTGTAATAAGTGTGTGTGTATTGTTGTACTGCTACAAACTTTCACAGTATAAAGGTATTCCGGTAATGCTTCTCTGGCTTCTTGCAGTAGTAGTATTATATGCATTCATCACAAGTAAGACAGCACTTGGTCGTCATTTTTATGCAATAGGTGGAAATGAGAAAGCTACCAAACTTTCAGGTATCGATACAAACAAAGTATTCTTTATAGCATATGTTCAGGTTGCAGTACTTGCAGGTCTTTGTGGTTTGCTTTGTGCAGCAAGAGTAGGTTCAGTAAACGGTGATTCAGGAAGTTCATACGAGATGGATGCAATCGGTGCATGTTTCATCGGTGGTGCATCTGCATACGGTGGTTCAGGAACAGTAGGCGGAGCCGTTATCGGTGCCATACTTCTTGGAGTTATCAATCAGGGCATGTCTATAATAGGACTTAACTCGAACTGGCAGTATGTAGTAAAAGGAGCAGTTCTTCTTATTGCAGTTATCTTTGATATTAAGTTTAACAACAAAAATATGACAAAGGCTTGATGCCAGGATAACGAATAATGGAGATATTGTACCGGTTTTTGTTTAAAAGAAAATATTATAATACAAAATAGTAATGAGAATAGGAGTGAAGAGATATGACAGGCAATAATGTAAATACAAAATCAATTATATATTATCTGGTTGCAGCATATATCGGGTATATGGCATTTGGAATTTTAAACAACAGAATTCATGGAGACGATACAATGTCATGGCCGGTTGCCATAATCTTCACTGTTGTTCTTGCATCAGGAGCCATTGGTGTTATCTGTTACGCAACAAGGCTTATGAAAAAGACAAAATCTCAAGCACAAGAAAATATAGAGTGTGAAGAAAAAAAGGATAGTGATGAGGAGTATTAAAATGAATTTTTAGATTGTGCGGTGATTGTTACCGGTCATACAATAAGGTGAACAGTAACCGGTGACTGGCAAGGAGACTTTCGGTTTGAAAGTCTCCTTGTTTTTTAGATTAAATTATAGTAACATCAATATTTAGAAAAGAGTATTTGAGGAAAGAGCCGTGAAGAAAAATAAAGAAAATGAAAATAAATCTAAAAAAACAAGTTCGATTATTGTTTTATCAATAGTTACATTATTTATATTTGTTTTTGGATTTGGCTACATCTGGAATGTACAGAAGAATGTCGGAAAGAAAACAAATCAAGAAAGTGCAGATGAATACAGTAAACATTTTGCTATGATAGCAAAAGATTTTTCAGGAGAATTTTGGAACAGTGTTTATGAAAACGCAAAACGCTATGCAGATAAAAAAGGCATTTTTGTTGAAAAAATAGGAGAAAATCTTCCAGATGATTATACAATTTCAGATTACATGAAAATATGCATGGCAGCTAAAGTTGACGGAATAATTATTGAGCCGGATGGAAGCAGGGAAGTAGAGATGCTTATAAACAAGGCAACAAAATTAGGAATGCCGGTAGTGACGGTTATAAATGATGCGCCGGATACAAAAAGAGTCTCATTTGTTGGCATAAATACATACCAGATGGGGCAGGTGTATGCAAAAGAGATAAGCAGTCTTATGGATAAAAGAAAAAGAAGAGTGTATATATTGACGGAAAAGAATTCTGCCGGGAATGAAATAATATTCGGGCAGATTAAGAGCGCACTGCTGCAGGGGATTGGCTCGAGAATAAATATAAATGTGCAGCCGTATTACATTGAAAATAATACAACTTTTGATATTGAGGAGGGAATAAGAAATCTGTTTTTAAACAAGGCAACTCTACCTGACATAGTTGTAAGCTTGAATGAGACAGCATCAGAATGTCTGTGTCAGGCTACGATTGATTATAACAGAGTTGGAAGTGTAAAAATTATTAATTATTATTCATCTGCTTCTACATTAAAAGCAATAAGGAAAGGAGTTGTATCGAAAACAATAGAACTTGATGCAAAGCAGCTTGGTGAAAACAGCATACAGGTACTTTGTGATTATATTGCTTTCGGGCATGTAAGTGATTATATAAGTGTGGATATGAATGTGATTTCAAAGAAAAATGTTTCTGATTATTATAAAAAAGACGATGTAAATAAAAATTAGGAGAAGCATATGTTTAAGAGAACGAAAAGGTGGATAAAAAATGCATATTCGGGTTCGATAAAAACAAAATTGATTTCATTGTATACTCTAATGGTCATAATTGTATTCATAGTGATTGTGCTAGTGTTTTATTTTATAAATGTATCTTTAAAAAGTATAAACAATGTATATTCGTCAAATATTATAACGGGTGAATTGTCAACTGCGATACAAAATATACAATACAATTTGTATGGATATTTGAACACACGCAATGCAGAGTCTCTGGAAAATTATTATCGTTATGAAGATGAATACAGGAATATGCTGGGAAATCTGAATGATAAAAATATGGATGATGAAATATTTATGCTTCAAAAGAATATCAGGGGAATGTCGGAAACTTATCTTAAATTGTCAGAGATGACAATTCAGGAAAAGAGAGGACGAAATGTTGAAAAGTACAAGGATTATTACGAGAAAAGCACGGAAATATACAATTATATAAAAGAATATATTTCATTGTTGAATGAAAGCCAGTTTGAAGAAAATTCAAGTAACTATATGGTGCTTTTAGGTTCATTAAAATTATCCGAGTTTGTCAGTGTAGTTATTATTGCTTTAATATGTATTTTGTCGATGACTGTTCTTCTGCTGTTTGTGAGAAATATCATAAATCCATTGGTATCACTTGCAAGAACGGCAGATGAGATAGCGAGTGGAAATCTTGAGGCAGAGCTTAAAGATTCAGAACTTACGGATGAGGTCGGAATTGTAACAAATGCATTTAATACAATGGTGAGAAGCCTTAGACATTACGTTGATCAGGTGAAAAAAAGAATGGAGGAAGAGCGAAAATTAAAGGAACAACAGCTTCTGATGGAAAATCATTTGAAAGATGCCAGATTAAAGTATCTTCAGGCACAGATAAATCCACATTTCCTGTTTAACTGTCTCAATGCGGGTGCACAGCTTGCAATGCTTGAGGACGCTGAGAGGACAAGTGTGTTTGTTCAGAAGATGGCAGACTTTTTCAGGTATAACGTGAAAAAAATGCAGGATGATGCGACTTTAGAAGAGGAAATCGAGGTAGTTGATAATTATATATATATAATAAATGTTAGGTATGACGGAGAGATACATTACGAAAAGCACATTGGAATAGAGGACATCAGAATAAGAGTGCCGAGCATGATACTGCAGCCTATTGTTGAAAATGCGTTAAATCACGGTGTCAGAAATAATGAGGGAGAAAAGAGAATTGCACTTTATATAGTTGACAATGATGACGATATAATAATACAGGTTCAGGATAATGGGGAGGGAATGGAGAGAGAAAAAGTTCAGGAAATAATGGAAAATATAAAAAATGAGGAACAAAGTGACAGTGACTCGACAGGTATCGGTCTTGAAAATGTAAATAAAAGGCTTGAGTTATACTATAAGAAAGAAAATTTATTTAAAATTGACAGTGATGGTGCTATGTGCGGTACTACAGCGACCATCATTATTCCAAAGGAGGAAGAGGTATTTTGATAAGGATTTTGCTGGCAGATGATGAGGGGCTTATGCTCAATTCAATGAAAACGATAATTGCAACAAATTTTGGTGACGAATGTGAAGTGTTTACGGCAAAGACAGGAAGGGTTGCAGTTGAGATTGCGGAGGAGGAAAAGCCTGATATTGCATTGATGGATATTCATATGCCAGGGTTAAATGGAATTGAAGCAATGCAGAAAATAAGAGAGAAAAACAAGAATATACAGTTTATCGTTATAACGGCTTACAATAAATTTGATTATGCTAAAGATGCGATAAGTATAGGAGTTTTTGATTTTTTGTCAAAGCCCGTATCAAAAGCTTCGATAATAGATGTTCTTACAAGAGCAATCAAAAGCGTTGAGGAAAAGAGAAAAAAGAAAATAGATAATATACGAATAAGAGAAAAATTAGAGACGGTTATACCGATTATAGAAAATGGTTTTGTGAGTAATCTTTTATTGCAGAATGGAAGCAAGTCCGAAAACGAATATTACAAGGAGATAATGAATATTGAAGAGGAATATGCTTACATAATATTGCTGCAATTCGGTGAAGATTACAAAAACGGAGTTTTGACAAATCCTGTCGGAACAGGGATGAGGCTTCAAAAAGAGTATGACCAGATAAGACAGAAAATATCAGATACTTTCAGCTGTATTATAGGTTCTATGATGTCTAACAGGATAGTTGTTGTAGTTTTTAGCAATAGGGAAAGTGTTGACTATGATGAGAGAATTTCAATAATAGAGAGAACAAGAAATCTTGTCTATGCACTTGAGGAAAGTACAGATGCAAAATTTATGGCGGGAATAGGACACACAAAAGAACTGGATAAGGTTAAAGAGTCGTATGTTGAAGCCATACGCTGTCTGGATGAAGGAGAATCGCATGTTGCACATGTAGATGATTTACCGCTTGCCGGAAAAATAGATGAAGATTATCCTATAGATGTTGAGAGAAGAATGTTTAATTATATAGAACAGGGAGATACAATGCAGGCGGGACAGCAGGCAAAAATATTTTTTGATATGCTGTGCGAAAAATTTGGACAGTATGATGATGATATAAAGTTAAAAGTTCTCGAACTTGTTATGCGTGCTGAAACAATGGGTGTAAATGCAGGAGGACTTGATTATGGTTTCAGGTACAGAAAAGATTATCTTTCAAGTGTGCTTGCCATGAAAAATTACAGTGAACTTTCAAAATGGTTTATATCGAAGATAAGTCTGGTGTGTGAGAATATTGCATTTAAGCATGAGGAATGTTCAGAAACAGTAATATCAAAAGCGATGGATTATATAGATGAAAATTATACTAAAAATATTTCACTGGATGACGTATCAAAAGTTGTAAATATAAGTCCGTATTATTTTAGTAAGTTATTTAAGGAAGAGGCAGGAGTAAATTTTATTGATTATCTGACGAAGAAAAGAATAGACTATGCTAAAGAACTGCTTGAAGACAATACATACAGCATAAAAGAAGTATGTGCCATGTGCGGTTACAGTGACCCGAACTATTTTAGCAGGATATTTAAGAAGAAAGAAAATGTAACGCCAAGCGAGTACAGAGGATAACGGAGAAAAGGTATGAAAAGAAAATTTAAGTGCATTAGCTGTGCAAAAAAAATGACAGTGTTAATACTGGTAATTGCGATATTACTTGTATCGGTGATGACGGGATGCAGTTATAACAGTGCTCCCAAAAAAGTTGCAGACAAAAAGAAAAGTATAAATATAGGACTTTGTTTTGATTCATTTGTAATAGAAAGATGGTTAAGAGAAAGGGACACATTTGTTACTGCCGCTAAGGAACTCGGTGCAAAAGTAAATGTTCAAAATGCGAACGGGGATGTAAAAGAACAGATTTCACAGATAGATTATCTAATTTCCCAGAATGTAGACGTGATTGTTATAATAGCGGTAGACTGCGAAGCAATATCCGATGCAGTAAAAAGAGCAAAAAATAAAGGAATAAGTGTGATTTCATATGACAGACTTATAAAAAATGTTGATGCCGACCTTTATATATCATTCGACAATGAAACTGTAGGCAGAGATATGGGAAAAGCCATGAAGCACGCACTGCCACATGGCGGGAAGATATTTGAGATAAACGGTTCAAGCGCAGATGACAATGTTATTCGTGTTGAGAAGGCATTTAAACAGGAGATAAGCGAAGCAGGAATAGACATTGTATATTCAGATTATTGCAAGGGATGGTCGGCAAAGGCAGCAGGGGAGTATGTGGAGAAGGCTTTAGAAAAATATCCGGATGTAGACGGCATAATGTGCGGAAATGATGATTTGGCAAGTGAGGTTGCAAGGGTGCTTTCTGAAAACAGGTTGTCCGGAAAAGTTGCACTTATTGGTCAGGATGCGGATTTGCTGGCATGTCAGCGTATCGTTGAGGGAACACAGAAAATGACTGAATTTAAAAAGGTAGAAGAGCTGGCTAAAACCGCTGCATATTTTGCGGTAAAAATAGCAAAGGGAGAAAAATATTATAAAGCCGGTGACAGCGGGCAAAAAAAGGAAAACGACGAAAAAAGCAGTGATTATATAGCTACAAAAAAAATTGATAACGGCAAAAGCCTTGTACCTTATTATTCACTGAAACCTGTTATGGTAACTAAAAGCAATCTTGACAGTATTATTATTGACAGTGGATTTCACACAAAAGAGGAGGTCTATCTCAATGTGACAAAGAAAAAATCATAGATTAAAGTAATTTTTTGGAAATAGTATTTTCATATTAGATATTGCAAAATAAAAAAAATTGTTCTATGATTTCAGTATGAAATATTATAAACTTAAATATAGACTTAGTATAACGCATAGTGCCGATAACAATGAAGAACACAAACACAATCATGTATTGGAGGGAGAGATATTTGCAGAGCCGTCTGCCGACAATTTTGTGGAATTTTCTGATATGGAGGATATGGTAAATAAAACACTTGAAATATACCAGAATCAATATCTCAATTCTTTGGAAGAATTTGCAGGTGATGCCAATATAGAAAATGTGGGAGAGGTTTTTTGGCGAAAGCTTGTAAAGGTTTTTGACAAGAATGGGTGGAAACTTATTAGGTTGGAAATCGGCGAAAATCCTTTGAGGGTATATGCAGTTTCTGTTAAAGAAATTCGACTTTAAAAATTTATATGTTCTTAATCAGGTTATTTGTTAGGAGAGATTTTTATGAGACAACTAAAGAAAACAATTGTTGCAGGAAGCATGGCATTACTTATTGCCGCAGCATCAATTTGTGTGCCACACAAAAGTGTTTTGGCAGCTAGAACAATAACAATTGACGGAGATCCTTCAGAATGGGATGGAATTACAATGTATGACTCTTCGGATTCAAAAATATCTAAATGGTCTGTTGCAAAGGATGACGAATATGTATATTTTTATGTGCAGCAAAATGGCGGAAATCAATATGGACAGCCTATAACAGACACGAATTTTACGATAAAGTATGATGATGGAACGAGTGACGGAATAAGATTTTCATACAATATGGGCAGTATTAAAAACGGCACCTACAGTGATATAGAGGGCGTTGGGGATGCTGATAAAGCGTCAGAGCCAAGTCAGGAAAAGGATAAATACGAGACAGAATTTAGAATACCTCAGACATTTTTTGGCGACAAGGACTACACTTTGGAATATTGTGGAACGAAAGTTGAAAGCGGCGATATTACGGATTTAAGTTCCAAAGATGAAGAAGTTAAAAAAGATGATGTGTATAGCGGTATAACAATTGATGGAAACTTTTCAGACTGGAATGCGGTTTCAAAGAATGATGTATCGCAGAAT
>FR887278.1:0-12106 GCA_000436755.1 Clostridium sp. CAG:253 | reverse complement strand
GCAGAATTCAGAAAGTGGAAACGGACTTTCAAAAGTGGCTGCCGTGTTTGACGGAGATTATATTTACATATATATGAAAGAAAAATCTGAAAATGCATCAGATGGTGCGGCTGGTTCATCGGGAAGTTATGCGAGTGGAAAATACGAGATAAAGACTGATACAGATAGAAGAACGGTTCTTGATATTAAGCTGGTCAATGGAAAATGTGAAGTCAGTGTAAGTGATTATGTTAAAAATCAGATGGGAGGAAACAGCATGACGGCGGAATATTCAAACAGACAGTATGAGATTGCCGTTCCTGTATCTGCGGTAAAGCAGTACAATGAGAGTTTATCTTTTGGATATTATCTTTCATCAAGTCCACTTGTGAGCAATATTGTAAACATAGACAAAAATTCGTCACATGGTGCGATTAACAACAGATTTAGCGGGATAGCCTATGACGGTTCTTTCGGTGACTGGGATGACTATGCACATACTATTATTGAATACTCAACACAGGGTGGTGTCGGTGATGATTCGGAGGCGGCATTGTATGCGTCAGATGGCTATATTTACGGTCATGTGAAATCATTTCTTCATAAGACAACAGATGGCAGAAACGAGTTTTCACCATTTACATTGAGAGCGAACAGTAACGACAAAACTTCAATTTCTTTCAGATTTGTAACTGTGGACAGTGACGGAAATATAGACTGGAATCCTAAGATTACTAATCTTTCAGAAGGAAATCATGAGTTTACGCTTGTCGATATAGGTTCATGGACTACATATAAAAATGTTTCTGATGAAGGATTTATTGATTACGGAAAGATAACAATTTCAGCAGGAAGCACTTGTGATGAGATGGAATATGAAGTTGACATGAAGAAACTTGCAAAGAAGTTTGACATTGAGATAAATGAAATGAAAGTAGTAGAGGCTAAATATATAAATATAGGTGACGAGTGGGTTACTTATGCAGGAACTTCAACAGGACCTGTGGCAGGTGTTGCCATCAGTTGTCTTACTGTAGCCGGCGTACTTTTATACAGAAAACGTAAAGTAAATAATGTGGTTAAAACTGCGTAGTGAGGCTGATTGAATGAATATAAGTAAATATATAATATTTTTGATAGCCATAATTATATGGCTGTATATTCTTCATGTGACAAAAAAAGCAAAATTACCATTCTGGCATTTCCTTTGGGGAAGTGCCGGTTTGTTTGTGTTTGTTTTTGTTGGCTTTAAAGATGTATTTACACAGCCTATGGCAAATATTGTAGCGGCGCTTGCCGGTATAATTGGAAAAATGACAGGAGTATTTGAGCCGTATTATAAATATGGCATTATTTTTGTACAGTCGGCAAAAGATTCAATTACTCTTAAAATTGATTTTGAATGCTCAGGAATTATTGAGATTACGGCATTTTTATCACTTCTTATATTTTTCAGTGTATATACAAAATATGAGAAAATAATTATAGGGTGTGTCGGCTCAATGTATCTTATTCTTGCCAACGCATTAAGGATAACATTGATATGCTTTATAATACATTTTAAAGGAGTAGATTATTATTATATTTCGCATGCGTTGATAGGAAGGATTTTTTTCTACTTTTTGTCAGTTATGCTGTATTTTTATGTGTTTACAAAGGCGCAGATAATAAGGCAGAAAGTAGGGGGATTTGGATATGTCAATAATAAGTAGATTTATGAATTCGTTTATTTTCTGGGCTGCATGGATAATCATTCCGGTGTTAATGGAGATTGTTCCGTCAGTTGGAAGTGTTATAGTTCTTTTGAAAAAGAGACTTATACCTGCTAAGTATGAAAAACCGATAATATATCCGGAAATATCACTTCTTATACCGGTATATAATTCGCAGGATTCACTCGAGGCATGTATAAGTTCAATAAATGACAGTGATTATCCAAATGACAAGATAAGAATATTTTTGGTGAACAATCAGGGGCAGGATGATAGTTTTAAGGTATTTACCGAATGTCAGAAAAAGTTCCCTCAATTGATGATGCAGTGGCTAAATGCAAAGCAGGGCAAATCAAAAGCATTGAATCTTGCACTGTTTAACAGTGACGGAAAATATATAATTCACATTGACAGTGACGGAATACTTGACAAAAAGGCATTGACAAATATGGTTGACAAATTTGAATCGGATTTGTCGATAGACTGTATGACAGGTGCAATACTTACAATGCCCGATCAGATAGAGGAATATAAAGGTTTCTTTGCAAAACTTCTCAGGAAAATGGAGTTTATGGAGTATGCTCAGGCATTTCTTGCTGGAAGAAATTATGCTTCTGAATTAAATGCTATATATACGTTATCGGGAGCGTTTTCTGCATTTAGGAAATCTACGGTTTTAAAATCACAGCTATATAATACGGATACGATATGTGAAGACACACAAATTACATTTCAGATGAAATATCTTCAGAAGAAGAGGGTATATATGTGCGAAAATGCAATATTTTATGTTGACCCTATAGAGGATATGAATAAACTTTATACGCAGAGGCAGAGGTGGCAGAGAGGAAGTCTTGAAGTTTCACATTTGTTTATGAAAAAGCGGATGAATCCACTCAAGATATTTACTGATGTAAATATAAGAACATTGATGTATGACCACACTTTTGCTTTTCCGAGGGTAATATGGTATCTTGCACTGATATGTCTTGTGCTTATGAAGTATTCGTTTGAGTCGATAGTATACTCGACATTGTTTATTTTTTTGTTGTATATACTGATAGGTTACTGTTATTATTTTACAACTATAGGCTTTTTGTCGGATTTTAAAGAGATAAGAAGATATTATGCAAGACAGTGGTATGTTATACCGATGCTTCCGTTGTTTAACTTTATGGTATTTTTTATAAGACTTGCAGGCGTTGTAAACAGTATAAATACAGACAGTGCATGGAAAACAAAAACATTTACCGAAGAAAAAAGAGAGTTTTGGAGTGTTATCAGGGAAGAATTTATTGTGCCGGTAAGGATTGTCGAAAAGATTAAGAAAGCCGTAAATACCGATTAGAGTGTAATAACGGACTGGATTCATGGATAACAGGTGAGGATCTTATAAAATGAAGAAAAACAGGATATTTAAAAAAGTTTCAATTGCAATGATAATTTTTTCAATAGTTTTGAGCGGTGTGGTATTATTCCAGTTGAAAATATATAATAACAGTGTTTTGGAAATTTATGCCAGACAGCAGGATCAATATATAAAACTTGTTCTTGACCAGATAAATATAAGAGAATCTGAGTCTGATGTTGATGAAAAATCAATAAAAGAGATACTTGGCTCAATTGACAACTCAGAAAAGGAATACTGGACTTTATCAAAGAAGGACTCGATTGTATTTGTAAAGGATGTTACGGAAACCGACCAGTACAGAGGATTTTCAACGGCGTCTTACTATGTATCTGAAAGTGGAAAAAAATTTTTGAACAGTTTGGAGAAGAACAAGGTACATCATGATTTTATAACACAGTCGGGAAAAAGTTATATTGCATCCGGCACATTGTTTGAGATAAACGGTACTGAATATAAGATATGCCTGCTTACAAATCAGAAGTTTGTATTGTCTAATAATGATTTTATGCAGGCACAGATAATAATAGTTATAAGCGTCGCATCGATGCTGTTAATGCTGCTTGTAATAACGATGATAATGGCAGGCAGAAATGATAAAAAGCAGATTGAAATTGACGGTTTGAAAGAACAGCTCAGAACGAAAAATATAAGTATTGAAAATATAGAAAATGAGCTTCGCATGTTGAATGAATATGATGTAAAAAATACAGTATTCAAAGAAAAAACAGTTGACAATTTTATGGAAAAACTTGAAACAAAAGACATTTCTTTTATAAGATTTGAAACTATTGTATTCAAGGAGAAAAAAGCATATGATAAGTTTTTACAGAGAGTCCAGTGGGTTGTCGGGAAAAAAGCACTTCGTTTTGAGGTAAGCGGAATAAATGATAAATATGCAGTAATGCTGGTATTTATAGACCATTCCCGTGAGGAAATAAAAAATATCATGCAGATGCTTGCAGGAGAGTCGGACAAGTGTTTAAGACCCGGTGAGTGGAATAAGGGCGACATAGAACTGAAAAAATACTGCAAAGCGTATTTGAAAAAAACAAAGGAAAAAATTTAATTATATATTAAGATGTTGGGGGCAAAATGTATTTTGAACCTTGCATTATATTTAAATAGTTTGAAATACTTGTATATGCAGATGTCAGTATCAGGAGGTTGAATATTCAATGGATATGACAACAAAACTTTATAGGGAATATAAATTTAAATTTTACCTTAATGCCAATCATTATATTATAATAAACGGAAAAAACGGACAGACGCATCCACACACATGGGAATTCGTCTTTTATATAATGAAAAGCGAAGGGGAGTTTGTGCTTTTCAATAAATTTGAAAAGGCAATTGAAGAATATTTGGAAAAATTTCAAGGCAGAGTAATGAATGAAATTCGGCCGTTTGATACAGTTGTTCCTACGTTGGAAAATATATCAGATTATTTTTGTACTGAGATAAGAAAAATCATAATGGAACTTGGTGGAGAACTTGCTGTCATGGAGAGCAGTGAAACACCTACAAGAAGTTATATCATAGATTTGAGAGACGGACTTGATTTTAAGGAAAATATATCAAGACTGACAGAAAAGCAGGTAGACGAAGTTATAGATAATATAATAGATAACATGCTTGAGTGATACTGTAGATTAGTACCGAGAATGATTGAATGATAAACAGTTTTAGTGTGCTGATTTGAAGCGAGGAAAATATGGTTATAATTATAGGTTTAGTGACTTTATTGTGCTGGATATTGATAGGCTGCAGATTGAAAAGATATGTAACGGGAGTATATATCGGATTGATTTGGATGTTTTTGCCATTGAATTTTTTTGATATTATTGTCAATGACAGTATAGAATCGCAGATATGTATGGCTGCAGTTCCAATGTTGATGTATCTTTGTTTTGAATATATAAATACCAAAACAGAGGTATTACCTGTTTTGATATTTGGCAGTATGTTAATCTTAAGACAGATTGATGCATATTCGGCAGCAGTAGTTTCGATATGTATTGTTTTAATTCTTTTTTTGTGGAAAAGTGTAAACAGGGACAAACATGGGGTTGTTGCACCGGGGATTGCATTATTGCTGCCTGATGCAGTCACAATTTATCAATCTGCTGTAAATGAAGAATTTTATTATAAAAATTTTGTAGCTTCTGATAACTCAGTATTTTTTTCAGTAAAAGATGTGTTAAATCCTGTGTATAATTTTAAAAATGCACAGATTATATATTATTTTGGTATTGCAATTATTTTACTTGCGATTTTTGGTGTTATATGCAGCCACAGAAAGACAAATATTATTTTTTTTTGTGGAATTGTTCTTTTTTTGTTTGCGGTGAAGCCTTTGAGCGTGTGGTTTGTAAAGCAGTCAGGATATAGAAGTGACAGATTGTATGTTTTGCTTATTTTGGCATACACATGTATATTTATGGCTTTTATCATGTGGGATACATTGAAAGTAAAGCTTCAGATTGCGGTATGTATATTGCTTTGTATCGATATGGTTCCTGCAATATACATAGCATATCAGAAAAAAGACAGTGCTGTTATTGTTTCAGATGACAGTGTATCTGACAGCATATTGCAGGAGGCGCAGAGATTAACTAAACATAAGATGATTGTGGCGGGAAAAACAGACGGAAGCAAAATTGCAGATGATGCAGCCGAAGCAATGGATTTAGGTGAGTATTTGTATGTTTTTGACAGGTGTCTGGCTTCAGAATATGATACTGTCGTGATACAGAAATCTAAAATGAGAAATAAAGATTCAGATATGCAGATGGTCAAAAAAGCTGCCAAAAAAGAGAATTATAAATTTGTTGCATCAAATGAAAAATATGCGCTTTTTAATCAGGAGGAATGCGAAGAAAAATCATTTGAGGTCAAGAGTGCCTATAGGGCTATTGGAATCGGTGATAATGTGCATCAATTGGCAATGATATATCCGCAGATTTATGAGGGTACGGAAAATAACATAGAGAAATACAGTGTTTCGGAATTGTCAAAATATGATACGGTTTATCTCAGCGGATTTACATATGATGATAAGGATGCGGCTGAAAAAATAGTAAGAGATACAGATAAAAAAGGAACTAAGATAGTCATAAATGCAGATCATATGCCTTATGATAAAATCACGAGAAATATGGTATTTCTTGGAGTTTCATGTAACAGCATTAGTTTTGAAAATGGTTATCCAAACCTTATAATAGACAATAAGGAGGTGGTAACTGAATTGTTTGATTCAAACTATCAGGACTGGCAGGGTGTATATATGAACGGTTTGAAGAAAGTGAACGGATATTTCACAGAGGATGGCAAAAATATTGCTTTTCTCGGTTCAATTGATGATAATATAAATTTTGTCGGAATAGAGCTTATAAGCCATTATGCGATGACTTATGATGATACGTTGAAGAAATGTATTGATTCACTGCTTGGATTGAAGCAGGAGGACGCACCATTGCATGAGATAGTTATAAAAAATAAATGATTACATAAATATGATACAAAAGCATTTTTTTGCATAAATAAAATTACCTGCGCTTGAATGGCTTTATGCGGCGGATGTATGGATTTAATGCGGCAGTGTTTGCAGTGAAAGCTGTAGAACAGCAGGAAATATGCATAAAATGAGGTGCGTATCATGAGGAGAAAAACATTTATATTTGTAATCGTCAGCATGATAGTGTTGTTTACGATTATGCCGACAGTTGTAAGTGAGGGAGCAAAAGATGGGCTGTTGCTATGGTTTATGGCTATAGTTCCATCATTGCTTCCTTTTATGATATTATCGAATATACTTATCAAAATGAAAGTTACAAAGTACATAAACAGTTTTTTTAAACCGTTGTTTGGTATTATTTTTGGTGTGAGTGCGGAGGGAAGTTATCCGATACTTATCGGTTTTCTTGCCGGATGTCCGGTAGGAGCAAAGACAACGGCACAGTTGTATAAAAATAAAGATATAGGGCGGGAAGAAGCACAATATCTGCTTACATTCTGCAATAATTTAAGTCCGATGTTTTTAATTGAATTTATCGGCGTAAAATGTCTTGATGTTAAAAGACCGTTTCTTGTACTGGCAGTAGCAGCAGGTTCAGCCATCATAAACGCATGGCTTTACAGAGTTATGTCTGCAAAGAAAAAATGTAGTGGTGGTATAGCAAAAGTTGAAGACTGGCGGAAAGATAAAAAAGACTGTGACATAAAAAAAGACGGGACATCTGATAAAAATTATCCAACAATGGAAGCGGTTGATGAGAGTATTGGAGAATCATGCGAAACAATTCTTAAAATTGGCGGATATATAATTTTATTTTCCATAATAACGAGCATAATAGAATATATAATACCGGTAAAGTATAGCATAATAGGCTGTATATTGGCGGGAATTGCGGAAGTAAGTACAGGTGTTATGCAGATAGCGGGTCTTAACGTTTTGTCAGGTATTTTATTGTTTAATACGGAAATGAAAACATTGATAACGATTGGACTGTGTGCGTTTGGTGGAATTTCTAGTGTGGCACAGACATACAGCGTTATATCAGACACAAATCTTTCGATAAAAGACTATATGACAGCAAAGATAAGGCAGGCTTTTATTGCAGTAGTGCTTGCATTATTGGTATTTAGGATATAAAATATAAAGGTATGCAGCTTGGTACTAACTTGATACTAACTTGATACGAATTTAGTACCGGCTTGACACTAACTTAATATGCGTTGAATAATATGCGCAGAAAAGAGGTTTATTATGGAAAGAAAAAATGCTTGGAAATCATATGATGAAAATAACAAAAAAGAGTTAGAAAAACTTTGTAAAGAATATAGAGACTTTTTGTCGGCAGGAAAAACGGAAAGAGAGTGTGTAAAACAGATTATTGCACAGGCTGAGAGTGCCGGTTACAGAGATTTGGATGTTTATATCAAATCCGGAGAAACACTTAAATGTGGTGATAAAGTATATTCTGTATGCATGGATAAAACAGTCGCAATGTTCCAAATAGGAAAAGAGCCTCTTGAGAATGGAATGAATATACTCGGAGCTCATATCGACTCTCCTAGAATGGATGTAAAGCAGAATCCATTATATGAGGACAGTGAACTTGCATATCTTGACACACACTATTACGGCGGAATTAAAAAATACCAGTGGGTTACAATTCCTCTTGCAATACACGGTGTTATCGCAAAGAAAGACGGAAGTGTAATAGATGTGAATATAGGTGAAAATGATGATGACCCTGTATTTTGCGTAAGTGATCTTTTAATACATCTTGCCGGAAGTCAGATGGAAAAGAAAGCAGCAAAAGTTATTGAAGGTGAAAAACTTGATGTTTTGGTCGGAAGTATACCGCTTAACGGAGAAGAGAAAGAAGCCGTATCAAAAGGTGTACTTGCGATATTGAAAGAAAAATACGGGATGGATGAAGAGGATTTTATGTCATCTGAGCTTGAAGTTGTACCGGCAGGAAGAGCAAGGGAACTCGGTTTTGATAGAAGTATGATAATGTCTTACGGACAGGATGACAGGGTGTGTGCTTACACATCACTTGCTGCAATGCTTGGAACTAAAGCGGAACTTGAAAGAACAGCCTGCTGTCTTCTTGTAGATAAGGAGGAGATAGGAAGTGTAGGTGCAACAGGAATGCAGTCAAGATTTTTCGAGAATGTTGTAGCTGAGATTATAAGTCTTCAGGGAGATTATACAGATATTAAACTCAGAAGATGTCTTGCAAACAGCAAGATGCTCTCGTCAGACGTAAATGCAGGTTATGACCCTCTTTTTGCAGAAGCATTTGAAAAGAAAAATGCTTCATTCTGCGGACGAGGCGTTGTATTCAGCAAATTTACAGGAAGTCGCGGAAAATCAGGCTCAAATGATGCAAATGCAGAGTATATTGCAAAACTCAGAAAGATAATGGATGATAATAACGTAAATTACCAGATGGCAGAACTTGGAAAAGTTGATGTCGGCGGCGGCGGAACTATCGCATATATCATGTCACTTTATGGAATGGAAGTAATTGATTGCGGCGTGCCTATCTTAAATATGCATGCACCATGGGAAATTGCAAGTAAAGCTGATGTTTACGAAGCAAAGAAATGTTATGACGCATTTTTGAAAAATTAAGATAAAGAACTGAAGGGAAAATAGATTTATGGTTGTTGACTTAAAAGAAAGCAGAGCAAAGATTGACAAGATTGATAAGGAGATTGCAAGTCTTTTTGAGGAAAGAATGAAAGTTGCGACAGATGTTGCAGCATACAAAAGAAGTACAGGGAAAAAAGTTTTTGACCCTGCAAGAGAAGAAGAAAAAATTCATGCTCTTAGAGAACTTACACAGGATGAGTTTAATAAAACCGGAATAGAGGATCTCTTTAGACAGATAATGTCAATAAGCAGAAAGTATCAGTATAAAGTCCTTGGAAGTGAAACAAACGAGATTTTACCATTTAAACAGGTGGACAAGCTTGATGTGGACAAGGACACAAGGATTGTATGCTTCGGAGAACACGGGGCATATACTGAACAGGCAATGGAGGAAGTATTTGGAACAGATATAACTTCAATGAACAGACTTTCTTTTAAGGAAGTGCTTGAAACAGTTGCAAACGGAGAAGCAAAATACGGAGTTATCCCTATTGAAAACACATCGACAGGCGGAATAAATGACACTTATGATTTGCTGCTCGACTATGACATCACAATAGTTGCAGAACATGTAGTAAAAGTTGAACAGGCACTTCTTGGCAAACCGGGAGCAAAAGTATCGGATATAAAGAAGGTGTATTCACATCCGCAGGGAATTATGCAGTGTTCAAAATTTATAAAAGAGCATAACATGGAAAGTGAATCATATATGAGCACATCGAGCGCGGCTAAAAAAGTGGCAGAGGAAGATGATATTTCTCAGGGAGCGATTGCAAGCACGAGAGCTGCCAAAATATTCGGGCTTGATGTACTTGAAGAAAGCATCAATTTTGAGAGCAGTAATTATACAAGATTTATAATTGTGACAAACCAGAAAGTATTTCTTTCAAATGCAAATAAGATAAGTCTTTCTTTTGAAATAAAGCATCAGGCTGGAGCACTTTACAACATGCTTTCAAACTTTTATTATAATGACTTAAACCTTACTAAAATAGAATCAAGACCTATAGAGAATAGAAACTGGGAGTATCAGTTCTTTGTTGACATTGAAGGAAATTTGAACGATCCGGGTGTACGAAACGCACTTGCATGCATAAGAGAGTGTGCAAAAGAGCTTACAATACTTGGAAATGTCAGAACAAAATAAAACTAAAAACAGTACAATGAAAAGCAGGGAGAGATATAGAGTTATTGGCACAGCGTTTGTGTATAGTACAACATAAATTAATTATTCGTTGTACCAGAAACGATAAAATATCTTCACTGCTTTTTGTTGGTTAGAGGAAGGCGGATTATATATGAAAAAGGGAAACATATATGAAGGAGTTGTAAAAAAAGTTGATTTTCCAAATAAAGCATATGTCGAGGTAATCGAAACTGATGAAAACGGAAATGAAGATAAAACACTCACACTTGTAAAAGGGGCATTGCCGGGACAAAAAGTAAAATTCAGGGCAAAGAGAGTAAGAAAAGATAAGAGCCAGGGAATTTTGCTGGAAGTAACAGAAAAGTCACCAATAGAGACAGCTGACCCAATGTGCAGCCACTTTGGAAAATGTGGAGGATGCAGTTATCAGACACTTCCGTATGAAAAGCAGCTTGAACTCAAAAAAAATCAGGTGCTTGAGATAATAGACAATGTATATAAAACACTTGATTCATCACTTAACATAAAAAAGGATTATATATATGACGGAATACTTGCAAGTCCCGAAATACAGGGTTACAGAAATAAGATGGAATTTTCGTTCGGAGATGAATATAAGGGTGGACCGCTTACACTAGGACTTCATAAAAAAGGAAGTGTCCATGACATTGTGAATGCATCAGGCTGTAAAATAGTAGATGATGATTACTCAAAGGTGATAGACTGTATTGTTGAATATTTCAGAGAAAAACAGGTACCGCATTATAATAAAAATACCCATGAGGGAGTACTTAGACATTTGCTTGTACGAAGAGCAGTATCAACGGGAGAATTGCTCGTAGCACTTGTAACATCATCACAGCAGGATATAACAGAGTACGTCAATGAAGTCTCTGAGAAATTAAATCAGATAGAATACAATGGAAAACTCACAGGATTTATTCATATTGTCAATGACGGACTTGGAGATGTTGTAAAAAGTGACGAGATGCACATAATAAGCGGTAAAGACTGGTTTACTGAAAAAATACTTGGACTTCAATTTAAAATTTCACCATTCTCATTTTTTCAGACGAACACAAAAGGTGCGGAAGTGCTTTATACAAGAGCAAGAGATTATATACTTGGAAACAGCATAGAACAAGAACATAAGGAAGAAATCGACACTGTAGCAGTGAATAAAGTAAATAATATAAAAAATTCTGAAAAAAGCAATATTACAGACGTAAAAAACGATTCAGATGCCGCGGAGGTATTCAGAGAAAAGGTAGTTTTTGACTTGTACAGCGGAACAGGAACGATTGCACAGATTATAGCACCGGTCGCAAAAAAAGTCATAGGTGTTGAAATTGTGGAAGAAGCAGTAGAAGCAGCAAAAGAAAATGCAGCAATAAACGGTCTTGATAACTGTGAGTTTATAGCAGGCGATGTCCTGAAAGTAATAGATGAAATTGAAGAAAAACCTGATTATATTATACTGGATCCACCAAGAGAAGGAATACACCCAAAAGCAATCAGAAAGATAATTGATTATGGAGTGAAGAATATTGTTTACATTTCATGCAAACCGACGAGCCTGTCACAGGATTTGGCCACATTTGAAACATTTGGATATCATGTGGAGAGAGTGAGCAATGTGGATATGTTTCCAGGGACGGTACATGTTGAGTCGGTAGTTCTGATGCAGT
>FR887277.1:14277-24480 GCA_000436755.1 Clostridium sp. CAG:253 | reverse complement strand
AGACATCTCCTGTGTCCCGGGAATGGAATATATTGAAAACGATGAAGAACTGTATGACCGTGAACCGTTTACGGTAGAAGTTGGAAATACAGAAGACATTGATAAAATCGCAGATATTCTCCGTGAGCTTGGAGACCATTATCTGGAAGAAGATGTAGCATCTATTCCGTTATCACTCACTACTTATATGAAAGTCACATCTTTTAATCCAGTTGTATATGAAGTTTGCTACATGGATAAAGAAAGAAAACAGAGGACAGTAGAAGAGGAGAAACTTCGAAAAGAAGCAGTACAGGAACTTCTGATATACCAGGGGTAATTTTCGAACATTTTTTGGGGATGAACTGTTACATTTTTTTGAAAATAATATTGTAAATTATTTTAATAAATTGTAAAATGGTATCATAGCTTTGAAAAATAAAAATACTGAAAAAGGAGAAGCATATATGATAGCATGGTACAAGTTTGATAATGAAAAAAATATTGGAGCAGACAGTTCGGGAAATGGTTTTGATGCTGTTCCTGCCGGGGACAATGCGCCTGTTATAAAAGAGGTTGACGGAAGAAATGCGGTCTTGATTAGCGGTGATGGAAAGGCTGCTGCTTCATATCTTAAATTACCTGAAAATATTCTTAAATCAATTTCTGATGATGATGGTCTTTGTATTTCATTTTGGATGAATCTTTCTAAAGGAGTTAATGTTTGGGAGAGACTTTTTGATTTTGGTCATTCTACAATGGGACCTTATTTCTTTCTCACCAGAAATTTAAGAGCAAGCTGCTTTAGCGGTGCTGATTTGCTTGCTGATCCGGGAAAAGGATTCGCGGAGCATACATGGATGCATGTTGCCGTAGTTGTCCACGGTACGAAAAACGGAACACTCAGCAGTGCGGGTCCACAGGTATATGTTGACGGAGAACTTATTGCAGATGGTCTTATAAGCCAGACATCAAGCGGAAATTATAGGAGACTCAGAGAATGGTTTGCAGGTCTTAAGGAAGATGGAAGATATGTAAACAATTTTATCGGTCGTTCACAGTTTGATGCAGATCCTGATGCAAACGTGGCACTTTCAGACTTTAGGATTTATGATTCTGCTTTGTCAGAGGGTGAGATAGTAGATATTGTTTGTGAGAGTATTTCAAAGAAAGATATTCTTGAGATGGTGTGTGAAAAGTATCTTATGGCACCTGACAAGATAATAACAGAGGACATAGAGCTTCCTACATCTTATATGGGAGGAAAGGTAAATGTCGTATGGAAGTCAGAGGATGAAGCTGTTTTAAGTTCTGACGGAAAAGTTGGAGATTTTGAGAAAGCTAAGTATATAAAACTTAGTGCAATTCTTTCGTTTGATGATGAAAAAAAGACTATCGAATATTATGTTACGGTTGTTCCAAAGACAGAGGTTCCATATGAGCTTACTATCCATGCTGACAGTGAAAAGGTAAAGATAAGTGATACTCTTTACGGACTTTTTTATGAGGATATAAACAATGCGGCAGATGGAGGTATTTATGCAGAACTTGTAAATAACCGTTCATTTGAGGCATTTACATACAATACATACGACCCATCATCAGGGGAGAACGGAAAGTCTACAGGCAGAAATCATACACCGCTTGCATTTTGGTTCGGTGATACAGACAAAGTTACACCTAAATGTGAGGGTGGTTTAAATGAGCATCTTGGAATTACAAAGCCTGATACAAGCGAGTATTATATTACTGCAAAATCAGGTGCAGTTCTTTATAACAGAGGTTTCTGCGATACGACAGCAGCACTTTCTATGTATCTTAAAAAAGATGAAAAGTACGATTTTTCAATATGGGCTAAGAGTACGGATAATGTGGCAAAGATAAAAGTTTCACTTGTCGATGAGGATTATGCATTAGTAAGTGATGAGATAGTTCTCGATGGAATTACTGATGCGTGGAATAAGTTCGGTGAGAGCAAAAAGCTTGTTCTTACTGCTAAAAAGACAGGTTATGCACAGCTTAGACTTATATTTGAAGGAGAAATTTCGATAGATATGGTTTCTCTTATGCCTGAGAATGTCTGGGGAGCAGATGAGGAAAGCACAAGTGCTACGGCTCATGCAAACTATACAGGCAATAAGAATTACCGTCTCAGAAGGGATCTTGTTGAGGCAATGCGTGACCTTCATCCAAAATTCTTAAGATTTCCGGGCGGATGCATTTCGGAAGGCTCATTTATTTGGGAAAATGTATATGACTGGAAAGATTCTGTTGATGATATTGAATACAGAAAAGAAAACTTTAATGTATGGGGTTATATGATGACAATGGGACTTGGCTATATGGAGTATTTCCAGCTTGCCGAGGACTTGGGAGCATCACCACTTCCTGTTATGGCTTGTGGAGTGCTTTGCCAGGCACGTTCTGATTATGCAAATCCGGCAGGTGGAGAACTTCAGAAAAAATATATCAAAAACTTTACAGACCTTATTGACTTTGCAATCAGTACCGACTGTGAGAATAATGAGTGGGCGGCACTCAGAAAGAAAATGGGACATGAAAAGCCATTTGACATGCACCTTTTAGGTGTTGGTAATGAGAACTGGGGCGAGGAATTTTTCGCAAGTTTTGAAGAATTTAAACATGCCATTGATGAGCACATGGAAAAGAATTATCCGGGATATGACCTTACAATCATTTCAACAGTAGGTGCACAGGCAGATGACGATGCATATAAGTTTGGCTGGAGATATTTAAGCGGAAATCTCAAGGATAAGGGTGCAGTTATTGCCTTTACTGATGGAAACGAAAGCTTTGACGAAAATGTTGAGTGGTACAAATACCAGAAACATTATATGGAAACTGTAGCCGATGAGCATTATTACCGTTCAAATGCATATCTGTATGAAAATGCGGACAGATATGATTATTACTACAGAGCATATAAGGCAGACGGAACAATTGATGATGACAATTCATCGAAAGTATTTGTGGGTGAATATGCTTCATCTGACAAGAACACACTTGCAGGAGCAGTTGCGGAAGCTGCTGTTATGACAGGGTTTGAAAATAATTCGGATGTAGTGAGACTTGCGGCAACAGCACCATTATTTAACAAAGTGCTTTATGACGGAGCATACCGCTGGACACCGGATGCAATATGGTTTGATAATGATTCCGTATGGCGCACACCAAACTATTATGTTCAGCAGATGTTTGCAAAGTACATAGGTGACCGTGCAGTGGAGACATCATTTAAGATGTATGACAGGGCAGAAAAAAAACAGCTTATACCACACGGCGGAGTGTCAGTTTCAGTGACAGAAGCAGATGTGCTTTTACAAAAGATTGAGATAATCTCAAATGCGGACGGAAGTGTATTGTTCAGCCAAGATTTTGCAAAAGAGCTTAATGAGAAAATTTCACTGATACCGGGTTCTGAGAATTATGAAAAACAGCCAGATGGAATTTTATTTAAGGCAACAGACAAAGCTGCAAATGGAATATATATATATGATGACAGCTGGACGGATTATAAGGTAAATGTGACAGCAAAGAGAATTTCAGGAAACGGCGGATTGTTTGTGGGAGCAGGTCTTACGGATATATCAGAGAAGAATAAAAATGTCGTTGAGTATGCTGTTTCAATGCACGGTTATCTCACCGGTGTAAGAGTCTTTAAGGACGGAAGTGAGGGCTACCGAATGGGCGACTACTCATCAAGTGAGCTTGCTGGAAACTTGAGAGAGTGCAATTTTGAGCCGCTTGAGGATGGAAAACAGTATGTATTTACCGTTAATTACGGATGCGGAGATGCGAGGGGACTTCAGATGTATTATACAGATGAGGCAGGAAACAAGAGTATAGTCCTTGGCTATAAATTAAATGCATACAACAGAGTTGTATTTAACTCCGTAACAAGAGATGAAAAGAACATCTATGCAAAACTTGTAAATAAAGATAATGTTGCAAAGAAAGTATCAGTAAAACTTGATGCTTACAAAAAGGTTGCGAGTGCCGAAGTCGTAATGCTTACGGCGGATAAGGATCTTGCCGGTGTTGCAAATGTGAATACTAAAGAAAAAGAATATGTCGTTCCCGTAAAATATCAGACAGCCGTAAATAATCAGACAGCAGAGATATTGCTCCCTGCAAATTCAGTAGCGGTAGTAGTATTTTAAAGCAGAGGTAAAAATCATAGTGTCTGAAAATACGAGATGATTATAAAATGAAAGCAAAGATTTAATTAAATAAGAGGCTGTCACAGTAAGTATAATCTATACAAATGTAGCTGATGATAACAGATTTCTTATCTGTATATTGTATGAATAGAACTTAGCGTGACAGCCCTTATTATTTTTTTAAGCAATTCCAAAAGATTAGTGCGATTTTTGATCAAATAAAATTCTACATATTATTAACTGCATTTATGTTTCGCCATTCTCTTGGTGAGATATTATATATCTTCTTAAATGCACGCGAAAAATGAAGCTGGTTTTCATAGCCGACAGCTTTGCTTATATCTCCTATTGACATTTTTGTGAGTCTCAATAATTCAGTTGCCTTTATCATGCGGTAATTTATTAGAAATTCTTGTGGAGTCTGTTTTAATGTCTGTTTAAAGATTTTGCCAAAATAACTTCTGTTAATACCGAGTCGGTTTGCAATGTCAACTACGGAAATATCATTCTGAAAATTTTGTTCTATGTAAGTTATTGCCTCTTTTATATAGTAATCCTGAAGTTTGGTGCTGCCCTTTACTACAGTTGATACTGTTGAACGCATAAAATAATCAAGAAACAGATAAAGATGACCTATTATATTAAATATAGTTTCATCAGAGTGAGTTGCTATATACACGAGTTCTTCTTTCATTTTTTGGCTCATATCTCTTTTTTTTGTGTGAAATATCGGTCTGTCTAAAGAAAATCCTGCCGTATCCATAGCTTCTTTTGCACGAAGTCCGTCAAATTCTATCCACACATATTCCCATGGAAGTTCTTTGTCAGCTATATATGTTGTTATCTGATTAGGAAAGATTAAAAATCCCTCGCCGCTTTTAAGATGGTATGTTTTGGTAGTGCCGGTCGAATCATCGGCATATAAGGTGCCTGTTCCCGAAATTATATAGTGAAATAAAAAATGATTTCTTGCTGCAGGACCGTATGAGTGGGATGGAGAACATTGTTCCATACCAAATTGGTAAAGTCCAAGATCTATAAAGCGTTCGTTTGGAAAAATAGAAAAGTATAATTCATTTTCATTCATAGTCATACCTCGTTTCTAAGTAATGTGCGTTCTTTATAGTGTGAAAATTTAAATTAAAAATGTCTTTTTTGGGTACATATGGAAAATATACCATAATGCTAACTGATATATAAATAAGCTATGTAATGTTGCATATTGGTATAAAAGTGCAAAAAATAGACTATATCATATAGCATTATGAGATGTTATAATGTCTTTACAAGATATATATCGGACGAAAAAATAAAAGTTTGATTTGGATATGACAATATGCAATGTATTTTGGTGCATATATGTTGTAAAAGGAAGGAGAATAATCTTATGAAGCACAAAAAAGTGATGCTGACATTTTTGTTGGTGGCAGTAACATCCATAACATATTTTACGGGATGCCAGAAAAGCAAAAAGTCAGGAAAGACAGTTATTGAGATGATGCAGTATAAGCCGGAGGCTGCTAATTATTTTAAAAAAGTTGAAAAGAAATTTAATGATTCGCATGATGATATCGAGTTAAAGATCGATTCGCCAAATGATGCAATGACAATATTGAAGACAAGATTTATCAGGGAGGATACTCCAGATATTATAGGAATTGGTGGAGATATTAATTATTCAAATTTTCTTGATGCGGATATGCTGATGGATATTTCAGATTTTGATGGATTATCCGATATCAAGGAAACATATTTAAACATAAACAAAGATTTGGAATATATTCCGATGAAAGGAACTTATGCAGTACCTTATATGGCAAATGCGGCAGGAATTCTTTACAACAAAGATATGTTTAAGAAGTATGGATGGGAGATTCCTAAAACATGGACGGAATTTATAAATCTCTGTAAAAAGATTAAAAAAGCAGGAGAACAGCCAATTTATTTAGGCTATAAAGATACATGGACATGCCTTGCACCATGGAATGCTCTTGCAGTAAGTATGTGTGATTCAGATCTTGCATATCAGGTAAATAGTGGAACAGCAACTTATTCAGGTGCTTATGCAGAAACAGCAACGAAAATAAAGGAACTTTTACAATATGCACAGAAAAATCCTGTTGCGTATGGATACAATGACGCATGTACAGCTTTTGCAAGAGGCAAGTCTGCAATGTACACAATAGGAAGTTATGCTATACCTCAGATAAAATCAGTAAATCCTGATATGAATATAGGTTCATTTGTATTTCCGGCAACTGACAAATCGGATGATAATCTGCTTAATTCAGGAAATGACCTAATGTTTTGTGTTATGAAGGAATGCAAGAATAAAGATGCTGCATATGAGGTTTTAAGATTTTTGCTTGAAGATGAAAATGTTCAGGAATATATAGATGCTCAGAGTGCCGTACCTTGCAAGAAAGGTGATTTTACACTTGCGAAAGAGCTTAGTGATATGAAAACATATATCGAGGAAGGAAAAGTTGCAGATTTTCAGGATCATCATTATCCGGCAGAAATGGATGTTGCAGCAATGATACAGACATATCTTCTTGACAAGAGTGATAATGCATTAAAAGCATTCCTTAATAAATTTGATACTGAATGGGTGAGATATAATCGTGATATAATCGACAAGGTTAAAAAATATAAGGAAGAATCAAAATAGGAGGTAGACTATGAAAAAGAGTGCAAAATGGACTAAAAATGACAAAATTTTTCTTGCGGCTTTACTGCCGATATTAGTATTGTTTTTTGCTTTTAATACATTGCCACTTATCAAAGGGTTTTATTATGGACTTACTAATTATCGCGGATATGGAAGTTATGACTTTATAGGACTTAGAAATTTTAAAGATTTATTGTCTGATACGAGAGTTTTAAAATCATATCTGTTTACAATAAAATATTCGGTTGTTTTAACTATTGTTGTAAATGTCATAAGTCTTATTCTGGCATTGGGACTTAATAGAAAGATGAGATGCAAAAGTGCATTGAGAGGAATTTATTTTATACCTAACATACTTGGAGGTCTTGTTGTTGGATATATATTTAGTTTTATCTTTACATATATTCTTCCTACAATAGGAAATGTGACAGGAATAGGATTTATTCAGAACAGTATGCTCGCAAGTACAAAGACAGCGTGGTTAGCTATTGTTATCGTGGGTGCATGGCAGGGCATAGCAATGAATACCATTATATATATATCGGGACTTCAGACAGTGCCGGAAGAGGTTTATGAAGCATCAATGGTGGATGGTGCGAGAGGATGGAAAAAGTTCTGGAAGATTACTTTTCCGCTTATCATTCCATTCTTTACTATAAATCTTGTTTTATGTATGAAAAATGCGATGATGGTATTCGACCAGATAATGTCATTGACAAAGGGTGGACCATCACAGAGTACGGAATCAATATCATATCTTATATATAACAATGGTATGAGTGGCGGTCAGTTTGGTTTTCAGAGTGCAAATGCATTTGTTTTCTTTGTTGTAATAGTAATCGTATCTGTTTTACAGATGAAATTCTTAAATGGTAAGGAGGAGCAGTTATGATGGAAAAGAAAAAGAGATTATCTCATGGAAAAATCGTACATTATATAATAAATGCACTTCTTGTGCTTGGAACTCTTACAGTATTGTTTCCGTTATATATGACAGTTATCATTGCATTTAAAAAGCCGTCAGAAATGACAAATGATATCTCAGGTGCATTATCACTGCCATCAAGCTGGAACCTTGACAATTTTGTAGAAGCTATCAAGATCACAGATTTCTGGCATACATTGGGAAACAGTCTTCTTATAACCTGTGTTACTGTTGTTTTATGTATCTTATTACATTCTCTTGCAGGATATGTGATAGGAAGAAAAATGGCAAAACACAAGATTTTTAAGGCATCTTATTATTACATAGTAAGTGGTATGTTCGTTCCTTTTGCAGTTTTGATGATGCCTCTTGTAAAGCAGACAGCACAGCTTGGCATTGCAAACAGATTTGGTGTTATAGTGCTATATACAGTATTTTTTATGCCGATGAATCTTATGCTTTATGCAGGATATCTGAAAAATATTCCTACTGCATTGGAGGAAGCTGCGCATGTCGATGGAGCATCAGCATTTAAAATTTTCTGGAAGATAATATTCCCAAATATGAAACCGATGCATGCAACTGTTGCGATACTTACGGCGATGAGTACATGGAATGATGTGACTACACCTCTTGTAATATTATCAGGAACAGATCACAATACGCTGCCTATCGCACAGCTTAATTTCCAGTCACAGTTTGGAACAAATTATAATCTGGCATTTGCATCATATCTTCTTGCATTATTACCTATCCTTTTATTCTATGTAGTATGTCAGAAGCAGATTATGAATGGTGTAGTAAACGGTGCAGTAAAATAAAAGTGAGGTGAAAAATATGGCGATTATTTTTGATGAAAACAATAGATTGATAACATTAAATACAAAAAATTCCACATATCAGATGAAAATAGATGAATATGGATTTTTACTCCATCTTTATTATGGAAAAAGAACAAACGGAAATATGGATTATATTCTTGTAAATCTTGACAGGGGATTTTCAGGAAATCCATATGATGCCGGTGATAATAGAAAATATTCACTTGATGCACTTTTACAGGAATTTCCATGCAGAGGAGCAGGAGATTTTAGAAGTCCGGTGTTTGAGGTGAGATATGAGGATGGAAGTTTTGGATGTGATTTAAGATATGAGAGTCATATTATAAAAGATGGAAAATATGGGCTTTCAGGACTTCCGGCAGTTTATGAAAATAGTGATATGGACAAAGCACAGACATTAGAGATAACTTTGTCCGATAAAGTATCAGGGATAAAGGTCATATTATATTATGGTATTATCGAATCTCTTGATATTATTACAAGAGCTGCAAATGTTATAAATGAAAATAAGAATAATATATATATTGAAAAATTACAGAGTGCATGTCTTGATTTCGTTTCGGGAAATTTTGATCTGATCACATTTTATGGAAGACATGCAATGGAGAGAAATATACAGAGACAAAGTGTAGGCCATGGTTCATATCGGATAGGCAGCAGAAGAGGAACATCAAGTCATCAGTATAATCCGCTTATGATACTTGCAGACAGTGATGCAAATGAAGATTATGGAAATTGTTATGCTATGTCATTTGTTTATAGCGGAGGATTTTTAGGTGAGGCTGAAAAGGACCAGTATGGTCAGACGAGAATGCAGCTTGGACTTATGGAGGAACAGTTTTCTTACTGCCTGAAATCCGGTGAAAGTATTATAGCACCTGAGGTTATCATGTCATACAGCGATAGAGGATTAGCAGTTTTATCACAGAATCTGCATAAATGTATAAGAGAAAATGTGTGCAGAGGAAAATATAAAAATGAGGTAAGACCTGTGCTTGTAAACAGCTGGGAAGCTTCATATTTTGATATTGATAAAAATTCCATTGTAAATCTTGCAAAGAATGCCGCTGAACTTGGCGTAGAGATGCTTGTTATGGATGATGGCTGGTTTGGAAAAAGAGACGATGATAACAGTGGACTTGGTGACTGGTTTACAAATGAAAATAAGATAGGCTGTTCGTTAAAGGAACTTGTTGAATCTGTAAATAACTGTGGCATTAAATTTGGCATATGGGTAGAACCTGAGATGGTAAATGAAGATAGTGATCTGTATAGAAAGCATCCTGACTGGGCATTTGCGGTTCCGGGGAAAAAACCTGTAAGGTCAAGAAACCAGCTGGTACTTGATTTTTCAAGAAAAGAAGTTGTTGACTATATTTATGATTCGATCACAAAAGTCATTGAGAGTGGAAATATAGAGTATATAAAGTGGGATATGAACAGAAGTATAGCAAATGTTTACAGCAGTGAAGATAAGTATCAGGGAAATGTATATTATGATTATGTACTTGGATTATATGATTTCTTAGAGAGACTTAATAAAAATTATCCTGATATTCTTATTGAAGGCTGTAGTGGCGGCGGTGGAAGATTTGATGCCGGAAT
>FR887277.1:0-14266 GCA_000436755.1 Clostridium sp. CAG:253 | reverse complement strand
TTTGATGCCGGAATGCTTTATTATACACCACAGATATGGTGCAGTGACAATACGGATGCGATAGATAGAACAAAGATCCAGTATGGAACATCATTTGGCTATCCTGTTTCAGCAGTTGGCGCACATGTTTCAGCAGTTCCAAACCATCAGACAGGACGCAGTGTATCTATCGATACAAGAGGTGTTGTTGCAATGTCAGGAAGTTTTGGATATGAATTAGATTTGGGAAAAGTATCTGAAGCCGAGAAAAATACGATAAAGGAACAGATAAAAACATTTAAGAAAGAGGCAGAGCTTATTCATAATGGTCTATATTACAGACTTAGTGATCCATACAAAGATCCGGTAGCAGCATGGGAGTTTGTTTCAAAAGACGGAGATGATGTGCTTGTAAATGTTGTGTGCTTAAAGATGCATGGAAATATGCAGCCGTTGTATGTCAGATTTAAAGGATTAAATGAGAATGTTACATATAAAGATGTAAAGACAGGAAAAATATATCCTGCTGAGGCACTTATGAACATAGGAATGCCATTTATGCCGGAACTTGGGGAATATCAGAGCTGGCAGGTTGAGTTAAAGAGATGCTAGTGTAGTGTAATGGAGTTGGGGCAGGTTTTACCTGCTTCAGCTCTAAATGATTATATACAGAAATGAGGTTTTATATGAAAAAGATTAAAGGTGATATGCCGGGAGATGTTGTTGAGATAGGACCTGACCAGAAAGAAAAAGCAGAAAATATATTTTCAAAACTTTTTGCTGAACTTAAAGAAAACATAGAAAATAAAGATAAGATTGTTGTGTCATTATATGGAGGCTCAGGTTCAGGAAAGTCAAGTTTTGCTGTTTTGCTTGCACAGATGTTTGGCGAAAAAGGTATCGGACATTATGTTATTTCAGGTGATAATTATCCAATAAGGATTCCTGTAGAAAATGACATGATGAGACAAAAAATATATGATGAATCGGGCGTAGATGGCTTGAGAAGATATTTATGCGGACCGGATGAGATAGATTATGACACTATAAATAACATACTTGAACAGTTTAAAAGCGGAAAAGATATCCTTAGCTTAAAAAGGATGGGAACTAAAAAAGAGGATATATGGTTTGAGGATGTTGATGTTTCAGATATAAGTATCATCATTTTGGAATGGACACATGGAAATAATGAGAATTTAAAAAATATAGATTATCCTATTTATCTGCATAGCACACCTGAACTTACTTATCAGAGAAGAGTAAAAAGAAACAGAAATGCAAATGCGGGCAGTGATTTTATATCACTTGTTTTAAAACTAGAGCAGGAAAAACTTTTAGGACAGGTTGCGGGTGCAAAAATGATAGTTGATATAGATGGAAGTATAATTTCATATAAAGAGTATGTTGAAAAATATGAAGATTTTGACATAAGACCTATGCTTAATGTTTATCCCGACAGTATAAATGGAAATGTCAGCGGGCTTATTGAATTTATAAAAAGCTATACATCCGGGGCATTTTCATCAATTTATATGTTGCCGAGTGTATTTCATTCCGATCTTGACAGAGGATTTTCTGTAATCGATTATGATCTGGAGGGGACTATGGCTTCCAAAGAGGATATCAGAGAACTGTCAAATATGGGACTTACGCTAAAGATGGATTTTGTTATGAATCATCTTTCAGTAAACTCTCCTCAATTTAAGGATATATTAGAAAATGGGGAAAATTCTGAATATAAAGATTTCTTTATCAATTGGAATTTATTCTGGGACGGATATGGACAATTAAATGAAGATGGAGTTTTGATACCTGACAAAAAATATACTGATAAAATGTTTTTTAGAAAACCGGGACTTCCTATCTTGATGGTTCGTATGCCGGATGGAAAGAAAGTACCATACTGGAATACTTTTTATCAGAAAGTGGAATGTGACAGCGATGGAAATGAAAGATATCTTGGGCAGATGGATCTTAATATAAAATCTGAGCTTGTATGGGATTATTATAGGGAGGTGCTGAAAAAACTCGCATTGTATGGAGTGAAGATAGTCCGTCTCGATGCTTTTGCATATGCACCAAAAGAGCCGGGAGAAAAAAATTTCTTAAATGAGCCGGGAACATGGGAACTTCTTTCAAAGGTATCAGAGGAAGCTAAAGTTTATGACCTTAAACTTTTACCTGAGATTCATGCAGGATATAATGAGAAGATATATGAAAAGATTGCAAAAAAAGGTTATATAACATATGACTTCTTTATGCCGGGACTCATTATAGATGCTATTGAAAATAAAAATGGTGATACGCTTGTCAGATGGGGAAAAGAAGTAATTGAGAAAAATATATCAACAGTTAATATGCTTGGCTGCCATGACGGGATACCTCTTCTCGATCTGAAAGGTCTGATACCAGAGGAAAGAATACAGGGACTTATTGATACTATCGTAAATCGTGGAGGCTATATAAAAAATCTTCATGGTCAGAAAAATATATATTATCAGGTTAATTCAACCTTTTACAGTGCATTGGGAGAAGATGACAAGAAGCTGCTCGTTGCAAGGGCCTTGCAGTTGTTTATGCCTGGTAAACCGCAGATATGGTATCTTGATCTGTTTGCTGGTAAAAATGATCATGAGGCAGTCAGAAAGGCTGGAAAGGATGGTCATAAGGAAATCAACAGAACAAATCTTGACACAGCGTATATATTGGAAAACGCAGACAGAGATGTTGTAAAAAGGCAGATAGAAATGATTGCTTTTAGAAATACCTGCAGTGTATTTAAGAAAGCAGCGAGGATAGAATTTACTTCATATGATACAATATTAAAAATAAAATGGAGTTACAAGTCAGAATCAGCAGAGCTTACGGTAGATTTTGAAAAAATGGAATATACTATAAATGAAAAATTATCATAAATGATATTAGCTGTTCGCATCACAGGTGTGAACAGCTATCTTTGATTTTATGTTTGTTAAAATATCACATCTTGCAATAACAAAAGGTTTCGTGTAAAATGTGTAATTGAGAAAATATACTGAAAGGCGGGTTAAGTTTAGAATGTTTAAAATTAATGACAATTATTTAAAATTACCTGGTAGTTATCTTTTTTCTACCATTGGAAAGAAAGTAGCAGCATACACAGCAGCAAATCCTGATAAAGAAGTTATCAAACTCGGTATTGGTGATGTTACATTACCTCTTGCACCGGCGGTTATAAAAAGACTTCACAGTGCAGTTGACGAGATGGCAGTAAAGGAGACATTTAAGGGATATGCTCCTGACCTTGGATATGAATTCCTCCGTAATACAATCGTTGAAAACGATTATAAGGCAAGAGGATGCGATATTGCAGCAGATGAAATTTTTGTAAGTGACGGTGCAAAGAGTGATTCAGGAAATATCGGTGACATTTTTGCAGTTGACAATAAGATTGCCGTATGTGACCCTGTTTATCCTGTATATGTAGATACAAATGCTATGGCAGGCCGTACAGGCGAGTATAATCCTGAAACAGAAAAGTGGTCAGATGTTATTTATATGCCATGCACAAAAGAGAACAACTTTGTTCCTGAACTTCCTAAGGAAGAGCCAGACATTATTTATCTCTGCTTCCCTAACAATCCTACAGGAACAACTATCACAAAAGACCAGTTACAGGTATGGGTTGACTATGCATTAAAGATTGGTGCGGTTATCATTTATGATGCAGCTTACGAGGCATATATTTCTTCTGAAAATGTACCTCATTCAATCTATGAGTGCGAGGGTGCAAAGGGATGCGCAATCGAGCTTAGAAGTTTCTCAAAGAATGCAGGATTTACAGGTACAAGACTTGGATTTACTGTTATTCCTAAGGAACTTAAATGCGGAGATGTTATGCTTCACAGCCTTTGGGCACGTCGTCACGGAACTAAGTTTAACGGTGCTCCTTATATCATTCAGGCAGCAGGTGCGGCAGTTTACACTGAAGAAGGAAAGAAAGAGACTAAAGAGCAGATAGCATATTATATGAACAATGCTAAGATAATAAGAGAAGGGCTTACAGGTGCAGGATATGAAGTTTACGGTGGTGTTGATGCTCCGTATATCTGGCTTAAAACTCCTGATAAGATGACTTCATGGGAATTCTTTGATTATCTCCTTGAAAAACTTAATATCGTTGGAACACCTGGTTCAGGATTTGGTCCAAGCGGTGAAGGATATTTCAGACTGACAGCGTTTGGAAGTCTTGAAAATACAAAGAAGGCTATGGAACGTATCAAAGCAGGAAAAGCCTGATTTTATTGATAGAAATGAGGAATTATATTGAAAAAGTGTATAGTTAGAGCGATGGGTATTGTACTTGCTGCCGGAGTTGTTGCTACTTCGGTGGCGGTACAGAAAAATGTGGTGTCGGCAGATGCAGTTACAGGAACATCAAAATATATTGCATTTGGAGCAGACCTTAATGCAAAGGAAAAGGCAGCCGTGCTTGACGGATTTGGTATTACCGAAAATGATTTGTCCGATTATAAAACAATTGAGATTACAAATAAAGATGAACATGATTACCTTGGTGATTATATGTCTGATTCGGTTATAGGTACGAGAGCTTTATCATCCGTTATGGTCGTAAAGGCAGATGAGGACAGTGGTGTAAATGTTTCGACAAAACATATTACATACTGCACATCAGGTATGTATTGTAATGCACTCGTTACGGCGGGACTTTCAGATGCAAAGGTAACGGTTGTCGGACCTTTTGATATATCAGGTACATCGGCACTTGTCGGTGCAATGAAAGCTTATTCTGTTATGACAGGAGAGGAAATATCCGAAAAGACAATGGATACGGCAACAGATGAACTTGTCACTACGGCGGAGGTTGCAAAAAATGTAGGGGATACACAGAAGGTTACCGAACTTGTTGCAGCAGCTAAAAAGGCAGTATTTGAAGACCAGCTTTCATCTGAAACTGATATAAGAGATGCAATAGAGCAGGCGGCAAATGAGCTTGGTCTTGACCTTTCAGATGATGATGTTGAAAAGCTTACAAATATGATGATGAAAGTATCTAAAGAAGATATTGATTCTGATAAGATAGCAAAACAGGCATCTGATATATATAACAAATTAAAAGAAAAAGGTATTGACCTTGCAAATGTAGATACAAAGGGTCTCGGTGAGAAAATTGGGGATTTCTTTGGTAATATATTTACAGCGATAACAAACTTTTTCTCAGGTTTGTTTGGGTAGATAATATAATGAAGAAATGGGGTTCGCCCAAAATGAGCGAGCCTCTTATGATTTAAAGTGAGGTTGGATATGGCAAATATTATTTCTGATGAAACAATAGATTATGTTGGAATTCTCGCAAAGCTTGAACTTAGTGATGAAGAAAAAGAAAAAGCTAAAAAAGATATGGAAGAAATGCTTGATTATATAGACAAGTTAAACGAACTTGATACATCAAGTGTCGAGCCTATGTCTCATGTTTTCCCGGTCAACAATGTATTCAGGGAGGATGTGGTTACAAACGGTGATGGTACAAAGCAGACTCTTGCAAATGCGCCGGAGCAAAAAGATGATAGTTTTGTAGTGCCAAAAACTATTGTGGGATAGAGAATGGAGGAAAGTTATGTCTTTGATGAATCTTACAGCCGTTGAGCTGGGAAAAAAGATTAAAAATAAAGAAGTTACGGTAGTGGAAGCTACAAAGGCTGCTCTTGATGCCATCGATGCAAAGGAAGAAAAGGTAAACAGTTTTGTGACTGTTGACAGAGAGGGCGCATTAAAGAGAGCGGAGGAAGTTCAAAAACTTATAGATGATGGTAAACTTGACGGGCCGCTTGCAGGTGTACCGGTTGCGGTAAAGGACAATATGTGTACAGAGGGAATGCTTACAACATGCAGTTCAAAAATTCTTGGAAATTTTGTGCCTACATTTACATCTGAGGCAGTTATAAACCTTGAAAAAGCAGGTGCGGTTATTCTGGGAAAGACCAATATGGACGAGTTTGCGATGGGAAGTACAACAGAGACTTCTGCATATGGAGAGACTAAAAATCCATGGAATTTAGAACATGTTCCGGGAGGCTCTTCAGGAGGTTCATGTGCGGCAGTTGCGGCAGAAGAATGTTTCTATGCACTCGGTTCCGATACAGGCGGATCTATAAGACAGCCTAGCTCATTTTGCGGAGTTACAGGTATAAAGCCGACATATGGCACAGTGTCACGTTATGGACTTATCGCATATGGTTCATCACTTGACCAGATAGGACCTGTTGCAAAGGATGTAACAGATTGTGCTACAATTCTTGAAGTGATAGCATCACATGATGAGAAAGATTCAACTTCCGTAAATAGAGATGATCTAGACTTTACATCAGCACTTGTTGATGATGTAAAAGGTATGAAGATAGGTATTCCTAAGGATTATTTTGGTGAGGGTCTTGACAGTGAAGTAAAGGATGCTGTTTTAAATGCTGCCAAAGTTCTTGAACAAAAAGGTGCTATAGTTGAAGAATTTGATTTAAGCCTTGTCGAATATGCCATCCCTGCATATTATGTTATTGCATGTGCAGAGGCAAGTTCAAACCTTGCAAGATTTGACGGTGTAAAATACGGATACCGCACAGAGGAATATGACGGTCTTCATAACATGTATAAGAAATCACGTTCTGAAGGATTTGGAGCAGAAGTAAAAAGAAGAATTATGCTTGGCTCTTTTGTATTAAGTTCAGGATATTATGATGCATATTACCTTAAGGCCCTCAGAACAAAAGCTCTCATAAAGAAAGCTTTTGATGATGCATTTGCAAAATATGATGTTATTTTAGGACCTGCAGCACCTACAACGGCACCAAAGCTTGGTGAAAGTTTGAGTGATCCGCTTAAGATGTATCTTGGAGATATATATACTATCTCAGTAAACCTTGCAGGACTGCCGGGTATAACTGTTCCATGCGGAATGGATTCAAATGGTCTTCCGATTGGTTTGCAGCTTATTGGTGACTGCTTTAAGGAAAAGAATATTATACGTGCAGCATATAGTTTTGAGCAGACAAGAGAATTTAAACACAGTCCGCTTGCAGATTAATGGAAAAGAGGTAAAGTATGAAACAGTATGAAACAGTCATAGGATTGGAAGTACATGTAGAGCTTGCCACAAAGACAAAGATTTTTTGCGGATGTTCTACAGAGTTTGGCGGAAAACCAAATTCACATACATGCCCTGTATGTACAGGTATGCCGGGGTCACTTCCGGTACTTAATAAAAAGGTTGTTGAATATGCCACAGCAGTAGGTATTGCCACAAATTGTACAATCACCCAGAATTGTAAATTTGACAGAAAAAATTATTTTTATCCCGATAACCCGCAGAATTATCAGATTTCACAGTTATATCAGCCTATATGCAGAAACGGACATATTGATATAGAGACAGAAAGTGGTGTTAAGAAGAGTATTGGAATACATGAGATTCATATGGAGGAAGATGCCGGAAAACTTGTGCATGACGAGTGGGGCGAGAGTTCGCTTGTAGATTTTAACCGTTCTGGTGTACCGCTTATAGAGATAGTATCTGAGCCTGATATGAGGTCTGCTGAGGAAGTTATCGCATATCTTGAAAAACTCAGACTTATAGTTCAGTATCTCGGTGCTTCTGATTGTAAATTACAGGAGGGTTCAATGCGTGCTGATGTAAACCTTTCGGTAAGAGAAGTCGGAGCTACAGAGTTTGGAACAAGAACAGAGATGAAAAATCTTAACTCATTCAAGGCTATTGCAAGAGCGATAGAAGGAGAAAGAGAGCGTCAGATAGACCTTATTGAAGCAGGTGAAAAGGTTGTACAGGAGACAAGAAGATGGGATGACACAAAAGAGTATTCTTATGCGATGCGTTCAAAAGAGGATGCACAGGATTACAGATATTTCCCTGAACCTGACCTTGTTCCTATAATTATAAGTGATGAATGGCTTGAGGAGATAAAGAATAACCAGCCTGAATTCAGAGATGAGAAATTTACAAGATATGTTGAAGAATATAATCTTCCTGAATATGATGCGGACATTCTTACTGGGAACAAGCATCTTGCTGATATTTTTGAAGCTACAACAGCACTTTGCAACAACCCTAAAAAGGTATCAAACTGGCTTATGGTTGAGACAATGCGTCTTATGAAGGAAAATGAGATGGAGCCTGAACAGCTTAAATTCTCTCCTGAAAACCTTGCAAAACTTATAAATCTCGCAGAAAACAGAGTTATTAACAGTTCAGTTGCGAAAGAAGTATTTGAAAAGGTATTTACTGATGATATTGATCCTGAAAAGTATGTTGAGGAAAATGGTCTTAAAAATGATACTGACGACGGAGCATTAAAAGAAACTATTGAAAAGATAGTTGCCGACAATCCACAGTCAGTAGAAGATTATCACAGCGGAAAGAAGAAAGCTATAGGTTTCCTTGTAGGCCAGACTATGAAAGCTACACAGGGAAAAGCTGATCCGGGAATGATAAACCAGATATTAAAAGAAATACTTGACAAGTAGATTTAAATAAAAATGGAGGTGAGGGTATGGGTGCTGAAAAAAGAAGAAGTAAACGTATACCAATCACTATGCATCTTGAAGTGTCGTCGTTATTTAAACAGGACAATGTTCATGTAAAAAATATAAATGCGCCTGTTGAGATAACAGATATTTCAAGAAATGGTATTGGGTTTATAACTAAAAGTGTTCTGCCTATAGGTTTTTACTTTAATTCAAGGCTCGAATTTGAACAAAAGAATGACTGTTTAAACTGTGTAGTGCAGATAGTAAGAAGAAAGCAGAAAGAGGACGGAACTACACTTTACGGATGTGAGTTTGTGGGTATGCCATCAATATTTGACTATATATTTGATGATATAGAGAACGAATATTCAAAATGTCATTCTGATGAAGATGGGGAAAACGAATAAATCAAAAAAATAAATATTTGAGAAAATAATTTAATCAGGTAGATTAAATAAAAAATGCTTCCTTTCCAGTGTATGAGAAAGGGAGCATTTTTTGTCATTACGTGTCTATTTATTTGACGAAATGTCAATGATACATTACGCTAAGCTCTTATATCAAAAGAAAATCTTTTCATTTCAGTTGTCTGCTGCGTGTTTATTTTTGTATTGATAAATTCATCAATAGTGCTTGTGCTTGCGTCAGCTTTTTCTATTTTAACATGGCAGGCATATCCCTGAGAGTTAAGTGCATCTTTTAACATATCTGCATTTGTGGCAAGAAGGTCGATTGATTTGTCATTATCTGATATAAATTTTGTAGTTATTTCATTGTGATTTTTATCAAGATAGACATCCAGTGCACCTAAATTTTCCATGTCAAGATGTAAAAGTACATGTATATTGTCAAGGTTCTTTCTTAATTTTTCTTTCTTTGTGTATACATAGAGGTCGCCATGTGCATCCTGATTTTTCAACTTTAGTGGCATTTGGAAATATGAAAATGCCTCACTTAAAGTTTTCATAAATTCGATATTGCTCTGTGCATCTCTTGCATTTTGACCTAAATTATCTGAATCCTGACCTGAAAGGTTTGATTTTATAAGTGATTCAAAATCTTTTAATTGCTCATGCATTTTGTTGTAGAAAGAATTTATGTTTTCTCCATCCTTTAACTTTTGTGGTGAAAGAGTCCATGTACTTTGCAGTACCTTTGAAAACAAAGTTTCAAAAGACTGGGATTTAAAAAGTTCGTTTATAAGTTCAGGCTCTGACAGCGGTATGACATTTTTGATGACAGCAAGAACTTCTTTTGCGCTGGCATTTCCCGAAGCAATTTTTACAATGAGAGATCTGCTTATAGGTAATTTTGAGAGCGTGTTTAAAAGTTCTGTTCTGGCATCCTTATCAAGAAATGTACTAAGGTAGTCGTTTTCTCTGCCTAATGTCTGAAATTTTTCGCAGAGCGTATCAATAACAGTATTTGAAGCGGATGACTGCGGATTATCAGCGTTTTGTGATGATTGCTGTAACATGCTGTTGATTGAATTTTTTGCACTTTCCGTAATATTATGAAGGAATTTTGCGGCAAATCCAATTTTACTGTCAGGTGCGGCATTGTTCTGTGTTACAGTGTTTTCAGACAAATCACCAGCATTGCCAGCATCTTCTGAAACTTCGGATGCCTCAGCAGTATCAGAAGTTTCAGTGGTTTCGTTTATCGGTGCATTTTCATTGATAGTAGGAATGTTTTTAAATAAATCCGTATTTTTTAATTTTGAAATATCCGTTGCGGATTCAAGTGTACTGTCAATGTTTAAAAGGGTCTGCTGAAAAAGCTCGTTTGTAGGATTTGTTCCGTCCGGAAAAACAAGTGATTTGCTTCCGGCAGAGTCTCTGAGTATGGTAAGTGTATCGTGGAGAGACAATGTACCGTTTTCAAGTTGTTCAAGAGTATCTTCTGTCATTGCCGTATTAGAAAGTATGTCCATAAGCTCCTGACGCTCTGAATCAGTCAGAAAAGATATGGAAGGGGAGTTTGCCATGTTATTTTCTTCATTAAATGACTGAAAAAGTATTGATATAAGCTTTTCACCAAATGCGGCAACTGATTGTGAATCGGCATTTTGCGAAAGTGAACTAAGCAAATCAGGTATTTCCGAAGAAAGCGAAGAAAGCTTGTCAATAAGATGATATGTCCCGTGTCTGTAACTTGAAAATTGTGATACGGTATCTTCATTTATATCCATCATAAGCCTTTTCATTATGGCGAGAGTTGAAAAATCTTCTGTTTTACAGTCATAAGCCTGTTGCATAAGGGACTGTATCGACTCTTTGTTTATTGGCAGGAGATTGTCCATAAGAGCTTTTACTGTTGCCTGATTGTGCTCTGTATTAGGAAGTCCCGCTTCTTCAAGGGCTTTGTTTATAAGATTTAATTCCGTATCAGAGTAGCTGTTTTTGACAGGGGAGAGCAAAATCTGACCGGGATTTGGACTGCTGAGCGAAAAGGCTGCAGTTTGTCCGATTGAAAGCTTTGAGCTGTCTTCTATATATCCTTTTAATATGGTATTGTTATCAAGAGTGACAGTTATCTCGTTGCCCCTTAGGTCAGAAATCTCACCTTTTACAATGTCACCCACTCTGAGCTGGGTTGCACTTCTGGCAACGCCATAGTCACTGTTTCCGCCGGGAGTGCGTGATACGGAACCTGAACTTTGTGTGCCGGCGTTTCCGCCGCGTGATGTGGAGGTCCTGGACTGTGCACGTCCGTTTGATGTCTGGCTGTTTAATCTGTTTGCATTTAGTGAATTTATTCTATTTGTATTATTGTCCATATTTTTCCTCGTTTTTTTAATATTATTATTACCAACCAATGCCACGGATTGCTTCATTGCCATGCAATTTTCGCAATACTGCATCATTATATCTATTATATCGACTTATTTGGTAAGACTTCAGTATTAAGTTGCAAAAAAAATAAAAAAGTTTCAAAATATCCTTGACAAGATTTTATATGCGTGCTATCTTACTTTATAGATGTTAGCACTCCACCACAAAGAGTGCTAACAGAGAAACAGAAGGGAGTGGTTAAGTGGAGTTAGATGATAGAAAGTTAAAGATACTTCAAACGATTATCAGAACTTATCTTGAAACCGGAGAGCCGGTTGGTTCAAGAACGATTTCAAAAGATACAGACTTGAATCTAAGTTCAGCGACTATCCGAAATGAGATGTCTGATCTTGAAGAGATGGGATATATCATACAGCCTCATACATCAGCAGGCAGAATTCCTTCTGACAAAGGTTATCGTCTTTATGTAGATACGATGCTTGATGATAAGACAAGTGAAGTTATGAATCTGAAAGATGAACTTGAACAAAAAGCGGGAAAGATAGATGTATTACTTAAACAGGTAGCTAAGCTTCTTGCAAACAATACAAATTATGCGACACTTGTTTCGGGACCGAGATATGAGTCGAAGAAAGTTAAGTTTATCCAGCTTACACAGGTTGATGCAGACAGCATTCTGGCAGTCATAGTTCTTGACAACAATGTAGTTAAAAATGAAATAGTAAAAGTCGAGGGTTCGATAGACCAGGAGATGATGGTAAAGTTAAACTTTATTTTAAATACCACATTAAACGGTCTTGATGTTACCGAGATGAACTTGGCTATTATCAGAAAGATAAAAGAACAGGTTGGCAGCTATACGGAAGTTATCGATTCGGTTTTGGAAGTTATCGGTAAGGCACTTACTGAAGATGATGATTTAGAAATTTATACGAGTGGTGCTACAAACATTTTAAAATATCCTGAACTTTCGGATAAGGCAAGTGCAACAGAGATATTAAATGCCTTTGAGGAAAAAAATATTATAGGTGACTGGCTTGATACGGCAGAATCAAAAGCAGGTGAAAGTGATTCTAAGAAATCGGGTTCAAGTGATACTCATGACATTCAGGTTTATATCGGAAATGAAACAAAAGTAGATACCATGAAAGATTGTTCAGTTGTTACGGCGACATATAAAATACACGAAGGTGTATATGGAAAAATTGGCATTGTAGGACCAAAACGAATGGATTATGATAAGGTTGTAAGTACATTGCAGTCGCTAATGTCTGAACTTGATGATATATTCAAGGACAAATAAATAAGAGAGGTGGCAGGAAATTGGCAGCAGACAATAAAGATATAAAAAAAGACATAGATATTGAAGAAGTAAAAGATGAAAATAGTGTTGATGATGCTGTAGAAGAAACAACAGAAACAGCAGAAGATAAAAAAGAGGAAACTTCCGGTGAAGAAACACCAAAGAAAGAAAAGAAGTTTGGAAGAAAAAAAGACAAGGCAGTTGAAAAGCTTGAAGAGAAAGTTAAAGAACTTGAAGATATGAGGGTGAGACAGCTTGCTGAGTTTGAAAATTTCCGTAAGCGTTCAGAAAAAGAAAAGAGCCAGATGTTTGAAGTCGGAGCAAAGAGTGTGATTGAAAAAATTCTTCCGGTCATGGATAACTTTGAGAGAGGATTACAGGGAGTTCCTGAGGAAGAAAAAGATGCACCTTTTGTTAAAGGCGTAGAAATGGTTTACAAACAGATGCTCACTGCTTTTGAAGAGATGGGAGTTAAGCCTATTGAAGCAGTAGGAAAAGAGTTTGATCCGAACCTTCACAACGCTGTTATGGCTGTAGATGATGATTCATTGGAAAGCGGAACAGTTGCAGAAGAAATGCAGAAAGGTTACATGTACAAAGAAAGTGTTGTGAGACACAGCATGGTAAAAGTAGTTAATTAGTTTAATAAAATATGAAATAAAGAGATTATAATATAGGAGGCAATCATTATGAGTAAGATTATTGGTATTGATTTAGGAACAACAAACTCTTGTGTAGCAGTTATGGAAGGTGGAAAACCTGTAGTAGTTGCAAATACAGAGGGAGCAAGAACAACACCTTCGGTTGTTGCATTTACAAAGACAGGAGAGAGACTTGTAGGTGAACCTGCAAAACGTCAGGCAGTTACAAATGCTGACAAGACAATTTCTTCTATCAAGAGACACATGGGTTCTGACTATAAAGTTACAATAGATGACAAGAAATATTCTCCACAGGAAATTTCAGCAATGGTTCTTCAGAAATTAAAGGGCGATGCTGAGAGTTATCTTGGTGAGAAAGTTACAGAAGCAGTTATTACTGTTCCGGCATATTTCAATGATGCACAGCGTCAGGCTACAAAAGATGCAGGTAAGATTGCCGGTCTTGATGTAAAGAGAATTATCAACGAGCCAACAGCAGCAGCACTTGCTTATGGTCTTGACAATGAAAAAGAGCAGAAGATTATGGTTTACGATTTAGGTGGTGGTACATTTGATGTATCTATCATTGAGATTGGTGACGGAGTTATCGAAGTATTAGCAACATCAGGAAACAATCATCTTGGTGGTGATGACTTTGACCAGAAGATTACAGATTACATGATTCAGGAATTTAAGAATAAAGAAGGCATTGACCTTTCAACAGATAAGATGGCACTTCAGAGATTGAAAGAAGCTGCTGAAAAAGCAAAGAAAGAGCTTTCATCAGCTACAACAACAAATATCAATCTTCCATTCATCACAGCAACAGCAGAAGGACCAAAGCATTTTGACATGGATCTTTCAAGAGCTAAATTTGATGAACTTACACATGACCTTGTAGAAGCAACAGCAACACCTGTACAGAATGCACTTAATGATGCAGGCATCACAGCTTCTGAACTTGGAAAAGTATTACTTGTAGGTGGTTCTACACGTATCCCGGCAGTACA
>FR887276.1 GCA_000436755.1 Clostridium sp. CAG:253 | reverse complement strand
AGCCTGTATTTATGCGGGTTTCCGGCATTTGTTTTATCAAATGGCTCTAGTTTGGGTCTATTTGTGGGGAGAGTAATAAGTTGGAGGTATACTAATGGATAATTTGGAAGTAAAATTTTATGATACAGTTAATGATGAACTATTAAAATTTGCAGTAATTATCTCACAAAGTAATGGCAAGTGGGTTTTCTGCAAACATAAAGAAAGAGATACATATGAAGTGCCGGGAGGGCATAGAGAAGCTGGAGAGGATATTTTTGAAACAGCTAAAAGGGAGTTGCAGAAACTGCTAAAAGGGAATTGCAGGAAGAAACAGGCGCAATCAGATTTGAGATAAAGCCAATCTGTGTTTACTCAGTAACAGGTAAGAACAGAGTAAATGATACAGGTGAGGAAACATTTGGACTACTTTGTTTTGCAGAGATAACAGAGTTTGCAAAAGAATTACATAGCGAAATGGAGAAAGTTGTGCTTATGGATGAGTTGCCTGAGAACTGGACATATCCGTTGATACAGCCGAAACTTATTGAGGAATGGAATAGAAGAGAAAAAATTGCAGAAAGGATGGTAGCAACATGGAAATTAAAAGTTTATTGATAAAGGACACAACAAAAGAAGAAAGAATTCGTATTGTTCAGGAGGGGCTTAATCAATGCGGAGGTGCTTGTGATTTTTGCAATGGATGTGATAATTTAGGTGGAGGTTCTGTCGATGCATTTTATGAACCATATATCAATGGAGAAAAAGAACTGCGTCAGTTAAATGAAGAATACAGAAGTAATTCTGGTATGGTGAAGTAGGTGATATTTTTTTTGCACAGTCTTTTAAAAAATTATGTATGATATGTGCTTATTAAGGCTGCTTATTAGGGCGGAGGATAAGCTGAAGGAAGGTGGGCAAAATGGGATTGTTTAAAAAGAAATTTGTTGCAAAATCCTATGATAATGAAAATATGAGACCGGTAATCAAGGCAAGTATATACAATGGCGAGCAAGTTGCAGGGTTTAAGAATATGAATACTGGTAAGATTGAAGAGGTTATGCTGATAAAGACTCCGGAGGATCTTGCAAGTTTTAAGAATATGTATGGAATAAATGAAGAAATAACAAAGGAGTATTGATGAAAAATTCAGTTATTGGAAAAACAGTGACGGTAACTGTTGACAGACCGTTGGGAAGTTATCATCCGGAACATAGAGATATGTATTATCCTATAAATTATGGTTATGTAGAAGGGATTATCGCACCCGATGGGGAGGAGCAGGATGCTTATATATTGGGAGTTGATAAGGCTGTAGATAAGTTTACGGGAAAAGTAATTGCAGTTGTTTATCGAATAGATGATGTGGAAGAAAAATGGGTGGTTGCACCTGAAAATATGACTTTTACGAAAGAGGAGATTAGTAAACAGATTTATTTTCAGGAACAGTATTTTAACACACGGCTGATTGTTTCTGAGTAAAAACAGCCACAGCAAAAATAATTTTATGTAAAAAATCTTGACTTTCCGGGTCGGTTGTTGTAGACTGATTTTAAATTATTGGTCGGTTATTACAGACCAACGCCGATAATTAGTATTTTAATTGCGCGTGATGGCAGGCGAAAAGCTTATTAGAGCTAAAACAAGAATTATTAATTATACGTTGCACTAAATTGAAAGGAAATCAATAATATGGAATATTTGAAATTATGCGACAGTGATTATCGTTTTATGATAATTGTATGGGATAATGCACCTGTATCTTCGGGCAGATTAGTGCAGCTTTGCAATGAGCAGCTTGGGTGGAAGAAGTCAACGACATATACAGCTATTAAGAAATTGGCACAGAAAGGGTATCTTGTCAATGAAAATGCAGTAGTGTCTGTTGTTATTCCGAGGGAGCGGGTACAGCATGATGAATCAAATTATTTTGTTGAAAGGACTTTTGGAGGCTCATTGCCGGGATTTTTGACAGCGTTTCTCGGAGAAAAGAAAATTTCCAAAAAAGAAGCAGATAAAATAAAAAAAATTATAGATTCTTACAGTGAAAAATAAAAGTCAATTAAAAGAAAAATTTTAAAGAGAAATCATATAAAATTAAATGAGTACAACGAAAATTAAATCTTTGGTTAATATATCAATCATTAATTATTCGTTATACTTGTGAGGGGGAGTATAGTGTTACAAAATATTTTTACATATTTATTTAACAATGGATTGCGGGTAAGTGTTGTAATTTTGATTGTTTTTGTAGTTCGTTTATTTTTTCGCAATGTACCGAAAAAATACAGCTATATTTTGTGGATGATTGTTGGAATTTATCTTTTATGTCCGGTTAGGGTGAGTTCTCCGATTAGTATTTACAATTTGGTGAATAATACTTCAGATATGGCTGCTAAAAATTATTTTTTATCTGCAAATCTAAATTTTTGGGGAAATAAAGCGGAAAAAATTAAGAATAATAACAGCGACAGGAAAAGTAATATAAGAACCGACAAAAAAAGCAGCATTGAAAGTAATAATAACAATGTTGAAAAGAGTAATTTAAAAAATGAGAAAGATGATGAAGAAAAAAGTAGTTTAAAAAGTGAACAAAATAATAATAAAAAAAGTAATCTGAAAAGTAATGAGGTTAGTAATAGTAACAAAAGTTATGATATTTCTGCCATGACTGACATTAGTAATAAACAGACTATGGCAGTATGGAAGAATTTTATTACACGGGATTTTATGCTTTCAGCAGTTTCATATATCTGGTTTTTTGGCTGTATTTTTTTGATTGCATGGAATATGTTTTGGTTTTGGAGAATAAAGAAAAACATTTCTATGGCGATTCGTTGGAAGGATAATATTTACGAATGTGATAATATCAGTACACCTTTTGTATTAGGCATTGTTAAAGCTAAAATTTATATTCCGTTTCATTTAGGAAAGAAAGAACGGGAGTATATTCTTTTGCATGAATATTACCATATTCAAAGAAAGGACCAGTTTATTAAGCTTTGCGCGTATTTGTTGTGCATAATTTATTGGTTTCATCCGCTTGTTTGGATTTCTTATTTTGCTATGATTCGTGATATGGAAATGAGTTGTGATGAATATGTTTTGAAACACAGTGCAAACGATATTCGTGCTGATTACAGTACATTGTTATTGGATTTTGCGACAAAAACACAGGCTTTTAGTGCAGGATTGCTGGCTTTTGGTGAGTCGGATACGAGAAGGAGAGTGAAAAATATCATGAAGTTTACTACAAGAAAAAAATGGGTTGGAATTGTTGCGGCAGTTGTGATAATAATTACCGGGATTTCATGTCTGACAAATGCTGTTAATAATACAGAGACACGGAGCAATAAAATTGCAGGCACGTCGGCAGTAAAAAAAAGTAAATCAGTGTCAGATAATAAACATGTGATAAAGGTTGGCACAAAAAACAGCATTCCGATAGAAGCAATTCCTGAAAATGTTGAATCAGCGGCAATACCTATATTGAAAAAAATAGAACAGACTTTTCCTAAAGAAGTGTATCAGGAAATATTGCGCAATGGACAAATACATTTAGAAAAATATAAGAGTGGGGATATAGTATGCAGTATAACTAACAAAAATATAGATGATACAATATATCTTGACTTGTATTTTGACGGAAACGGTGTTTTGACGAATATGCTTAATTACTGCAAGGTGAAAAAGGTACAAAATATAAGTAAACGTGCTGAAGTGAATAAGGTTGTTAATTTTGCAAAAACTTTTTTAAACACTGAGGTCACATATAGCAAAAAGAAAAAGAATAATAGTACAGATGGTGTAACGATAACTGAGGGTAAATTACCGGAGTTATACCAAAATTCAAACTGTTTAAGTGGATATAAAGATAGTTTGGGCAATATTTATTTCTATAACAGAGACAGGGGAATGATAATAAGTTTTTACATGGATGAGTGATTTTGACTTAATACATGCCTGAGAAGTATAACTATAAAATATAGTGAATTTCATGGATAGATTTTTTGTAACAAAATCTAATATATAAGACATTTACAGAGATTATTCAAAAATAAACGTAATAAAATATCAACAAAGCCTTATTTTATATAACTGAGAACGATTTCATAACATTCTTTCTTCATAATCATTTTAAGCGTACTGTTGTGACGAAAACAGTCGATTCTAAAAATCTGTTCTCAGTTTTTTATCTTAATTCTGCAAACGATTTCAAATATTCTAATTGTTTTTCATCTGATTTATGAATATTATTTCATCATCAACAAAAAACAAACCGCTTCAACGATTTATTTTATATTGGATTAAATTTCTGATATAAATTCCGGTATAAAACATTTTAAGTGTATATCATGATTAAAAACAGGCGGGGAAAGAGAGGCAGATATTATGAGAGTGAAAAAGATTATTACATTATTTACAGTGACAGCGTTGACATTGGGGAGTCTTACAGGCTGCGGTTCAAAAGCCGGAACAGACAGTAAAAAGAGTGATGCTTCTTCTAATAAAAAGGTTGAGATAACAAATGTTTCTTATGATCCGACACGAGAACTTTATGAAGAATATAATAAAATTTTTCAGAAGCATTGGAAACAAAAATCAGGTCAGGATGTTTCAATAATTCAGTCACACGGAGGTTCAGGCAAGCAGGCGCTTGAGGTTGCAAACGGGCTTCAGGCAGATGTGGTAACGCTTGCACTTGAAGGTGATGTTGATGCAGTGAAAGATGCGGGACTTATTGATGATGGTTATGTGAATGAGTTTGAGCGTGACAGTTCGCCGTATACATCTTCTATTGTATTTCTTGTCAGAAAAGGAAATCCTAAAAAAATTCTCGACTGGAGTGATTTGCTTAGAAATGATGTTGGTGTTATAACACCTAATCCAAAGACATCAGGCGGTGCAAGATGGAACTATCTTGCGGCATGGTATTATTTTGAGAAGCAGGGACAGAGCGAGGATGAGATAAAGGAGAGCATGAAAAAGTTATATAAGAATGTCCTTGTTCTTGATTCGGGAGCGAGAGGTGCCACTACTTCATTTGTTGAGAATAAACAGGGAGATGTTCTTCTGGCATGGGAAAATGAAGCATTTCTTTCATTAGATGAACATCCGGGAGAATATGAGATTGTGGTTCCTTCGGTTTCGATTTTATGCCAGCCTACAGTTGCTGTTGTGGATAAGGTTGTTGACCAGAGAGGAACGAGGAAAGTATCGGAGGAATATTTAAAATATCTGTATTCTGATGAGGCTCAGAAGTTAGAGGCACAGTGGTATTACCGTCCTTCAAATGAAAAGATTTTGAAAGAGTACAGCTATAAAGGAAGTGGAAATACTATTGACAAACTTCCTAAGGATAAAAAGTGGATAATTACCGATGTTGACCTTACTAATATTCAGCATTTTGGCGGCTGGAGTGAAGCAACAAAGAAACATTTTTCTGACGGTGGAGAGTTTGATTCCATTTATGAGGAAAAATAAAAAGCTGTTTTAAATGGCATTTTGGTGTTCTTTGTACTGGTACAATGAGAAATGGAGTTTGATATGAAGCATAAAAAAAGTGTGATTCCCGGATTTAGTTTATCTTTCGGAATTGTCATGGCAATTCTTGGACTTATTGTTATTATTCCATTGTGCTCACTTGTATTCTTTTCGTTTAAACTGTCACCACATGATTTTTTGGTGACAGTGACAAGACAGAGAGTTCTGGCAAGTTATAAGGTGAGTATCATAACGGCACTTATCGCATCGCTTATAAATGCGGTTATGGGAATGATTATTGCGTGGGTACTTGTGAGATATGATTTTCCGGGAAAAAAGATTATGGATGGGATTATAGAGATGCCGTTTGCATTGCCTACTGCCGTTGCAGGTATTGCACTTACGCATCTTACAATACCGGAAGGATGGGTCGGCAGAATTTTTGCAAATGTCGGGATAAAAATTGCATATACCCGGATTGGAATTACCGTGGCACTTGTTTTTATCGGAATACCGTTTGTTGTCAGAAGTGTACAGCCGGTTCTTGAAAAGGTTGAAAAAGAGTATGAGGAGGCAGCAGCAATGTTTGGTGCTTCCCGTACCCGTATATTTTTCAGTGTAATATTTCCTGAAATCCGTCCGGCACTTATAGCCGGTTTTACCATGGCTTTTGCGAGGTGTATAGGTGAATACGGGAGTGTTGTATTTATTGCAGGAAATACTCCGTATAAAACAGAAATTGCACCGCTTATGATAATGGCTAAATTGCAGGAATTTGATTATGCAAGTGCTACATCTATTGCGCTTGTTATGCTTCTTATATCATTTGTAATTCTTTTTATAAATGCATTGATTCAAAGTCATACGTCAAAAATTGTAAGTGGAATTGATTAGGGGGTGCAGGATATGGAAATTAGAAATAATAAAGGTTTTGTAAAATGGCTTCTTATTGGTGTAAGTGTAATATTTCTGCTTATAATGCTTGTACTTCCGCTGGTGTACGTTATCTACACGGCATTGAGGGAGGGATGGAGAGTTTTTGTTTCATCGGTTACGGATGAATATGCCGTTAAATCAATTCTTTTGACTGTAAAGGTTACTGTTATTACAGTAATTATAAATTCGGTGTTTGGAATTTTTGCCGCATGGCTTATTACAAGATTTAAGTTTCGGGGAAAAAAGATTATATCAACTTTGATAGATTTACCGCTTACTATTTCACCTATTATTGCAGGTTTGATATTTGTATTGACTTTCGGCCGTCAGAGTGCAATTTATCCTTTCCTTGAAAAGTGGGGAATTCAGATAATATTTGCTGTTCCGGGAATAGTTCTTGCGACAATATTTGTGACATTTCCGTTTATATCAAGAGAGATAATACCTGTTCTTACGGTTAAGGGAAGTGATGAGGAAGAAGCCGCTGCACTTATGGGAGCAAATGGCTTTCAGATTTTTACACAGATTACATTTCCTCATATTAAATGGGCATTTCTTTACGGAGTAGTTTTGTGTTCGGCAAGGGCAATGGGAGAATTTGGTGCAGTTTCTGTATTATCAGGACATTTGAGGGGTATTACAAATACAATGCCGTTGTACATAGAACTTTTGTATCAGGCATTTGACTTTACGGGAGCATTTGCAATGTCGGCTATTTTGGTTGTAATGGCACTTGTTATATTAGTCTTAAAAAATATTTTTGAGCGTGGTATCAGAGTGAAATAAATCATGATATAGGAATAGATTTATAATTTAAAGTGAGGAAATGAGTATGGAACAGAATAAAACAGCTTATGTGGAACTTAAACATATAAATAAGGTTTTTAATGATTTCAAAGCATCTGATGATGTCAGTTTTTCTGTTGAAAAGGGAAAACTTATCGGTCTTTTGGGACCAAGCGGAAGCGGAAAGACAACAATACTTAGGATTTTAGCGGGTCTTGAAAATGCGGATTCAGGTGAAATTTATATTGACGGAAAACAGGTAAATAATATTCCGGCAAGTAAGAGAGAGATAGGTTTTGTATTTCAAAATTATGCGCTGTTCAGATATAAGACTGTATATGATAATATAGCATTCGGACTGAAAATTCAGAAAAAAAGCAAGGCGGAAATAAAAAATCGTGTTGAGGAACTTATTGAACTTGTGGGGCTAAAGGGGCTTGAGAAAAGATACCCAAAACAGCTTTCAGGAGGACAGCGGCAGAGGGTTGCATTTGCGAGAGCTTTGGCAACGCAGCCGCATCTTCTTCTGCTTGATGAACCGTTTGCCGCAATTGATGCAAAAGTCCGAAAAGAATTGAGGTCATGGCTCAGGGAACTTATAAACAGAGTAGGGATAACGAGTATTTTTGTTACGCATGACCAGGATGAAGCAATAGAGGTTGCAGACCAGATTATTGTGACAAATAAGGGGAGAATTGAACAGATTGGAACACCGGTAGAGGTTTATAGCAATCCGCAGACACCGTTTATGGCACAGTTTTTAGGAGAACCCGTTATAATCAATGACTATGCTTCATTTAATGGTTTTCATAATGTTTCAGATGGAAAGACAGCGGTCATAAGACCTGAGTTTATTACAGTCAGAAAGAAAAATGAATTTAATCCTTATCCTGTTACGAAAGAGGAGGGAGTAGTAGAAAGAGTTTCATTCAGAGGGAACGGACTTGAACTTAAAATAAGAGTTCATGATGAAATTTTAATAGCAAACAGACAGATAGGTCAGGAAATGGTTTCAGAGGGTGAACATGTAAATGTGTTTTTACATAAGATATATCTTGTTGATGACAATGCGGGAAAAGTTGAGGTGATTGTAAATCATGCGGTTAGAAATAATGAGAGTGTTGTGATATGATTTTCGATGTTTTAGGAAATAAAAAGCCATAAAATATAACGATAAAGTCGTGTGTTTTGTGGCTTTTTTGTTTTGTACGAATTTTATATTAATTTCTGCGTTAAAACATGTGAAGCAAAATTTATTCCTCCCACTCCCCTTATTGATTATTTCGTACAAAATAATGTATAATAAGGAAAAAATAATGATGTTATTTAGAAAAAATGAGAAAATTTTAAAGATGGGAGGAGTGGATATGAAATTTTTACCTGTTTTAAGTGAATTATTTTCAAGTGATAGTATTATTTTTATGATTATAGGCTTTGTAATTGCGGTTATTATCAGTATGAAAATTAGTGACAAAAGAAAAGGATTTGTCGGAATAGCAGCAGGTTTATCAGTGTATGCTGTCTGCGAAATTATTTTAAATATCCGCACGAACAATGTGCTGGAAATAGGTCTGCTTTTTGCCGGAACTGTTGCTTTGGGTTTGTGTTTGGGATTTTTAATTGGAACAGTATTATTGAAGGGAAAATATCTATAGTGTAATGTATCAATGACATTTCGCTTTTTACAAAGGAGGAAAGTTATCGTATGATTGACAATACACATAATCTTAACAGGCAGATTGCGGTTACAATGGCAATTTGTACGACATTTTTAATATGTCTTTTATTACTTGACTTTTTTGCTGTGTTTAATTTTAGTGAAGAGTTGATGTTTGCAATTTCAGTAATTGGAATTCCGACATTGATATCACCGTTAATTTTATGCTTTTTTAAAGTTCCTGATAAATTTTTGAAGTATTATATGTCTGTTGCAATGTCGGTTTTGATAGGAATGTTTGGCTGTTTCAATGATATTGGAATATACATTACATTTGTACTTGTACCTGTTGCAAGCTGTCTTTATTTTGATGTGTATTATACGATGTTCTGCTCTGTTTTTTCGTATATTGTGATGGTTATTTCTGTTTATTTGAATTCGGCAGGGAGACTTGAAATAGGGCTACCGCAATCCCAC
>FR887275.1:4400-6914 GCA_000436755.1 Clostridium sp. CAG:253 | reverse complement strand
GCGTGTGGCGTTTCGCAAACGCCTAATAGAATATTCAGAAAGAGAAAGGAGGCGTGGATTATGTCTATTATATTGCTTGACCAGGACACAATTAACAAAATTGCAGCAGGAGAGGTTATTGAAAGACCTATGGCTGTTGTCAAGGAACTTGTTGAAAATTCAATTGATGCGGGTGCAAATATGGTAACTGTTGAGATTAAGGACGGCGGCAAGAATTTTATCCGTATTACGGATAATGGCTCAGGTATTGAAAAGAGTGATATTGAGCTTGCGTTTACTCCACATGCGACGAGTAAGATAAAAGGTGCCGCAGACCTTCTCGAAGTTTCGACACTCGGTTTCAGGGGTGAAGCACTAGCGAGTGTGGCGGCGGTTTCACATCTTGAGATGATTACAAAAGTTAAGAGTGAAGATGTGGGATACAGATACCAGATTGATGGCGGTGAGAGAAAAGAACTTGAGACTATAGGGTGTCCGGATGGAACTACTATCATAGTCAGAAATCTGTTTTACAATACACCTGCAAGACTCAAATTTTTAAAATCACATCAGACTGAGGCAGGCTATATAGGTGGTGTAATTGAACGTCTTGCTCTTTCTCATCCTGAAATTTCTTTCAGATTTATTGCCCAGGGTCAGACAAAACTTCACACTTCGGGAAATGGAAACCTGAAGGATACGATTTATCAGATTTACGGCAGAGATATAACTTCAAATGTTCTTACAGTTGACTTGTCAGATGAAGTATGCAGCATTGGGGGATTTATCGGAAAACCGGTTGTATCAAGGGGAAACAGGGCATATATAAATTATTTTATAAATGGCAGATATATAAAAAGCAATATAATAAATAAAGCGATTGAAGAAGCGTATAAACCGTATACAATGCAGCACAGATACCCTTTTACGGTACTTCATTTTCAAATTAAACCTGAGTTTATTGACGTAAATGTTCATCCGCAGAAGATGGAAATTCGTTTTACAAATGAGAGGGAATTATATAAGACCATCTATGACTGCATAACAGCGAGACTTACGCACAGGGAATTTATTCCGGAAGTGACATTTGAAGAAAATAAAAATGTTAAAGATACTGACATCAATAAAAGTGCCGGTATTCCCGGCGATAATAAAAGTAATAAAAACGCTGGTGTTACTGGCAATAATGAAAGTAATAAAAACGCCGGTATTACTGGTAATAATGAAAACAATAAAAAAAATAACAGCAATAAAAACGAGAATAGCAGTGAAGAAGCTGAGAAAATTGCAATTGTTGAAAAAAAGGTGATTGATGCTGGTGAAACACTTTCGAGAATAGGAAAAGTGGAACTTCACAGACCTGATGCATACCAGAAGAAGCAGATGTTTGCTGAACTTATGAAAAAAAAGGAAAAGCAGGATGACGGTCTTGCTGAATCCGGACAGTCAGGTGTTATTGCAGCAGAAAAAAATATTGAAATATTACATGAAAAAGCTCCTTACAACATAAAACAGGAGACACTTTTTGAGACGGGAGTTTTACAGGAAGACAAGACAAAGGATATAAGAATTGTCGGACAGGTATTTTCAACATATTGGATATTACAATATGAGGACAATATGTATATGGTTGACCAGCATGCTGCACATGAAAAAGTATTATACGAAAGATTTATGAAGCAGATTTCAGAAAATAAAGTGATGGTGCAGATGGTAAATCCGCCGATAGTTTTAAGTCTTTCAATGGTTGAACAGCAGGTTGTCGATGATAATATTGAAATTTTTAAGGAACTTGGATATACGATAGAGGCATTTGGAGGCAGGGAATATATAGTGACAGGAATTCCAGCGCAGCTTCCGGATATAGCTACGACAGACCTTCTGATGGAGATTATAGATGACTTTGTCAACGGGAAAACCAATCTCTCTAAGGATGTGCTTCTTGAGAGGGTTGCAACAATGTCATGCAAGGCAGCGGTCAAGGGAAATAATGAACTGCCTCTCGAGCAGGCTCATGAGCTTTTAAAAGAACTTATGTCGCTTGAAAATCCATACAATTGTCCGCATGGAAGACCAACAATGATACGCATGAGCAAATATGAGATAGAAAAGAAATTTAAACGAATTGTTTAGGGAACAGTATATCGGAAATCCAGCCGAAATGACTCGTTTTGAGAAGATACCGAGAGTACATACGGATATGAGGGAGAAAATGATGGAAAAGAAACCTCTTATAATAATTACAGGGCCAACGGCAGTTGGAAAAACAGAACTTTCAATTTTGCTTGCAAAAAAAATCGGAGGAGAGATAATATCAGCCGATTCAATGCAGGTATATAAACATATGGATATAGGCACGGCAAAGATAATGCCTGAAGAAATGCAGGGAGTAAAGCATTATCTTATAGATGAGTTAGAACCTGATGAAGAATTTAACGTGACTGTTTTTAAACAGAAATGTGATAAATATATAGAAGAGATATACAGTAAAGGAAAAATACCGATAATTGTCGGTGGGACAGGCTTTTATATACA
>FR887275.1:0-4354 GCA_000436755.1 Clostridium sp. CAG:253 | reverse complement strand
TTTTATATGATATAGATTTCACAAAAACTGATGCAGACGATTCATATAGAAAAGAATTGCAGAGATTTGCCGATGAAAATGGAAATATAGCTTTACATGACAGATTGAAAGAAGTTGATGAAAAATCGGCTGCACATATTCATCCGAATAACGTAAAGAGGGTTATAAGGGCATTGGAATATTTTGAGCAGACGGGTGAAAAAATATCAGAGCATAATGACGAGCAGCAGCAGAACGAATCACCGTTTAATTTCAGATATTATGTTTTAAGACTTCCCAGAGAAATATTGTATGAGCGCATAAATAAGCGTGTGGATATTATGAGGGAAAAAGGACTTACTGAGGAAGTAAAAAGGCTTATGGACATGGGCTGTACTAAGGATATGGTGTCAATGCAGGGAATAGGTTACAGGCAGATTATTGACGCACTTGAGGGAAGATGCAGTATAGATGAGGCATATGATAAGATAAAGCTTGATACAAGGCATTTTGCAAAAAGGCAGTTTACATGGTTTAACAGAGAAAAAACTGTTACATGGATTGATAAAGATAAATTTAAGGATGAAAATGAATTGTTGGAATATTGTTGTTCAGATCTGAAAAGCATAAAGATTGAGTGATGGAGGATAAAAGCATGAGTGATTTATTAAAAGAACAGTATATGGCAGCAGGAATAAGTGAGGATGTTTATGATTTCTGCGAAAGTATAGCAGACAGTTTGAAAGAAAGATTTGAAAAAATAGATGAAGTGGCACAGATAAATCAAATAAAAGTTCTTCGTGCCATGCAGAAACAGAGGGTAAGTGCCGGATGTTTTGAGTCTTCTACAGGTTATGGATATGATGACCTTGGAAGAGAGACACTCGAAGCGGTATATGCAGACGTTTTCCATGCGGAATCGGCACTTGTGCGTCCACAGCTCACATGTGGTACACATGCACTCACAACGGCATTGTCGGCAGTTTTGAGACCGGGAGATGAACTTTTGACACCTGTCGGCAAACCATATGATACTCTCGAGGGAGTTATAGGAATTAAAGGTGATGATAATCCGCCGGGGTCTTTAAAAGAATTTGGAATAAGCTACAGACAGGTTGATTTGCTTGAGGACGGTTCATTTGATTTTGATGCAATCAAAAAAGCAATAAACGAAAAAACAAAACTTGTAACTATCCAGCGTTCAAAAGGCTATGCGACAAGACCTACACTTTCGGTTGAGAGAATAGGTGAGCTTATAAAATTTATCAAATCGATAAAGCCTGAAGTAATATGCATGGTTGATAATTGTTACGGTGAGTTTGTCGAGACTATAGAACCGACTGATGTCGGGGCAGACATGTGCGTGGGCTCTCTTATAAAAAATCCGGGTGGCGGACTTGCGCCGATAGGCGGTTATATCGTAGGAAAGAAAGAGCTTATAGACCTTTGTGCGTACAGACTTACCGCACCGGGACTTGGAAAGGAAGTCGGTGCAACTCTCGGGGTAAATAGAGCATTTTATCAGGGATTTTTCCTTGCACCTACAGTTACGGCGGGAGCTTTAAAAGGTGCGATATTTGCCGCTAATGTGTATGAGAAGCTTGGATATAAGGTTGTGCCTGACAGCACGGAGTCAAGACATGACATTATACAGGCGGTTACACTCGGTTCACCTGAGGCAGTTATTGCATTCTGCAAAGGAATACAGGCTGGCTCGCCGGTTGACAGCCATGTTGCCCCGGAACCTTACGCAATGCCTGGGTATCACAGCGATGTAATTATGGCAGCAGGTGCGTTTATACAGGGTTCATCTATAGAACTTAGTGCAGACGGACCTATAGAACCACCGTATGCAGTATATTTTCAGGGTGGACTTACATGGTATCATGCACGTTTCGGAATCACAATGTCACTTCAATATATGAAAAATGAGGGCATAATAAGCCAATTGTAATAAAAAATTAAAAAATGCCGTTTTTTGTTGAAGAATGGTGTTTTTTGGTATATAAAAAAGAAAAATACACATATTTTTCATATATGAATGCTATACAAAGATTTTTTTTTGTGATAACATTGAGGATATGTGATATAAATGTCATTTTCCTTTTGATAAAGGAGAAAAATATGGCAAAAATAAATGTAAAACAGCTTCCAATATCAGAGAGACCATATGAGAAATGCCTTAAATATGGTGCATCAAGCTTATCTGATGCAGAACTTATGGCTGTCATCATAAAAGCAGGCACGAAAAAAGAAAATTCAATTCAGCTTGCTTCTAAGGTGTTAAGCAGAATTCCCGGAGGAAAAATCAGTGGATTATTCCAGATGTCTGCCGTACAGCTTATGGATATTGACGGTATTGGTAAAGTCAAAGCGATACAGCTTTTATGTCTTACGGAGATTACTAAGCGCATGATGTCAGCTTCATACAGCGACGAATTATTTGTGTGCGACAATCCTGAAAAAATCGCACTCCGTTTTATGCATGAAATGCGGTTTGAGGAGACAGAGCAGGTGAGGGTTCTTCTGCTAAATGGTAGAAATGTATTGATAAAAGATGTTGTACTGTCGAACGGTTCTTTCAATTCGGCTATGGCATCACCGAGGGAAATCTTTTATAATGCATTGAAAAACAAGGCTGTGTCGATTATAGTTATGCATAATCATCCATCGGGCAATCCGATGCCGAGCAAGGAAGATATACTGATAACAAAACGTCTTATAGAGGCAGGAAAACTAATCGGAATAGAACTCCTTGACCATATAATACTTGGTGATAACAGGTATATAAGTTTAAAAGAAAGCGGATATGCATTTTAGGTATATACCGTATATAAAAAGGAGATTTTGTAATGGCACAAAAGACCTATGGTATAGATTTTGGTACAGATACCATCAAGATATATAAAAAGGGACAGGGAATAATTCTTCTTGAAAAAAATGTGGTGTCTACCGTCGGAAAAGAAAGACGTCCTGTTGCGATAGGTGAGGAAGCGTTTGAAATGTTTGAAAAGGTTCCGCCCAGTATAAATGTTTCATTCCCATTAAGCCATGGCGTTGTATCAAAAATTGACGATATGATAGCATTGTGGAGTTTCATGGGTTCCAAAATAGCACGAAGCAGGAGAATGAAAGGATTTCAGTTTTATATAGCTGTTCCGGCAGACATAACCGAAGTCGAAAAGCATGCATATTCAAGAATTGTTTCTGAGAGTGATTCAAAACCTAAAAAGGTATGTCTTATAGACAAGCCGATTGCAGATGCGTATGGACTCGGACTTGATGTTGAAAAGGCTAACGGTATTCTCATTGTAAACATTGGTGCCGACACGACAGAGATAAGTGTATTAAGCCTTGGCGGTATTGTTGTATCAAGACTTTTGCCATATGGCGGGAAATATTTTGATGACCAGATTAAAAACTATATAAGAAAACAGTATAATTTTGTTATTGGTCTTAAGACTGCCGAGCAGATAAAGAAAAAACTTGTATCGGCTTTTCCAACCGATGGGGAAATAGAAGTTATGGGAAGAGATGTTGTAAAAGGACTTCCAGGAAAACTCAATATAAATGCTGCGGAAATTTTTCCGCTGGTAAATGATGTCTTTTACGAAATCGCTGTATCTGTTAAAACCATACTTGAGAGAACACCCCATGAGATTTCTCATGATATTGTACATAACGGAGTTTATCTCACGGGAGGTTCATCATGGATAAGCGGACTTGACCAGCTTATCGCAAATGAGACATTTCTTAAAGTCAACACTACAAGAAATGCCCAAAAAACAGTTGTGACGGGGCTTGGGTATTTGGCAGAACATCCGAAACTTGCTGCAAAATATGCAATTGAACTTAAATAAAAGGAAGGAATATAGCAATGCGCAAAAAGACTAAAATGATTATAGATCCGAAATATATTCTGATTGCCATTTCTGTGATCTGTGCCATTCTGATAGTTGTTTCTTTTAAATTTCAGGATAAGATGGGACCTGTTCGTTCTATAGTAGGTGATGTTGTGACACCTATGCAAAAAGGAATAAATACAATCGGAGTAAAAATATCAGACAAGATTGATTATATAAACAGTGTTAAAAAGCTTACCGATGAAAACAAATCGCTTAAACAAAAGCTTGATGAGACAAATGCGGAGAATAAACTTTTACAGCAGGACAAGTATGAACTTGAAAATTTCAGAAAACTGTATGACCTCGATGAGCAGTATGCGAATTATCCAAAAGTTGCGGCAAGAGTAATTAGCGGTGAACCTGATAACTGGTATAATGAATTTATTATTGATAAAGGGACAAGCGACGGTCTTGCAAAGAATATGAATGTAATGGCAGGAGACGGTCTTGTCGGAAGAATCGTAGAAGCG
>FR887274.1 GCA_000436755.1 Clostridium sp. CAG:253 | reverse complement strand
TGGCTTAAGACAATGGGTAGTTCACTTGTATGACGAAGATTTAAGAGAGCGATTACTCTCACGGGAACAAATACAAAAATTAGACTTAGTAACTCAAACAATATTGTTTACAATGCAAAGTATTATGACAAAGAAATTAGTAGTAGGTTTTATGTTTGGCTGGATACTTATTCCGGTTGCAGTACTTAAATTATTATTTTTCAGAAGATAAGCAATAAGAAAAAACATCAAAAAGGGGAAGTATATGGAAGAAGATGAAATTAAATTTTGTCCTAAATGTGGAAAATCATTAAATGCCGGACAGCACTTTTGTAGTGAATGTGGCTGGAAAGTTGAAAATGTAACTCAGGGTTATGCAAAGTATCAATCAAATACAGTAGAGACAAATAGAAAGTACAATTTATGGCTTGCCGCAAAAGTGATTACGGTATGTTTTCTGGTAATAATTGCTGTACTTGCCGCGTATAACAGATATTTAAAAAAAATACAAAAACACTTGATTCTTCAGCTTATATAAACATGGCAAAAAAAGCACATTATGATAATTATGAAAATCTTAGCTATGAGCAGGTATTGTGGCAGTATTGTGATGGTGAAGACTGGAATTATTTTAGAGCTGACGATGACATATCGCAGGAAGCAATAGATGCCAGATGGGATGACAGTGATTCTTATATATTGCCATATTCAGATGTAGAGAAATTGAAAAAGAGTGATGTGGAAAAACTAAATCTGAAAACGATTCAGTTTGCAATCAATAAGATATGCGCCAGAAAGGGAAGGAGATTTCTTGATCATAAAAGTAATACAAAATATCCTGAATTGAAAGAATACTTTGAAAATAAAGACTGGTACACACCATTATATGACTCTAAAAAGTTTGATAGTAATGTAAAAAATATCTGAATGATATTGAATATTATAATTATGATTTGTTAGCAAGGGTAAGAAATCAGAAACAATAAAAATAGGCGTAAATATGAAGAGATTTATTCGTGAAAATATATTTACCAATATTTATTCGTGGATATTATTCATATTTACGCATGGCATGCAGCATGTCATTGATGATATTTAAATCTCTTTTAGAGCATTGTTTTAAAAGATTGATAGTGCTCAGAAGAAGTTTCGAGTCTTCGGAAGTGTCGAAAACAACATTGTCAAAAGACATTCCGAGAACCGTCATTATCTTTATGAGTAATGGAACAGAGGGCATGCGATGTTCAGACTCTATATGTTTAAGATGTGTGACGGAAATACCGATTTTTTCAGCCAGAGTTTCCTGGGTTATGTCTGATTTTAAACGTGCATTTTTAATAGCGCTGCCAATACTACCCTTTTCCATGTTAAAACCTCCCTGAGTGTTTGTGAAAGTGTATCTTTAGACAAATAAAAGTATATTTATAACCAGTATTGTTAGATAAGTGGCTTGGCTGTGTTAAAGCAGGTGATATAGTTACGGTTATAGGTGTGATGATTGCCTTTTGGTGATGATTGTCTTTACTTTGTTTAGTGGGAATGTTATCATAATCACATTAGAATGGATTCGTAAGTAAAAATGTGTTAGAGTTGTGTTGGAGGGAGATTATGAAAAGAGTTATCAGTGTGGGAAATCAAAGTTTTGAAGCAATACGATCCGACAATAGATTTTATATAGATAAAACAAGATTTATAAAAGATTGGTGGGATATGGGAGATATTGTGACACTTATCACCCGTCCGCGCCGTTTTGGAAAAACATTAAATATGGA
>FR887273.1:545-1342 GCA_000436755.1 Clostridium sp. CAG:253 | reverse complement strand
TCGCATATTCTCTTACATCTCCTTTTTGAAAAGCATATCACAATAATGCTTTAAAGTAAAGAAAAAGTGAATTATCATATACTCATAATTGAGTATATGATAATTTGCAATGTTCTGATAGGATAGAGATGAAGGGAGGACATATTTGAAGGCTTAATGGCTTTATGAAGGATTTATGACAGAGGCGAATAAAAAATGTTGTGTTCGAGCAGTTAGGAGACGATAATGAGATACTATAAATTTACAGTTAGTGGGAAAGAAGAAAAGATAAAGAAATTATTACAAGACAAGGAGTATCTTAGAGAGTATAGGTGGGATGGAAATGTAATTTGTGCAGTTAACAGCTATATGTACCGCAATTAAAAAAATGACATTGGAGTTTTAGCTTATAGGCGGGAAACAGATGATAAAATTTTAGCAGTTTTTTTCTTGGATGAAAAACGAGAGACTCTGGAAATTGCGTATACCTATATCAACAAAATATTAGAAAGTGTATTTGAACAAAACTTATATAAAACAAATAATTATTTGGAAGAGATAATAGAGAATAATTATGGTGGTATAATTATATTTGATTTATCGGAAAAGCTTGGTTGCGATCCGGTGGATTATCATATGACATGCAAGTATATAGAAAAGCTGGTGAAAAAATACAGGAATGAGTGTCTTTTTATATTTACATACAATATGGATAATCCAGGCTTTACATATCAGCTTTTACCGCAGCTTCAAAAATATGTGATTCCTGTTATGCTTCGGGAGGGAAGAGGCGACAGAAGAGCCGCCATAAAGTATAT
>FR887273.1:0-534 GCA_000436755.1 Clostridium sp. CAG:253 | reverse complement strand
CGCCATAAAGTATATGAAAGCTTTGATAAAGGATCATATGATAGTGTAGGTTTTCGATTTGGCAGAGTGTTATTCAACACCCAATGAAAAGGAAGGAGGAAAATTATGAACTTTATTATATCTGGAGATACGCACGGAATTATTGATATAGGCAAGATTGTTAAATTCTTTGATGAGCATGAAGATGAATATACATCGGAAGACTATCTTGTGGTATGCGATGACATAGGTGTATGTGGTTTTTCAATATCAGAAGAGGCTGAAACCAGGAGTGTATTTAGAAGTCTTCCTGTTACTACATTATTTGTGGATGGGAATCATGAAAATTTTAAACAACTCAATGCATATGATGTTGACATATGGAATGGCGGTAAAGTCCACTTTATTGAGAATGAAATAATCCATTTGATGAGAGGACAGGTTTTTGAGATAGATGGGACACGTTTCTTTACATTTGGTGGAGCCTATAGTATTGATAATATGTATCGCACGGAAGGATTCTCGTGGTTTCCAGAAGAGATACCTAATCAAAAT
>FR887272.1 GCA_000436755.1 Clostridium sp. CAG:253 | reverse complement strand
AGTGGGATTGCAGTAGCCCTATTTCAAATTCAAATAACTTTTGAACATGCAACTGCCAATGAACCCGGTCCTATATGACACGCAATGCTGAGTGAAAGCGGATAAAGGTCTACCTGCTTAACCCCAAATTTTTCAATTATCTGCTGTCTTAACTCTTCTGCCGCCTCTGGATTTTTTGTATGTGCAATCTCCATATGTATGTTTTCCATATGGTCCACACCTCCAAATCTGCTATTTATGTCATCTTCAATTGCAGAAAGCATTTTTTTGACACCCTGTTTTTTCGTCTTTGCAATAGCAAATGCGTCAAGCTTTTCTCCCTGAATCGTAAGTACAGGTTTTAATCTGAGTGCCGAACCAAGTGCTGCAGCTGCGGGAGTGATTCTTCCGCCTTTCTTTAAATATTTAAGCGTATCAAGCATAATATATATGCTTGACTCAAACTTCGCTCTCTCAAGTTCCTCTTTTATCTGTGCTGCCGTAAGTCCTCTTTTTGCAAGTTCCAAAGCATCAAGAACCGACTGACGCTGTGTAACTGATATTCTCTGATTGTCTACTACCTGAACTTTTCCTTCATAGTCGTCCGCTAGCATAAGCGCAGTATGACATGAACTTGAAAGTCCGCTGGACATAGGTATATATACAACCTCATCCGCTTCTTCAAGTGCATCATCCCATATTTTCATAACGCTCTCAGGCGAAGGCTGTGATGTAGATATATCAACATCACTCTCAAGTTTTTCAAAAAACTCAGTCTGTGAAAGACTTATCTCCTCATAATATGTCTTTCCGTCAATAAGAAATGGCATAGGTAAAACCCTAACTCCGATTTCTTTTCCAGCCTCAAAATTTATACCACTGTTACTATCTGTTATAATCGCAATTTTACTCATATTAACCTCCGGGTAAATATTACATATCTCTTTATCCTCGTTTCCACGTGCTGAAACATTTTAATTTTTATTTGTAAGCGCACATATTATAGATTATATCCTAAATCACATTTTTTTACAAGAAATTAGGCAAATTGAAACAATGTTACTTGTAGCTTCACCGGTCATGTAGTATTATAGGATTACACTAAATAAATGAGGTAAAAATTTATGCATAGATTTTTAAGAGCTGTCGGTTTCAGCAATATTTCATCAAAACAGGATATGGATAAACTCATTGGTATTTCTATGGATAAACCGTCCGTAAGCAAACAGATTTTATCCGGAGATGGCAGAAAAATGACTGAGCTCAGTCATGAATTTGCACATAATACAGGTTTAACCATCCGCGGAGAATATGACAAACTCGGCTTTTTTCACGTTGACCATTATTTTCCGTATTGCAGCAGCTCTCTCATCACAATGCGCACTGATGTCACCATAAATAAACGTGTAGACACAAATGCTTATACCGGTATGTGTGACGATATACGCATGGCTGTTTCCGTTATTTTTTATCTTCAGAATTCTATAGATTATATGAAACTTAAATTTACGGACAACACACCTCATCGTGCCAACCTTGCACTTTCAGGACTTTCTCTTGAAGGCCGCATTCTTCTCGGAATACAAAAAACAGCTGAAAGCATCAATAGAAGCAATCGTGAGACACGCATGAAACGCCAGTTATTATTACAGGCAAAAGAGGGCGACCAGGATGCCATTGACAGTCTTACACTTGACGAGATAGATTTGTCCGGAAGACTTGGCAAGAGAATTATGACTGAAGATTTATACTCGATTGTCGAATCAAGCTTTATTCCATACGGCTCAGAATCTGACAATTACATGATTATCGGCACTATTTTAAACTGGTCACTTACAACCAATCCATACACAAATGAAGATGTATTCCAACTGCTTATAAACTGCAATGATGTTGTATTAAATATTGCCATAAACAGAAAAGACCTTGAAGGAGAACCTATGATAGGCCGTCGCTTCAAGGGCATTATCTGGATGCAGGGACATGTAGATTTTATTTCAGCATGTTAGGGATTATATACGGTGTATCTTTTGTTGCCTCAGTATATGATGATTCATCTTTTTTAAGATAAATTTTCACATTTGCACTGTCAGAGGTGCTGCTCAACAGCTTTCCTGTTGTCCCTGAAAATGAGTATTTTACATGGCAGTCACAACTTTCTTTTGGCTGCGTTCCCTTAGCAAAATATTCAAGCTTTATATCATTGCCGTCAAGTGCTTTGTCACATAGTCCCGTTATTGCAAGTTTTCCGCACTTTTTACATATATTTCTCGCTACTATATCTATCGGCATCTTAAAACTCTTATCTTTCAATTTTTTGTACTTGTGAACTTTCTCCATTATAGCTGACCACATCTGTTTATGCGCACTTCCCTGGCTCTGGTTAAACATTGAATCATATCCCATCCATATTCCTGCGGTATAATAAGGAGTGTATCCTTCAAACCAAAAATCCGTATTGTCGGATGTCGTTCCTGTCTTTCCTGCCTGAGACATTTTTATATGCTTAAATGCCGCCGCTTTTCCTGTTCCGTCGCTTATAACTTCTTTCATGGCATCTGTAAGAAGCCATGCCGTACTTTCTTTCATAATCCTTTTTCCGTAAGAATTATTTTTCAGTAAAACTTTTCCTTTACTGTCAACAATTTTCGTATAGTAAACCGGTTTTATATATTTTCCTCCGTTTGCTATAGCTGCATATGCCGCTGTAAGTTCACTGTTAGTCACTCCGTCTGTCAGTCCGCCAAGTGCCGTAGGCAGCTGGATATCCGTATATATTCTGCCATCGGTGCTTTCTCTCCTGTCAACGAGTGTTGTAAAGCCAAGATTTAAGAGATAATCAAAACCGGTCTGCGGCGTTACTTTCTGAAATGTCTTTACTGTAACTACATTTACCGAATCGACTATACCCTGTCTAAGCGAGGTAAGTCCTTTATAACCCGATGAATCCCAATCCTTAACCTTTTTGTTTGTTCCCGGATATCTGAAAGGTGCATCGTCCATAACATCCGCCAGTGTCATTCCACATGTATCAAGTGCCGGAAGATATGTGGATAAAACTTTAAAGGTTGAACCCGGCTGTCTCTTTGAGTACGTTGCTCTGTTAAGAGTCCTGTTTGCCTTCTTTTCACCTCGTCCTCCTACTATCGCTCTTACTTTTCCTGTATCCTGCTCCATAAGAACAAACGATGCCTGAGGCTGTTTTATAAAGTTCATTATTTCACTTGAAATCCTGTCACCTTTTCCAAGCATTTTCTTTTTAAATCTTTTTATATATTTTTTTGCAGTCTTTTTGCTTTTAAAATAAAGGCTAGAATCTTTTATATGTGAATCGATTAAAAATGATTTTAAATCTCTCTCCGTATACTGAACCACGTCTTTGTCAGCTTTTACCACATTGAGCTCATAAGAAAGATACGACTTTGTTCCCTTAGGATAATATTTATCATCATTTATTACATCATCACATATCTTCTGAAGTGCTCCGTCCTGACATGTATATATCTTGAGTCCCTTTCTGTATATCGCATTGTATGCCTGTGTTTCCGTGTAGCCGAGTTTCTGTTTCAGATCACTTATTACGTTATCTATAACAGCATCGACATAGTAAGAATTAATCATGCTTTTGCCTGAAATCTTCTGCTCATTTACACTTTTGATTCTACTGTATACATCATCACCAAGCGCATCCTCATACTCATCCTCTGTTATATATTTCTGGTCGAGCATGTTTTTCAACACAATTTTTCTTTTTGCCTCATTGTTCTGCTGGTTTGTAATAGGATTATACTCCGTCGGATTTTGCGTAATTCCTGCCAAAACCGCAGCTTCAGATACATTCAGTTTTGATACTGATTTGTTAAAATATCTTCTGCTGGCAGTCTCCACTCCCATCGTATTCTGTCCTAAATTTATTGTATTAAGATAATATTCAAGAATCTTTTTTTTGCCTATATTATTTTCAAGTCTGATAGCAAGACACTGTTCCTGTATCTTCCTTGATAATTTGCCGAAAAAAGTTTTTTCATTTCCGCCACCGAAAATCTGGTTTTTCAATAACTGCTGGGTAATCGTACTTGCTCCCTGCGTCATTTTCTCATCAGACAAAGAAGAATACAATGCTCTTATAATTCCCTGAAGGTCAACTCCGCTATGCTTATAAAACCTCGCATCTTCTATTGCAATAAATGCATTTTGCACACATATCGGAATATCTTCAATCTTTTTGTACACACGATTCGCATTTGAACCCATAAGTGTCTGGATTTTGTTTCCGTTTGAATCATACACCGTAGACGGATACCCGTCCGGAATCATGCTCTCCTCACTTATTTTTGGTGCACTGTCTGCAAGTCCCCTCACAACGCCCACTACGCTGAATGCCGTACACAGCACAGACGTAAGAATAACAATAACAACAATAATTTTTAAATTAAGCTTTATCTTATTTAAAACTTTTCTTTTGGACGAATTTAAAGTTTTAATTTTTCTGTCAATTTCTTTTTTACCGTAGTTCATTGTTTCCTTTCCATTTAAAGCTATACGGGCTAATCGTTTTTCAAAAACATCTTAATGTACTCGAAAATCAACTAACCCGTATATATTTATACTAATGCCACGGATTGCTCCATTGCATCATATTTACTTTGAGATTATTTCCTGTGAATGATATCATGTCTCTTTGGTCCGTTTGATACCATCTTAATTGGAACACCTATTTCTTTTTCGATAAATTCAATATAATCTCTGCACTCTTTAGGAAGTTTGTCATATTCCTTTATGCCGCCTATATCGCAATTCCATCCTGGAAGAACTTTATATACAGGCTTTGCTTTTGCAAGTTTTGTTGTAACAGGGAAATCTTTTACAACTTCTCCGTCAATCTCATAACCTACACATACCGGAATCTCTTTAAGATATCCAAGACAGTCAAGTACAGTGAGAACAACTTCTGTTGCACCCTGTATCTCACAGCCGTAACGTGTAGCAACAGCATCAAACCATCCCATACGACGTGGACGTCCTGTTGTTGCTCCGTACTCTCCGCCGTCTCCGCCGTGTTTACGAAGCTTATCTGCCTCTTCCTCATCAAGAATCTCACTTACAAATTCACCTGCTCCGACAGCACTTGAATAAGCCTTAACTACAGTAACGATTCTCTTAATCTCATATGGAGGAATTCCTGCGCCTATCGCTCCATATGCTGCAAGTGTTGAAGATGATGTAACCATAGGATAAATTCCGTGATCCGGGTCTTTAAGAGAGCCAAGCTGTCCCTCTAAAAGTACATTTTTTCCTTCTTTGATTGCTTTTCTTAAGAATGCTGATACATCACATACATATGGTGCTACCATATCTCTGTACTGGTGAAGTGTATCTAAGATTTCTGCCTGATCAAGTTCAGGTTTGTTGTATAAATGTTTAAGTATAACATTTTTCTGTACGCAGATTCTCTCAATCTTTTCTTTAAGTGCATCATCATCCTGGAAAAGTTCTGATACCTGAATACCAATCTTTGCGTATTTATCTGAATAAAATGGTGCTATTCCTGACTTAGTTGAACCGAATGATTTCTTTCCAAGTCTCTCTTCCTCATACTCATCAAATGCTATATGATATGGCATAAGAATCTGTGCTCTGTCAGATACGAGGATTTTTGGCTGTGGCACACCTCTTTTAGTCAATTCATTTATTTCATTAAATAAATATGGGATATTCAAGGCAACTCCATTACCGATTATACTTGTAGTATGATCATAAAATACACCTGATGGAAGTAAATGTAATGCAAATTTTCCATAGTCATTTATGATAGTATGACCTGCATTACTTCCACCTTGGAAGCGTACGATGATATCTGACTCTTCGCCAAGCATATCAGTAATCTTACCCTTACCTTCATCTCCCCAGTTAGCACCTACGATAGCTGTAACCATAAAATTCCTCCATTCTGTCATTGTATGTATGACACCATATATTTACGATACTGTATGTCTTATTTATAAGACCACAATGGATTATACCTAATTTGCGGAATTATATCAAGACCTTATCTATAACAATATCACTTGATTCCTTTGATAAATCATAAAATTCATTTCCAACCTGCACAACAGGTTTTGAATATTCATTGTGATTTATCATTATTACCTTGCCAACCTCATTTGTTGAAAGTTTAACCTCTGTATTAAGGTAAGCCTGTACAGCTTTTTCCAAAAACGGAAGTAAAAACTCTACATCAAATTTGACAATACCCTCACGCTCAAACATATGAATAACATCAAACGGACACAGTGCTGCTCTGTATACTCTGTCTGAAGTCATCGCATCATATGTGTCAGCTATTGCAACAATTCTTGCAAACGGTTCAATCTGTTCTCTTCTGTATCCTCCCGGATAGCCTGTACCGTCACATCTCTCATGATGACGCATTGCAACCTCTGCAACTCTCGGGTCTAAATTTTTGAGCCCCTTAAGAATATTATTTCCAAAAAGTACATGTGTCTTTACAACATTGTACTCAGGAAGTGTAAGTCTTCCGTTCTTCTGAATAATATTATCCGGAACCATCATCTTGCCTATGTCATGAAGAAGTCCTGACAGTGTAAGTATATCAAGTTCTTCTTTTGATATGTCAGGATACACTGTTCTTCCTATCATATTGCTGAGCATGGCAACATTTACACTGTGGACATATGTCACATCATCATAACCTCTCATGCATTGAAGCATGTCAAGAATATGAATACCGTTTCTTCCCTTATCTACAACATTTTCAACATCCTCAAGAATTGCCTTGCTGTCAATTTCTTCATTGTGCATAACAACTTTGTTAAATAAACTTTTAAGGTTATCAACACTGTCAATAAATGCACTGTGAAACTCCTCAAACTCTTTGCTCTCTTTTATCTGTCTCAGATAATTCTGCTGTTCTTCCTGAGTTCTTCTTTTTGGAGTTTCTACTATCTCTTTTGTCTCTTCTTCCTCTGAATCGTCCTCCAAAGGAATGCTTCCATCTTCCTCGTCAACCTTTATCCTTATCGCAAATATTCCATATTCTTTAAGCGATTTGATTATCTCCTCCGTAAGGACTGTGCCCTCCGGAATAACAAGTTTGTCGTCTGTTGTGTAAACATCATCAGCAACAACCATATTTTCAGCTGCTCTGGAAGTCAAAATACGCTTAGCTGCCATATAGCCTCCATTCTGCTTGCCGTCTTTATTTCAATTCATACCTTTGCAAGCCCTGTCAAATTATATTAAACATTTATTTCTGCCTTAACACCCAATATATCCTTGTTTGCCTCTAATATAGGATTCACGATATTTTCAAGAAATTCCGTAACCTGTGAAGCTGAACGTCCGACATACTTAGAAGGATCCATCGTCGCATTGAGTTCTTCAATTCCTACCGGGAACTTGTCATCATCAGCGATAAGTTCAAGAAGATTGTTTTCTTTTCCGTACTTCTTAACGTTTTCTCCGGCTTTCATAGAAAGTTTACGGATTTCTTCGTGAAGTTCCTGTCTGTTTCCACCAGCTTTAACTGAATCCATCATAATATTTTCTGTTGCCATAAACGGAAGTTCTGACATAAGACGTTTTTCAATAACTTTGTCATATACAACAAGTCCGTCAACTACATTGAGTACAAGGTCAAGAATACCGTCTGTTGCAAGGAATCCTTCCGGTACGCTTATTCTCTTGTTGGCAGAATCATCAAGTGTTCTCTCAAACCACTGGCATGCTGATGTAAACATTGTATTTGTCACATCTGACATGACATATCTTGAAAGTGATGCTATACGCTCACTTCTCATAGGATTTCTCTTATATGCCATAGCTGATGAACCTATCTGATTCTTTTCAAATGGCTCCTCAATCTCTTTAAGATGCTGGAGAAGTCTTATATCATTTGAAAATTTATGTGCACTTGCCGCAATTCCCGCAAGTACATTTAAAACACGCGTATCAAGTTTACGTGAATATGTCTGTCCTGAAACAGGAAAACACTTTTCAAATCCCATTTTGTTTGCAATTATCTGATCTAACTTTTTAACTTTTTCCTCATCTCCGTCAAAAAGTTCCATGAAACTTGCCTGGGTTCCTGTTGTTCCTTTTGAGCCTAAAAGTTTCATTGTAGAAAGAACATATTCCACATCCTCAAGATCCATCACAAACTCCTGAAGCCAAAGTGACGCTCTCTTTCCTACTGTTGTAGGCTGTGCCGGCTGGAAATGTGTGAATGCAAGTGTCGGCTGGCTCTTATACTTGTCAGCAAATTTTGAAAGTTCATCAATAACATTGATAAGTTTCTTTCTCACAAGTTTAAGTCCTTCTGTCATTATGATAACATCTGTATTGTCACCTACATAACATGATGTAGCACCAAGATGGATGATACCTGCCGCATTAGGGCACTGAACTCCATATGCGTAAACATGTGACATAACATCATGGCGTACTTCTTTTTCTCTCTGCTTTGCCACATCATAATTTATATCATCGGCATGAGCTTTAAGTTCATCAATCTGCTCTTTTGTCACTGCCGGCTCTCCATGCTCATTTTTGAGTCCGAGTTCATTTTCTGCTTCTGCAAGCGCAATCCAAAGTTTTCTCCATGTCTTAAACTTTTTGTCAGGAGAAAAAATGTACTGCATCTCCTTACTTGCATATCTCTCTGAAAGCGGACTTGTGTATTTATCGTAACTCATATCTTCTATTCCTTTCTCTATAGTGCCTTTATACACTTTATTATTTTTCAAAATCTCCTCTTATATCCTCTTTAGGTGGTTCTACCGGATAGTTTCCTGAGAAACATGCATTACAATATCCCGTATCTCCTGATATAAGCTCACTCAGTCTGTCAATGTCAAGATAACCGAGTGAATCTGCACCTATCATTTCGCATATCTGTTCCACTGAATGATTGTATGCTATAAGCTGGTCGCTTGACGGTACATCAGTTCCAAAGTAACAAGGATATAAAAACGGAGGTGAACTTATACGCACATGTACTTCCTTTGCCCCGGCATCCTTTATCATCTTTACGATTCTGGCACTTGTTGTTCCTCTTACGATAGAATCATCTATCATGACAACTCTCTTGCCCTTGACAACCTCTCTTAATGCGTTAAGCTTCACTCTTACGCTTGACTCTCTGGCTGACTGCTTCGGTTTGATGAATGTTCTGCCGACATAGCTGTTTTTTACAAATGCTACACCGTAAGGGATGCCTGATTCCATTGCAAATCCCATCGCTGCGGCATTTCCCGATTCGGGTACACCGACTACTATATCTGCATCTGCCGGATGCGTCTGAGCAAGTATTCTTCCCGCTGTAATTCTTGAGCTGTTTACTGAAATTCCGTCTATGTAACTGTCAGGTCTTGCAAAATAAATATACTCAAATATACATTTGGCTGTATTTTTTCCTGCAAGACTCATATCAGACTGAATACCATCCTGCGTAATAGTTACTATCTCTCCCGGTTTCACATCTCTTACGAACTCTGCTCCAACCGTGTCAAGTGCACACGATTCAGACGAAAGTACATAAGCATTGTCTCTCTTTCCTATACAGAGAGGTCTGAATCCAAATGGATCTCTCGCTCCGATAAGTTTTCTCGGACTTGCAACAACAAGAGAATATGCACCTTTTAATTTGAGCATGGCATTCTTAACAGCTTCCTCAACCTTACCGACTTTCAATCTCTCTCTGGCTATGAGATACGCTATAACTTCCGAGTCTATACTCGTCTGGAAAATAGCTCCGTTCATCTCAAGTTCTCTCCTAAGTTCAACGGCATTTACAAGATTTCCATTGTGTGCCATTGAAAGAGTACCCTTTATATAGTTTAAAACAAGCGGCTGTGTATTTTCAGCAACACTTGCACCTGCTGTCGAATAACGCACATGACCTACTCCGATGTCACCTGCCATCTTCTCAAGATTTTCAGCATTAAAGACTTCATTGACAAGTCCCATTCCTTTACATATATTTGAATTTCTTGGTGGACCATCCGTTCTGCTTACCGCAATACCACAGCTTTCCTGTCCGCGATGCTGTAATGCAAATAATCCGTAATAGATAGATGACGCTACATCATTTCCATCAAGGTCATACATACCAAAAACTCCGCACTCTTCTCCGAGTTTAGGCTCCTCAATACCTCTCAGAAGACAACCTTTGCAATCACTCTTCTGACAGGACTTTTTTTCCCTGCAATAATTTGTTTCGTTATTCATTGTTTCCTCCGGCTCTGTATTTTAACGCAATTACCACAAATATAATTATATCAATTTTTTACAAAATCGCAAGTTAATCTTTAACCCTGTCATTTTCCGTCAGCTTTCTGCGTGTTCTCAATCTTTTGAATATCTGTCTGTTCCTTGACAGGTATTGCCTGCTCGGCAGGAATTATCCCTCTCATAAACTTCACCGTAAGTATTCTCTGCACCGAATCATCAATTCTTTGAGACTCTATCTCTCCTGAATTCACTGCATCAAGTATGGCATAATAAGCTTCCTCAAAATCCGTCGGCATAAGTATTATGTCTGCACCTGCCTCAAAAGCTCCGAGTGCCGCTTCTGCAGATGTATACCCGTCTGTTATCGATGCCATATCCATAGCATCAGTGATAATAACTCCCTCAAAACCGAGTTCCTCTCTGAGTATTGTTTTCATGATAAGTTCAGACATACTTGCCGGCTGTGCCGTCTCCGTAACTCTGCTGACTGAAATATGCGAAACCATGACAAAATCCGCACCTGCTTTTATTCCCTCCTCAAAAGGCACAAAGTCAACCTTTCTAAGAGCCGCTATACTGCTGTCGATATTTACACTTTCGATATGGGTATCACCCTTTGAAGAACCCTGTCCCGGGAAGTGTTTCAGTGTTGCAGAAACATTTGTGGACTGTATTCCGTTTACAAATGCCTTGACCATGGATGCAACTTTTTCCGGGTCTGAGCCAAACGATCTTGAACCGATTTCCAAATTCAAATCACTTGTCTTAACATCGGCAACAGGTGCAAAATCAACATTAAATCCAAGTTTTTTTATGTCGTTTCCTATAGTCTCGCCCATATTTTTAACATATTCCGTATTTTGTTTGCTTCCAACCTCTTCCATTGACGGAAAGCTTGTCGTTTTCATATCGGGGTTTCCTGCAATTCTCGCAACATCACCGCCCTCTTCATCCACAGTTACAAAAAGAGGGACAGGCGCGTTATTCTGAAGTTTTTTAATAAGACTTTTTGTCTGCTTTCTCGCACCGATATTTCTCGAAAACATAATAACACCGCCAATGCTGTATTTTTTCACAGTCTCAGCCATCTTTTTTGAACATTTTTTCCACTCAAAATAACTGCCTTTTGAGCTGTCAAGCTGTTCAAGGTTCACCACAAATAACTGACCCACTTTTTCTTCAAGCGTCATGTTTCTCATATATTCGCTTGCTTTAACATACGCCTCCTCTTTGTCCATGCCTTCTTTTTCAACCGCCTTTTCGCTGGCAGTCGGAGACTTTGTTGTACTTTCTTTCTTATCTTTTCCTGAAATGGAACATCCTGTAAGAGAAATAATGAGCAAAAGACTTATAGCAATCTTTAGAGCGCTGTTTCTTTTCTTTCTTAACATACATACCTCACTTTTACTTTATTTAGATTTTCACATACATAACAGTATAACATACACAACGGAAATATTTAATTACAATTTTCTAAAAATCCTCTATTTCTGCTTTTTCAAAAATTTTTTTGATTTTTGGAAACTGACCAAGCATTACCGCATATCATGTGATTGTAGATAATTTTTAAGCCGGTTATTTAAAAATCGGCAAATGGAGGATTTATGAGTGATTTAGCAGCAACAACATGTGGCGGATGCAGCAACGGAGATAACGGATGCAGCTGGATTATCATCCTGCTCTTACTCTGCTCTTGCAGCGGTAACGGAAATGGTTTCGGTTTTGGCAACAACGGATGTGGATGCGGTTCCGACAACGGATGTGGCTCAATCATCTGGATCTTACTTATTCTTTGCTGCTGCTGCGGCGGCGGTTTCTAAATGCCCGCAGCACTGCCATCTGCTGCCTTTTTGCAGCAATAACATAAGCTAAAATTTATAAATTGTAAGGGGGATGCCATCAGGCTCCCCCTTTTGTTTTCAAAATAAGAGCCATAAGTATCACATAAATTTTTCCTATGACTCTCATTCTCCTAATTATCTGCTTTTATTTTTTCTACACTTCTCGCATTTTCTGTCTATCTCATATATTGTATCTTTTTCTATAACCAGTTCCGTATTATCATCAATTATAATCCTTTTAACTTCATCACTTTTTTGGGTTTCATTGGACGTGTTATGATTCTCAAATGCCTTTATCTCATTCTTCTCTTTCCCGTAATAATAGCATTTTCCCATAATTTTTCTCCGTATATTACAGTTATCCACTATTATTTTATGTATTTAATTCTGATGTGTTTAAAACAATTCAAAATATTTTTTCACATTATACATTTTTGAGCTCATTGACATAAGAAGCATATCAAATACACATATTGCAGCCATAGTCTCTACCACTACAACTGCTCTCGGAACTATTATAGGGTCGTGACGTCCTTTTATCTGCACCTCAACATCCTCGCCCGAACGGTTCACTGTCTGCTGGCTTCTTGCAATAGACGGCGTAGGTTTTACTGCTGCTCTTAGTACGATATTGCTGCCGTCACTTATTCCGCCTAAAATTCCGCCTGCATTGTTCGTCTTTTTTGATACGTTCCCATCTTCCATGCAAAAAGAATCATTATTATCCGAACCATACATCGACGCAGCCTCAAATCCAGCTCCTATCTCAAATCCTTTCACTGCACCTATCGACATAACCGCTTTCGCAAGATTTGCGTCAAGTTTCTCAAAGACAGGCTCACCGACTCCCGTTGGCATGCCTGAAATAACGCATTCTATTATTCCTCCTACAGAATCCTGCTCATTCATTTTTTCTTCCAAAAGTTTTTCAGCTTTGTCAGATGCCTCCATATCAGGCATGTAGAGCGGACTTTTCATTATATTTTCAACCGATACATCTTTTGTATCAGCTTCTATCCCACCAATGACTTTACTGTACGCCATAACATTCACGCCAAGCTGTTTTAATGCCTCACAGGCTATTGCACCTGCTGCCACTCTTCCAATTGTCTCTCTTCCCGATGAACGTCCGCCGCCTCTATAATCTCTGAAACCGTATTTTTCATCAAATGTATAGTCTGCATGTCCCGGTCTGTAATAACCTGCTATCTCCGAATAATCTTTTGAACGCTGTGTCTTGTTGTATACTACCATTGAAATGGGTGTTCCCGTTGTTTTTCCTTCAAACACACCTGATTGAATCTCAACTATATCATCTTCTTTTCTCGGTGTTGAATATCTTGTCTGACCCGGTTTTCTTCTGTTTAAGTATTTCTGAATAACCTCTTCGCTTATCTCAAGACCTGCCGGACAACCGTCAACTACAACGCCTATCCCTTTTCCGTGTGACTCTCCCCATGTGGTTACTTTAAATATGTTCCCGATTGTTGAACCTGCTGCCATTCTTATTTCCCCTTCCTGAAATCAATAAACCTTTAGTTCTTTCCAAAGATTGTTGTAATACTCTTCGGCATCTTTCCCAAGATATGAAAATATCTTACATCTTTTTATAACATCATCAGATGGGAATATCGCATTTCTTTCTGCTTTTTCCTCATCATCAATCTGATTTAACACCGCTTCATTTGGCGTTGAATAATAAATGTATTCAAAATTTGTCATTGCCACATCTTCCCTGCACAAAAAGTCAAGGAACTTTATGGCACCGTCATAATTTTTACCGCTTTTTGGCATTACCCAGCTGTCCATCCATATATTTGAGCCCTCTTTCGGAACGACGTACTCAAGATTTTCATTATAATCCTGTGCAATACTCGCCTCTCCCGAATAAATAAGTCCCATGGCAGCCTGATTATTTGCCATATCGTCTCTTATCTCATCAACAAGATATGACTGCACTATGCTTTTCTGCATTTTAAGGTCATCAAGTGCTGTTTTCAGCTCATTTTTGTCTGTTGTATTTATTGAATATCCATGTCTTACAAGTGCCGGAATAAAACTGTCTCTTACACTGTTCTGCATAATAATATTGTTCTTATATTTTTTGTCAAACAGAGCATCCCAGCTGTCAGGGACATAGTCCATCATCTTTGTATTATACAATATTCCAACAGTTCCCCAGTAATAAGGCACTGTATACTCCTGCGTCCTATCAAAACTTTTTGACAGATTCCAATATTTTTTTCCGATATTTTTAATGTATTTCATTCTGTCATAGTCAATCTTTTTTACTTCTTTTTCCTTTATCATCTTGTCAATCATATAATCAGAACAACAGATAAGGTCATAATCCACCGCACCGTTTTTATACTTAGTATACATTGCCTCAGGCGTCAGAAATTCTTCATATACAACCTTTATACTGGTCTCTTTCTCAAACTTGTCAAGCAATGTCTGGTCGATGTAATCACCGTAATTAAAAACCACTATCCTGTTTTTTGATGAAGTGCCTTTCTTCTTGCAGGATGTCATAAAAAACATAGATGATACCGTTATGCTTACAAACAATACTGCTGCCGTTATTCTCTTTATACTTTTTATCATGCTGCTGCCTCCTTCTTTTTCAAAGACATCGCACTTTTTCTGTTTATCACAAAAAGTACCAGCAGAACTATTATAAAAATAATCGTTGAAAGCGCATATATCTCTGTCTGAATACCTTTTCTGTACTCGGCATTTATCATTGTAGACATAGTGTGGATTCCCGGTGCTTTTGTAAAATATGTCACTGAGAAATCATCAAGCGACATCGTGAAAGCCAAAAGAAATCCTGACAATATACCGGGCATAATGTCAGGTATGACTACTTTCCACATAGCATAAAGCCTTGATGCACCAAGGTCAAGTGCTGCCTCATATGTGCTTATGTTAAGCTGCATTACTTTAGGCCAGACCGACAGGACAACATACGGTATTATCAATGTGATATGTGCTATCATCATAGTTGAAAAATTCAGTTCCGTAAATCTTGTAAATAACAGCATAAGTGCTATACCCGTAACTACGTCAGCATTTAACATAGGAATATTTGTAATTCCCATAACCGCTGAACGCATTTTCTTGCTCATCCCTATCATGCCTATGCACACAAGCGTTCCAAGTATCGTAGCTATAAATCCCGCTCCTGCCGCAAGCACTACTGTAGTATAAAGCGCACTCATTATTGTTTCATCATGAAAAAGCTCAATATATGCCGCAAATGAAAAGCCTCCCCATATTGCCTTATTTTTTTCTGACGCATTAACAGAAGATACAATCAAAACTCCTATCGGAAGATAAAGCATTATGAGTATGACGGCAAGATAAATCTTTTGTAATACTTTCTTTCCCTTTACCATATGCTCTCCGACTCCTTTCCCTTATCAAATACCCTGTAAATAACAATACTTATAAGAATGAGTACCATAAGCGACATAGACAGTCCCGAACCGGCATGTACATCGGCATAACCGGAGTTAAATGCCTGTTCTATTGCATTGCCAATCAGATATATCTTTCCTCCTCCGAGCATATCCGCTATTACAAATTCACTCATTGAAGGAACTAAAACCATTGTTATTCCGCTGACAATTCCCGGCACACTAAGCGGAAGTATTATTTTTCTAAGTACAAGCATATTTGTTGCACCAAGGTCTTTTGCCGCATTTATAACGTCCTTGTCTATCTTTACGACAGCGTTGTATATCGGAAGCACCATAAAAGGAAAATAATCATATGCCGTTCCAAAAATAATAGCCGCTTTTGTATTCATAAGATAAACTTTTGAAAGTCCGAGCATTGTAAGAAACTGATTTAAAAATCCATTGTTGAGCAATATAAGCCTCCACGCAAGCGTCCTAAGCATAAAGTTCATCCACATCGGCAGAATAAATATCATTACGATAAAACTGTTTTTGTCTGTTGAATATTTACTTAGAATAACCGCCAGCGGAAATGCCAGTAAGAGGCAGACAATCGTAACTATAAGTGACATCTGAAAACTAAGTAAAAGCGGTTTAAAATTCACCGGAGCCGCAATAGCCGATACATACTTAAAAGTAAATTTTCCATCAGAATTTGTAAACGCATTGTATATAATAAGACAAAGCGGAACAACGGTAAATAAAAGCATCCATATCAAATAAGGTCCTGCCAGAAGTTTTGAGCCAAGACTTTTTAATTTTCCCATGCAAGTCTCCCCCTTTCTATTCTTCAACAAGTACCTTTTCATCCTCGGATTCCGGTTTATTCATTATCTGTATATTGAATGGGTCAACCCACAATCCGACTTTTTTTCCAGGTTCTGCCATAACCGTACTGTGAACCAGCCATTCAAAACCGCATGCTTCAATCTCCATCTCATAATGTACACCCTTAAAAATCGCTGATATAACTCTGCCGTTTATAATCCCTTTATCCTTTTCGGTTATAACTAAATCCTCAGGCCTGATAACAACATCAACAGGTTTATTTGTTCCAAATCCCTCATCAACACAGGCAAATTTTGTTCCTAATATATCTACAACCTTATCTTTCACCATTGTTGCAGCTATAATATTGCTCTCGCCTATAAAGTCCGCTACAAATGCATTCTGCGGCTCATTGTATATATCTTCCGGAGTTCCAATCTGCTGTATATATCCCTGATTCATAACCACAATCGTATCTGACATTGTAAGAGCTTCTTCCTGGTCATGTGTAACATAGATAAATGTAATTCCAAGTTCATTTTTCAGTCTTATAAGCTCATACTGCATATCCTGACGCATCTTTAAATCAAGCGCACCAAGCGGCTCATCTAAAAGCAGCACTTTCGGTTCATTTACTATGGCTCTCGCTATAGCTATTCTCTGCTGCTGTCCGCCTGAAAGCGAATCGGGCATACGCTTTTCAAAACCGTCAAGATTTACAAGTTTCAATGCGTATTTTATCTTATCTTTTATATATGATTTTGATTTATTTTTTATTTTAAGACCAAATGCTATATTTTCCTCTATATTCATATGGGTAAATAACGCATACTTCTGAAATACCGTATTTAGATTTCTCTCATTCGGAGGCATGGATGTGATGTCTTTTCCGTCAAAGATAACCTTGCCCTTATCTGGTGTCTCAAATCCACCTATTATCCTAAGTGTAGTAGTTTTCCCGCAGCCACTCGGTCCAAGAAGCGTGAGAAACCTGTTCTCATTCATGAATAAATTCATATCGTCAAGTATAACCTTGTCACCATATGATTTTGTTATTCCCACCAAATCAATCAATTTTTTTGCCATTTATTTTTCTCCAGTCTTAATCTACAATGTCTTTTTCATTTAGGAACAAATATACACCCAAAAATCTGTTCCACAAAAAATATACATAAATATTTATATTGTTGTCAACATATCTGCATAAAAAAAATTATATCTCATAAAATCAATTTAGAAAACACTTTAAAGGAGATTTATTTTGGAATTTTCAAATGAACATCAACGACGTCTGGCTATGCTTAAAGCCGCCCTTCCATATGTTCCTCCTCAAAACAAGAAGGCTATGGAAATAATTCTGCAGGCCGACAATCTTCTATGTCTTGCATCTGAAGTCGCATCAAATGACAATGACGATGACATGACGCTTCGTGCCGCACAAGCTGACACATCTGCCACTCCCGCAGTTTATGAAAAACTGCTTCTCAACATAAAAGACTACTGCACACCCGCCGAGTCTGAGATTGTACGCATGCTTTTAAATTTCCTGCATGCTGACGAGCTTTTCAAAAATTACAGGGATTTCACAAAAAATCACTATGCCATGCAGACGGAGGAATACAGCGAAAATGATAACCAGAATTTTATGATGGAATTTCTCATGTCACAGCTTTCTCCAAAGCAGCGCACAACCTTTGAGCAGGTAACCAATATAATGAATAACAAAACTAATAATAAAGGAGAAGAACAAGTATATGAATAACTGGAAAAACAACGAATCATTCATGCAGATGGAACCGGATAAACAACATATGGTAGAGCTCCTCGTCAATTCCCTTCACGGAAAAAATCTCAGTGAAGCTCTTCCGATATTGTCAAACTGGAAGGATAAACTCAGAAGTGAAAACATAACTTTTACGGCAAGTGAGGATAAACTTCTCACTGATATTTTTATAGAAATGCTGCCTCCAAAGCAAAAAAGCCAGTACGAATTTTTGCGCCCATTTCTCTAATAATACAAATTATAATGTTGGGTTCAAAAGGTATTCTGACCCTTGCATTAAATCATACAGCCATAAACATTTCACTGTACTCCTTAAAACTCAATTCTTTTACAGCGCGGGCATAACCTTTTGCAGCCGTTTTCGCCGCTTCTAAAGGCTGTGCCTGCATTATCTCCTTACAATGGCAGTAACCATTCTCCGACATTCTTTTGAAGGTTCTTTAAGGTCAGGAACGCAGATAACCGGTATTCCTGCCGCCTTTGCTGCCCTGATTCCGTTTTCACTGTCCTCCAGAACTAACGCCTTTCCCGGTGATACATTAAGTCTTTCACACGCACAGATAAATATATCAGGCTCAGGTTTTGAAACCATAACCTGTTCTCCCCCGATAATAACGTCAAAATATTCGTCAAGCCCCGCTTTTCCAAGATATCTGTTAACAAGCTCAGTCTTTGTAGACGAAGCGACACCGCACTTAATCTTATCAGCTTTCAGTTTTTCCAAAAGTTCCCTTATCTGTGGCTTAACAGACAATCCTATCGTATCTGATATTATAGCCATCCTCTCCTGTGCCTTACTGCCGCACTCTTCAAACGGATAGTCACTTCCAAACTCCGAGTACATAAAGTTTACAAGCTGCTTTCCTCCAAGTCCAAGCGTATTTGTATAGATGTCTCTTGTAAGAGTATAACCGTGTTCTTTCATCGCAACTGCAAGCTGCTCCATGAAAACCCTCTCAGTATCAAAAATAAGACCGTCCATATCAAAAATAACAGCCTTTTTTGACTTTACACTGTCAACGGCTTCAATCAAATCATTATATTCCTTAACCATAAAATCTCCCCTCACTTTCCATAATTTATCCCGCAGACACATATTGATAATCTCTATCAATAACCGCTATTTTCCCTGTATTCTTTCGGAGTACATCCTATTGTATTTAAAAATACCCTGTTAAAATAGCTTATATTGTTAAATCCCGACAGATTTGCAATTTCTCCGATTTTCTTGTCCGTATCCTGTAACAATTTACAGCTTTGCAAAATCCTGTATCTCATAAGATATTGTATTGGTGACATTTTCATTGTCTGCTTGAACACACGGCTGAACTGTCCCTCGCTCATCGGAAGAATTTCAGCTAATTCAGCAAGAGTAATTTCATATGCATAATTTTCTTTTATGTATTTTATAACAGGTTCAAGTCTTTCCGAATATCTGCTTTCAATATCATCATCTTTATGGGCACGCATACCGTTTTTTGTCATAATGTCCCATATTGCATATATCCTGCTTCTTATCATAAGTTCAAAAGGCTCAAGCTCATGCTCCGGACACTCATCTATCTCATGCAGATACCTTCTTATGTCTTTCTGCCACTCTTTAGCATCATCATCACATAATGGCATAAACTCAGGAAATATAAACTTGTCATTTAATACAGGTCTTATATATTTCTTTGAAAAAATACTGTGTATATCCTCATTTAAAACCTGATAAGAAAAATCAACCGCATAAAAAGAACACACACCGTCGCACACACTTTTTGCCGTGTGAAGATAATTTGAGTTTATAAATACGATGTCTCCCGGAGTCATAATATACTCTCTGTTCTCTATGGTAAATAAAACTTTTCCCTCTGTAAGCACCAAAAATTCAAATTCCTGATGCCAATGAATATAAAAAATCACATCAGTTCCTGCCGGATACGTCAACTTATGGAGTCCTACCGGAAACTGTGCAGTACCGTGTTTTTCCTTTTCTTCATATTCTTTTTTTCTGCTCATTTTAAAATCCTCTTGAGATTATTTTCTGTTGCCGTTTAACTTAAATCAAAACAATCAGTTTTTTCTTGTGTTTTGTTCACTTTTCATATAGGCAGGTCTTATCCATCTTCCGCGTGCCCTTCTGTTTCTGAATGTATCCTGATTTCTGTTATATCCTGTCACACGAATATATTGAAACCTGCTTGCTTTTTTTAATGAACGATATATCTTCTTTAAACTTACCCAGTGGCGATTGTGAGAAGGATCTCCCGAATCAGCAAGAAATACTCTGTCATTATTGTATGCAAATATTGTAACATAATGCCCCGGTGTATGCTTCCAATAACACGTTGAGTCATAACTGCTTATAAGCACAATAGCACATTTTGATGCCGCAATATCTCTTTTGAATGCAGAATATCTTTTAGGCTTTCTCTTTACACCGCAGTGTATTCCTGCTTTTCTCATTCCTTTGACCATGTATGGCCAGTCTATCGCACTTCCACCCCAATACCATGTATTTTTCTTTGCAAATCTATACATATCAACCGGTGAAGCCTTGTAATAAGAAGGTGTCACAGATGAATAAACATTTGCCATACAGCACAAACCGCAGCCAAACGCACCAAACATTCCGCCATCCATATACGTGTTTCCCCAATATCCGGACCAAGCTCTTTTTTCTTTCCACGACCTCGGTCCCTGCAAATAAGAATATATTTGTCTTGTATCAACTCTCTTTCTGACTTCCGGTTTTACCGTTGCTGCCGGTTTTCCTGACGGTCTGATAGCAGCTCCTGACGATACTTTATTCTCACCATCAGGCTTATGCGTAACTTTTATTTCATTCATATCAGAAGTTTTTCTTCCTGTTTTGTGTATTTTTCCCATTACTGATAATGTGGCACACACAACAATAATAATAATCACTAACGACAAAATAACATAAAATTTTTTCGCTTTTGCCGGATTTCTTCTCGCCCAGCTTTTAAATGTCCTCTTTATCTTTCGCATAAGTCTGTATAAATACGGTTTCTTTTTCTTTCTTCTGTAAGTCATGTAATCTTTCCTTTTCCTGTACCCTGATATTTTAAATATCATCCTCAACTTTAACAAGTAACAGTATAAAGCAAAATGCTTTCAGTTTCCATCAAATTTTTATGAAAGCGTATAGTTTTCTTTTTTTATACAAAAAAGAAATGGCAAAACTGCTGTTTTCATAACAATTTTACCATTTCCAAACCCAAAAATTATATTCCTAACTCCCTTTTTCCATTTTCCTACTATACTTTGATTTATTCGATGTCTTATTCAAAATATGTATGAGAGGCATTACAACAATGAATAAAACAACATACCCTTTTTCTTCTACCCTTTTTTTCTTCCTTGAAAATATTTTTCCCGACCATATTCTCAAAGGAGCCACCTCCCAAATCATTGCTCCAAAGTAATCAATGACTGTTTACGAGTTATATTTTACCCGTTTTCACCCAAAATGCAACACTTTTCACCAATTTAGGTCTGAAATGCAAACATTACGGTCTGAAATGCAATTTTTTGAAAAAAAAAGACATTTATGCTATACTTATTACCAAAATATGACTTTATAACTTTACAGCTATAAAATTTTAAATTTTTTATTATCGGGGGAATACAATGTTTACAGTTCTTATTTTAGAAGATGATACAGAGCAGCAGAAAGCAATCACAAAAATACTTGAAGAACATTATAATAAATGGATTCTCTATACAGCGGCTACATATAAGGAAGCCTGCAATCTTATTGAGACCAAAAATTTCGATTTGTTTCTGCTTGATATAGAACTTAACACAGCTTACATAGATGACCTTGACTGTGACGGACTTGATTTTGGAAAATATATAAGAAGCATAAAGAAATATACATATGCACCTATTGTATATCTTACTGCTCTTCCTGACAGAATATTTTTCGCCCTTCAGGAACTTCACTGCAGTTCATATCTGGTAAAACCATACACAGCGTACAAACTAATCGAAACGCTTGATTATATTATAGGTGAACAGACAGAAAAAGAAAAAGAAAAAATCACTTTAAAGGACAATAACGGCGTATATCTGCATGTCATTCTTGATGATATTGACTACATTGAATCCACAAGCAAGGAAACTGTCATATATACCCACGACAGTCACATAAAGCTTGCAAACATGACTATAAGTGAACTATTGGATGTATTCCCTGACAATTTTATACAGTGTCACAGGAAATATATTATCAATCTGCACCATTTTTACTCATACGATAAATCCACATTTATCATACAGGTTGGCAAACATTCCATACCTCTCGGAAGGAAACATAAAAAAATAATTGAAGAACGACTTCATCTTTAAATCATATGAGGAGATATATATGGAGACATACTTTTTAAATTTACTTACAGTTTTTATTCAATATATCTGTATGTTTGAACTTGCTTTCAAATACACAAAGCAAAGTATACTTAAATACAGATTAAAAATATTGGCAGCACTTCCCCTGATACTGCTTTCTGCAACTTTGCAGTTTTTTGCTGCCAATGACGTTTCCCGTCCGTTTATCAGCGTATGTTTTATGATTCTTTCTCTTTTATTTATATTTAGAAAACGAATAATCGAAACAGTCATTCTCTATACCATAACTTTTCTTCCTATATTATTGCTGAAAATTATAATGACACTTATATTAAATTTAAGTCCTTTTGACAGCACTCCAAAACTGTTATTTGATATTTTGACACTTATAATAACCATGTCAGCAATATTGCTTACAAACAGATTTTTTGACATGAACAGGTGGTACACTACTCTGATGTCGTTAAACAGTTATATAAAAACAGCCTGGGCATGTACATTTATAGCCGTACTCGCAATTCAAGTGGTTATATCTGCAAGACTTACATCTACGGCGGATTTAATTATTCTTTTTACTATGATTGTTTTCATTCTCTTTGTCAATTTTGACGGCATTCTGTTTCAAAAGGAATTTAACGATACAAAAAAAGAACTTGAATCATATGAGCACTACATGCCGATAGTTCAGGAACTTATAGATTATATCAGAATTCGCCAACATGATTTTGATAATTGTCTACAGGCGGTTCAGATGTTTCCTGTTATATATGAAGATTATGACTCTATCACAAAAGCACTTAATAGCTTTGAGAAACATGCGGAGATAGACCATACAAAACTTGAACTTTTAAAAATAAATCTGAAACTTGTCGCCGGATTTCTTATCAGTAAGTCCTCCGATGCCAAAGCCTTAGGTAAAAATGTTCAAATCAAAATAAAAAACTATAATCTATCAACTTCACTCCCTGAATACACATTGATAGAATTATACGGAATATTGATGGATAACGCTCTTGAAGCAATATCTGAGGGAGATACTGTTTTTATAGAAATAAATTCAAAAGACGGCAAAATAATATTTAACATCAGAAATAAAGGGCCAGTAATAACTCCTAAACTTCGCGAGTCAATATTCCAAAAGGGGTACTCAACGAAAAATGCTGACAGCCACAACCGTGGAATAGGACTTTACAAGTTGAAGAATACCGTAGATGAGAATAACGGCATAATAATTCTTGACAATGAAAAACATTCTAACGACAACTATATTTCATTTACAATTATAGTCTGAAACAGTGCATAAACTTATAATATATTATTTCCAATACCAAACAAAGGTTGTACCGTATTTACTAAAAACGATACAACCTTTATTTTTATAAGTATTTATATTAATTTAACATGACATCAGATTATTTGCCGGATAATCACAAATTATAATGTAATTTCAACACTTGTTGTTCCTGCCTGTGCACTTACTGTCTTTCCTTCTGCTGTAACAGTAAATGTCTTGTCTGTAGATGCATAAGAAACTGTTATAACATTTCCTTTGCGCTCCGCCTTAATATCTGTAAGTTTATTTGACTCGCTGTCATAAATTGTTGCCATAGCAGTCTTGCCGTCTTCAAGACCATAGATAACAGCGTCTGCTTTCTCAAGATAATCATATACTACTGTCATCTTATCTTCTGCATCAAAGTCACCATATGTAACAATGCTGTTTGGACGTGCAAGAATAGGTGTCTGGAAGTAGTCACACTGTCTCTTGTAATATTTTCCGCCTTCGTATGTCTCACCGCTCTGGATATCTGTCCATGTTCCGCAGTCAGGTACATAGAACTCTGCTATTCCCTCTTCATTCATAACAGGTACGATGCAGAGATTGTCACCGAGCATATACTGCTGGTCAAGATACTTACAAGCTGTGTCATCAGAGAATGCTACTATCATTGAACGCATCATAGGAACACCGACATTGTGTGTCTTGTTTGCCTGTGCCCAAAGATAAGGCATAAGTTTTCCTTTAAGTACTGTATAATGACGAAGTACGTCACATGCTTCTGTATCACCATCTTCATCATAAACCCAAGGTACTCTGTAAGATGTTGAGCCATGTAAACGGCTGTGTGTAGAAAGAAGTCCGAATGCACACCATCTCTTGTAAACATCAGCAGGTGCAGTAGCTTCAAATCCACCCATATCATGTGAGAAGAAACCAAAGCCTGATGAGCAAAGTGAAAGTCCGCCGCGAAGTGTCTCTGACATAGCCGAGTATTCTGCATAGCAGTCACCGCCCCAATGTACAGGGAATTTCTGTCCGCCTACTGTTGCACTTCTTGCAAAGAGACAAGCCTTGTCTTTTCCAAAGTAATCTTCAAGTGCTTCAAATACACATTTATTGTAAAGATATGTATAATAGTTATGCATCTTGATAGGATCCATGCCGTTATAGTATTTACACTTTGTAGGTATTCTCTCACCAAAATCTGTCTTGATGTTGTTTACTCCCATCTCAAAGAGTTTCTTAAGTAATCCCTTGAACCACTCGCATGCTTCAGGATTTGTGAAATCTACAATAGCCATACCAGGCTGCCACATGTCTGACTGGAATACGCTTCCGTCAAGATTTTTGATAAAGTAGCCCTTTTCTTTTCCGATATCGAAAAGTTTTGACTGCTGTCCGATATATGAGTTAATCCATACACAAACCTCAAGACCTTTCTCATTGTGAAGCTTATCCAAAAGTCCCTTAGGATCCGGGAACATATCTTTATCCCACTCAAAGTTACACCACTCATATTCTTTCATCCAGAAACAGTCAAAGTGGAATACCTGAAGAGGAATCTTACGCTCTTTCATTCCGTCGATAAAGCTCATAACTGTTTTCTCATCATAACTTGTTGTAAATGATGTTGAAAGCCATAAACCGAATGTATATGCCGGTGGAAGTGCAGGTTTTCCGGTAAGTGTTGTATAGTTTTCAAGAACGTGCTCAAGGTTTTCTCCACCGATGATAAAGTATTCAAGTTCCTCACCCGGTACTGTAAATGTAACTTTTGATACAGTATCTGAGTTTACTTCAAATGAAACCTTATCTGAGCTGTTTACAAACACACCATAGCTCTTTGATGAAATGTAGAAAGGTACTGTCTTATAACTCTGGTCTGAACATGTACCACCGTCGCAGTTCCATGTTTCAACAGTCTGACCATTCTTTACAAATGGTGTAAATTTCTCACCAAATCCATAAATGCACTCACCGATATCTGTCTTTAACTGCTCTCTGAGATATGTTGTATGTGCATCCTGTGGATAATTGAAGAATTCATCATCTTCCTGAAGATTCATGCGTGCATTTGCTGTGAACTGGCTCTCAGAAATGATAGATGTTGCTCTCCATGCACCTCCTGTAAGATGTCTTTCTTTATAATAGAACTGAACTTCCCAGTCATCACCAATCTTTATCTCAACTCTTGTATCTCCTGAAGTAAGTGTAACCTTATCTTCTGTTCTCTCGATAACAGGTGTGTAACCTGTATCCTCATTGAGTTCATAACGAGGAATATTGTCAAGTCCTCCTCTGTAATGGTCAATATGAACTTTAATGATATTTTCAGAAGTAGAGCTGTATGTAATCTCAAGGTTTGGTCCGCCAAGAGTCATACCTCTGTTCATAACTGTATAAGGTGTTGCAAGAACCTTAATAGAATTTTCTGTAGTTTCAACTTTGTATGCCTGTGAAGCATAGTTTACATTGTAACCTTTTTTGCTTAACCAAAATCCGTCTGCTACTTTCATTAGAAATCTCCTTTCTTTAAAACGGCAATGCACAACATACAATAATATATAATGCATGCCATAAAATGTTTTCTCATTTAATCAACTTGATTACATTATATAAACATATTTCTGCTTAGTCTATAATTATTAGTGCGATTTTTAACACTATTATGATATCATCCATCGATTCAGTTACAGCAGCACAAAATCAGTCACTTTAAGTATGTCTGATGCAGGTATAAATATTTTTCTGAGTTTAGTTGTTTTATTTAAGTGCTTTTTTGAGTTTATCCACATTAGAATTCATAAGTTCTATATATGAAACACCTTCTTCAAACTGTTTCCTTGTAACTGTATGACATGTATTAAATACCTCTACAGCGGCACCTGTTTTTTTTGCTATCTTCTCTGCCGAACCTGAGGGTGTAATCTCATTTTTAAATATGACAGGGAGCTTTTCTTCTCTTATCCTCTTTTCCAAATACGATACAGTCTGCTTCTTTGGTGCCTGATACTTCGTACATACCGGATATGTTGCACTATATACAAGACCTATATCATCAAAAAGATATTTTAAAGAAAATCTGTCAGCAAATACAACATGCTTTGTATTTCCGTTTTCAACAACTTCCCTGAATTCATAATCTAACTGTTCCAGTTTTTTATTGTATTCATCAGCATTGCTGCCGTAATATTCTGCATTTTCCTTATCATACTCTGATAATTTATCTTTTATGATATTTACTATTTTTTCGGCACATGAAGGTGCAGTCCACAAATGTTCATCATAATTATAAGAGTCAGAAGCTGTGGCACTGTCATCTTTATTATCATCCTGCTCATTTAATGCACTTAATATCTCTGATGCATTTTCCATCATCGATATTTTCTTTATATTCTTCGCCTCATCCTTTTTGACATTAAACAAATCGTCAATCCATTTTTCTGACTCTCCCCCATTATAGATAAGTACGTCTGCTTTTAATATCTCAGACATTGTTGTCGAATCGGGGTTAAATGAATGCATGTCCTCTCCTGTCGGAGTTATCAGTGAAAGATTTACCTTATCACCTGCAATGCTTTTTACAAAATCATAATACGGAAAAATAGTTGTAACAACATTCAGCTTTTCTGAAGTCTGTACCTCTGTTTTTTCATTCTTTTTCTTACAGCCGCTCATCATGCATATACTTATACACAACACCAGACATAAAACAAATATTTTCTTTAATTTCATAGCTGTCCTCATTTCAATCTTATATAAATATGACTTATATGCCATAAAAGCAGCAGGACAAAATCCCCGCTGCTTTTTATTTTAAATTTTTATTAGATAAGTTTCCAAACTGTTCCTTCTCTTGTATCTTTTATCTCAATACCTTTTGCAAGAAGTTCATCTCTTATGGCATCTGCCTTAGCAAAATCCTTAGCTTTTCGTGCCTCGTTTCTCTTTGCTATCATACCTTCAACCATAACCTTAATTTCATCATCGGCAGCTTTTGTCTCCTGCTCCTTTAACAAGTCAAGTGAGAGCACCTGGTCAAAATCTTCTACTAAAGCTCTCTTTGTAGCATCATTTGTATCTGCTTTTAATACATCATAGAGAACTGTAATTGCCTGTGAAGTATTGAGATCATTTCCCATTGCCTGTGCAAATTTATCCTGATAGTTCTCAAATACATCCTTATCAACTTCCCCTTCCTTAGAAAGAGACGTTGTTTTTTTGACAAGCTTTTCATATGCAGTCTTTACATTGTCCATTACATCGTAACTGAACAAAAGCGGCTTACGGTAGTGTGACTGTAAGCAGAACATTCTGTAAACAAGCGGATTATAACCTTTTTCTTCCAATAAAGATACAGTTAAAAACTCGCCCTTTGATTTGCTCATTTTTCCTGTCTTATCATTCAGGTGCTGTACATGGAACCAGTAGTTACACCACTTATGACCTGTATATGCTTCACTCTGTGCTATCTCATTTGTGTGATGTGGGAAAATATTGTCTACACCGCCGCAATGTATGTCGAGCTGTTCACCGAGATGTTTCATACTTATGCATGAGCACTCTATATGCCATCCCGGATAACCGACACCCCATGGACTTTCCCACTTTAACTCCTGTGAATCAAACTTTGATTTTGTAAACCAAAGTACGAAATCAGTTTTATTTTTTTTGTTGTCATCCTCTTCTACATCATCGCGGACACCTACCTGAAGTTCTTCTTCATTCTGATTTGACAATACATAGTATTCTTTGAGCTTAGATGTGTCAAAATATACATTTCCGCCTGCCACATAAGCATAACCCTTTTCTAATAGAACCTCTATCATATGGATGAACTCCGGAATACAATTTGTTGCCGGCTCAACAACATCAGGTGTCTTTATGTTTAACTTTTCACAGTCACTGAAAAAAGCGTCCCTGTAAAACTTGGCAATTTCCATAACTGTCTTGTGCTCTCTCTTGGCACCTTTAAGCATCTTATCCTCACCGCTGTCAGCGTCACTTGTAAGATGACCTACATCAGTAATATTCATAACCCTTTTTACATCGTATCCTGCATAGCGGAGATATTTTTCAAGTATATCTTCCTCAATGTAACTTCTCAGATTTCCAATATGAGCAAAATGATATACAGTAGGACCACATGTATACATTTTTATCTTTCCCGGCTCATTTGGCACGAACTTATCAACCTTTTTTGTTAATGTATTATAAATATTGATGTCTCTCACCTATAGACCTCCATTCAATTATTATTATCATATTATGATTTTACTAAATTTGACTGCTTTTATCAAGCACCGTTTAAACAGTTCTGAAATCACACTAAATGCTCAAATTTGTTCAAAAAATATCTGCCTCAAATTATTCTAAGTGTTTGTTCGCCTTGAAAAATTCTCTTGTCTCTTTTGCAACTACTCCGCTTAACGCAAATAATGCTATCATATTAGGCAGCGCCATAAGTCCATTAAATATATCTGCTATTACCCATACTGCACTTACTGTCATGTAAGGTCCAATAAAGACTGCAAGTATATATATCCATCTGAACACTTTTACTTTCTTCATGTTTCCGCCTGTAAGGTACTCAAGACAGCGCTCACTGTAATAATCCCAGCCAAGTATTGTCGTAAATGCGAAAAATACAAGACACAACATCAATATAAATGCTGATAATTCTGCCGGGAACGGTAAACCGTTTTTGAAGGCATATGTTGTAACCTGTACACCCTCAAGGCCATCAACTTTCCATGCTCCCGTAAGGACAATTGAAAGACCTGTCATTGTACATATTACAATAGTGTCAATAAATGTTCCTGTCATGCTTACAAGACCCTGTCTTACAGGTTCATGTGTCTGTGCTGCCGCTGCTGCAATAGGTGCACTTCCAAGACCTGCTTCATTAGAGAAAATTCCCCTGGCAACACCCTTCTGCATCGCAACGAGCATACTTCCCGTAATACCGCCNNTACTTCCCGTAATACCGCCTGCAACCGCCTGTGGATTAAATGCCGCTTTTACAATGATAACTACTGCTTCCGGAATCTTTGTGATATTACATACAACAAGTGTCAAAGCAAATACAAAATATATTATTGCCATAAACGGCACTATTATCTGACTTACACTTGCAATTCTCTTAATTCCTCCAATAAGAACTGCTCCAACACAAAAAGCAAGTATCAGTGAAGCAATAACCACAGTCCATGAATATGTACCTATACCCGGAATCGATACCGTGTGTACTTTGTCCGGGTCAAAAAAATTCTGAATTGCACTTGAAATTCCGTTTACCTGACTAAATGTTCCTATACCGAACAGTCCTACACAGACACCGAAAAATGCAAATATCTTTGCCAGCCACTTAAATTTTTCTCCCATTCCAAGCTCTATATAATAGAATGGGCCTCCGAGACTATGATTTTTTTTGTCAACAATACGATATTTTACCGCAAGAAATCCCTCTGAATATTTTGTTGCCATTCCAAAGAAAGCCGTAATAACCATCCAAAAAAGTGCTCCGGGACCTCCTGCACAGACAGCTGTAGCTACACCAACTATATTTCCTGTTCCTATTGTCGCACTAAGTGCCGTACAAAGTGCGGCAAAGCTTGAAATTTCTCCTTTTCCACCCTCTTCATTTCTTACCATCCACTTCAAGGCAAGTGGAAGTCTGCAAAGCTGCAGCCCTTTTAGACGCAATGTCAGCAAAATTCCTCCAGCCAAAATGATAACCATAAGAGGTACTCCCCAGACAAAGTTATCAATATTTGTCAAAATCCTGTTAATATTATCCCACATAGTTTTCTCCTTTTGTACACAATTTAACTTTTTTACACACAAATTAAATTATACGCAAAAAGACTGTATCAGGCAAGAAAAAAATCCGAAAGGCTTAACTCTCACGCCATACAAAAACTATTATTTCCGTCAAAACTGCCGCTGCAACCGGTTCCATCCATATGCCTGTTATTCCCCAAATCATCGGCATTATAAAAAGAAAGGCCGGTGTATATACAATCGCTTCCGTATATATTATGGCTGCCGCCTTTCTGTGTTTCTTCCTGCCGTTCATTATTGTTATGTCAAGCCTGTTTAGTCCGTAAAAAAACAATGACAAACCTGTAATGCGCAGTCCTCGCACAAAATCTTTATAATTTTCACTGCTCAGAGAAAATACCTTATGGAATGACGGTGCGAAAACAAATAACAGAAGTGTTATCACTATGGATGTAAATATTACAAGTCTGGTGACCACACCTTTTATCTGCGCTTCTTTCTCTTTCATATCATTCTTTACTGCACACATACTAAAAAGTGGCTGTGCTCCATCTGCTATCCCCGTAAGCATACTCTGTGCCGGAAATGCCAGATATGAAATAACCGCATAACATGCCACGGTTTTACTTCCTCCATATGAAAGGCACTGATAATTTGTAAGCACAAGCACCCATGTCGGAAGAAGCGATATTCCAAATGAAGCTATTCCTCCAAATAAAATTTTTCTAATATAAATAAATGAACTTTTTTTGTATGCATCTTCAAATTCTGTCTGTTTTGCATAACCATCCGCTCTTGTCACACCATGCACTTCATACGATTTTTTCAACACTCCTGATTTTATTATGCTCACCAACGCTATAATACTTGTAATCACTTGTGAGAGTATAGTTCCAAGTGCTGCACCTTTTATCCCCAGCTGCAAAATAACAACAAATATCGTGTTAAACATTATATTTGAACAAACTCCGATTATGGTAGCAGCCATTGCCTGAATCGGCATATTCAGATTTCTTACAATCGGTACAAGACCGGCACCAAACAATTGCAAAATTGCTGCCGCTGATATTACCCTTGTGTACTCTGTTGCAAGAGTGTACACCCTTCCACCTGCTCCAAGTATTTTCATAAGATATGGTGCTGTCAATTCAAAGAAAATACCATATAAAATGCCAATACACGCTAAAAAGACAAAAGCGTTTTTTAAAAATTCTTTTGCCTCTTTTTCCTGTTTTTTACCATGTGAAGAAACATAACATATTCCGCTTCCGACACCTATCCCAATTCCGCTTGATATGATAAACGCCGGAACAGGCCACGCAATATTTATTGCCGCAAGCCCGTCCTCTCCTATATTTCTTCCTATAAATAAACCGTCTATTATAGTATTAAGTCCGCTTATGACCATACAAAACATCGCCGGTATGCAGTTCCAAAATACTTCTTTTCTTATACTTTTCATCTTATTACATTTTCCGTTTCCGTATCAAAAAAACGGATTTTTGATTCATCGAATCCGAAATGATACTCCAAATCTTCTATAAAATCTCCACTTCCCTCAATACGTATTGTAACATTATTAAAAGTATTTTCAACTTTTTCACCATTTTCTTCCTGCTCACTTGATTCAAGATGCAGATACGAAACTGCTCCGTCAGGCTCATATACTCTTAATCTCGCTTTAAGACCGCTTTGGAACATATCGTCATCCATTCCCCTGACCTGTAAAAATATATCCTCCGGTCTTATTCCGACATATATTTCTTTATCAAAATACCCTCTTCTTCTCAAAAGTTCTGCGTTTTTTTCTGATAATTTGTAACTGCCGAGTCCGGCAATCCCAAGATATACATCTCTTTTTTGCTGTACAACTTTTGCTTTCCACACATTCATCTGGGGAGTTCCAATAAACTGTGCCACAAAAAGATTTGCAGGATTGTTGTAAAGTTCTCTCGGTGCCGCTATCTGCTGTATTTTTCCGTTGTTTAACACGACAATCTTTGTTCCAAGTGTCATTGCCTCTGTCTGGTCATGCGTAACATACACAAATGTCGCATCTGAATGTTCATAAAGTTTTTTTATTTCCATACGCATCTGTGTTCTTAACTTTGCATCAAGGTTTGACAGTGGTTCATCCATAAGAAACACCTTTGGAGTTCTTATAAGTGCTTTTCCTATTGCAACTCTCTGTTTCTGTCCACCTGAAAGCTGTCCCGGCTTTCTATCCAAAACTGCTTCAAGACCAAGTGTTTTTGCAACTCTGTTTACATTTTTCTTTATCTCTTTTTTTGGTGTTCTCTTTATTTTCATACTGTATGCTATATTGTCGTAGACAGACATATGCGGATAAAGAGCATAGTTTTGAAAAACCATTGCTATATCACCGTTTGTTGCCATCTTTTTATCAAGTGTCTTTCCATCTATATATATATTGCCTGCCGTTGCCTTTTCAAGCCCTGCTATCATTCTTAATACTGTCGATTTCCCGCATCCTGAAGGTCCGACAAAAACGACAAACTCATTATCTTCAATCTGTAAATTAAAATTTTCTACAGCAAAATTTCCACTGTCGTATTTCTTTTCTATTCCATCCATCAATAACTCTGCCATATTTCCCTGCTTTCTGCTGTCTATAAAATTATTTTTATCTTAAAACATCTATTTTTTTCCAGTTGTAAATCAACTGGGAAACATCATCCAATATTAAATCTGCATTTTTATTTAGTTCTTCTTCTCCATCAACACCACTGAGCACACCTACAGCCAATGCCCCACCATTTTTGGCAAACTGCATATCTGTATTTGTATCTCCTACCACCATTATCTCATCGGAATTTATTCCGAATTTACTTTTAAAATCTTCTATTATATCAATCTGAGGTTTTGGTCTTAACCTGCCATCATCCGAACCGAGATATGAAAAAAACGGCATTATTCCGAGACTTTCAAGACATTTTATTGCTGTCTGCTTCGTATCGGCAGTAGCAAGACCTACAATTATGTTTTTGTCTGAAAGCCAATTAAATAATTTAGGGAGATTAGCAGTAGGAACAATATTTGCAGTGCTTTTAGTCACCTCATTAAAATAAAGTTTTTCAAGCTGTTTTGAATATTCATGAAGCCTGTCTTCATCAGCATTTATCCCAAAAGTTTTTAAAACTGCATTTGTCATATCGCAATAAGTCATTGCGGCTATGCTTTTTCCAATAGCAGCTTCTGCCTTCAAAACATTCTTTTTATCAGCATCTATGCCAATTTCATTTAAAAAACCGGGAACAACATTCTTAGTTGCCTCATTCCACAACTCATCAAACTTCAAAAGCGTGCCATCCTTATCAAATAAAATTCCCTTAATCACTGCATTTCTCCTTAAATATAATCTTATTTTTCTATTTAGATTAGTTAGATACAGAAGCCATTGCATCTTCTGCTGTCTTCTGTGCCTCGTCAAGTGCATCTTTGGCAGACACTCCCTCTATTTCAACTTTGTCAGCTGCAACTTTAAGTGCATCATAAATCTTTCCGCCTGTAGGGTCAGTTGGAAGTACTGAACCATGTGAAGCCTGCTGAAGCGGTACAAGTGCCTGTGGATTTTTCTTTGTGTAATCCTTAAATTCTTTTACATCCTGTGTAGATTTTCTAACTGCTACATATCCTGTTTCCATAGACCACTTAGCCTGATTTTCAGGTGTTGTAAAATATTTCATAAATTCATAAGCACCCTTCTTTTCCGCATCTGAAGAATTTTTAAGCATAACAAGATTCTTAGCTTCTGCTGCCGGTGCTGACGCATTATTTCCAAATCCCGGCTGCTCCATAGCACCTACAATACCAAAATCAAGGTCTGCCTGGTCACCTGACGAACCTGTATAACCGCCTGCTTTATTCTGTAAAACGTCATCAATTGTTGTGTACCAGTATTCCCAGCCCTGTCCTCCTGAATGGATTTTCATTATCTTGTCATCATGAATCCACTTTTTAAAGCTGTCCCATACTTCAACCCATGCATCACTGTTTATGCATACAGTTTTTCCATCATCGCTAAACATGCTTCCACCGTTGCTTAATACTGCATCAACAAGATTATCCTTGCCCCACATCGGCTCCCATCCTGTCATATCCTTATTTTTCTCTTTAACTTTCTTTGCCGCATCAGCGAGATCCTGCCATGTTTTTATGCTTGCCGGCTCAATTCCGGCATTCTTAAAAGCTTTTTTATTGTAATATAATACCTGTGTTGTTCCGTATGCAGGTATGGCAAATGTCTTTCCGTCGTCATCGACACCCTGATTTAAAAATACTTCAAGATAATCATCTTTGTTAAAATCAGAATCGTCTTTTGTATATGTGTTTATATCTTCAAGTACATTTTTCTGGTCAAGTGTTCTTGAACTGTTTACATCCAAAAGTGCAATGTCAGGTGCCGTACCACCGGCAATACCTGCCTGTACTTTCTGATATGTTTCATCATAGTCAGCCTGAGTAACACATTTTACTTCATAATCAGACTGGGATTTATTAAATTCTTTAACAATATCTGCTACAACATTTACTGCTGTCTTTCCGCCTGAATACCAAAATTCAACTTCTACAGGTCCGTTACTCTTTGAATCTCCTGTCGCTTTTGTTGCTGATTTAGAACTCGTTCCACATCCTGAAAGAAGTCCAACCGTCATACTCATCATCAACGCCATACATAATAATTTCTTTCTCACAATAATCCTCCTAAAATTTTCCATTTTTATATTGCATACTAACAACTAATGCCACGGATTGATTCATTGCTGTGCAATTTTCGCAATCCTGCATTATATTTACAGACGCCCATTTATCCCTTGACCCCCGTATCACCGCCAATGCCGTTAATAAACCATTTCTGCGTAAACGCAAACATAATTAAAAGCGGTACAACTATAACAGCACTTGCAGCCATTACTTTCGGCCATTCCGTACCATAAGCTCCTCCTTCTATAAAGAAACTGCGAAGCCCCTGTGATACAAGACTTATATTTTTATCATTAGTTATAAGTGATGGCCACATATAACTGTTATACATTGTAATAAAACTCATAAGACCAAATGTTATAAATGACGATTTGGTCATAGGCATAACCACTTTCCACAAAATCTTCATGTGTCCTGCCCCATCCATTTTTGCCGCTTCTATAAGCGGTTTAGGCACCTGCATAAATGCCTGTCTCAACAAAAATATTCCAAATATATTTATCGTATCTGATATTATCAATCCCGTATAACTGTTTAAAAGTCCGAGTTTAGCAAGTATTATGTAACTTGGTATATATGTTGCTGCCGCTGGAAGCATATATGTTCCCATAACTATAGCAAACAATCCCTTTCTTCCCCTGAAACTCATAAATACCATCGCATATGCAAGCATAGCCCCCGTTACTATCTGTATTGCAACTACCGCAATGCTTACAAACAAACTGTTTCCAATGTATTTAACCATCGGCGAAGCCGTAAAAATACTTACAAAATTGCCCCATTGTGCCTTTGCAGGCAGTAATTTGGATACATCCATCACTTCTGCCTTAGTTTTCAATGCACTCAGTATCATCCATATAAAAGGAAATACAGTAAATATCCCCGCTATAATAAGAACAAACATTTTCCCAAATGCTTTTCCGAAATTTCCAAAGACTTCAATGCTTTTTTCTAATGCTGCATTTCTCTCTGATGCACCGTCTTTGTCTGTTTTGGTAATTGATGAATACGTTTTTTTTGTACCAAAACCCGTATATTTATTTTCATTTACTATATTTTGCTGCATCTTTCTCTCACTTTCTAAAGTCTCATTTACGATTTTTTACTCCACAATCTGCATCAATAATGAACCCATTTTTTAGAAATAATAAACTGAACTACTGACAGCAATACAGTTATCGCTATAAGAACTATTGCTACTGCTGTTGCCTGTCCCATATCGTATTCCTCAAATCCAAGCTGATAATACATATAAAGAAGTGTTCTTGTAGAACCTGACGGACCTCCCTGTGTAAGTATCTGAATCTGATCATACGCCTGAAGTGAATTTACCATTGTCACTATTAAAAGAAAAAATGTTGTCGGCGATATACAGGGAAGTGTGACATCCCTAAAACGCTGCCACGCATTTGCACCGTCAAGTCCATTTGCTTCATAAAGTTCAGATGGTACTTTTTCAAGTGCAGATAAATAAAATATCATTGCATATCCCAGACTTTTCCAAACCGTAACTATTATTACCGACAAAAGTGCCGTCTGAGAACTGTTTATCCACTGCAATGCCGGCAGATGAAAGAACTTCAACACTGCATTTGCCAAACCGCTGTCAGGATTAAATATCCATGTCCAAACAATTGACACCGCAACAGTAGGTGTTATCCACGGCGAAAAAAGAATAAACTTAAAAAATCCGCTTCCTTTAAATGCCTTTCTAAGAAGGAGTGCAAGCAAAAGACCTCCCGCTATAGTCGGAAACAATGTTCCTACGCTGAACCATACTGTCGTTCCAAGTGCCTCATAAAATCTGCTGTCTTTAAATAATTTGATAAAATTATCAAAAAAAACAAAATTGTATGTAGGTGACATATAATCCCAATCCGTGAAGCTTATGTATAATGACTTCAAAATAGGATATATCCAAAACACCATAAGCGGTATAAATGCCGGAAGTACAAAAAGCCATACACTTCCTATTTTCCTTAATTTGCTGTTACTGCTAAACATTAAACTCTCTCCATTTCTCTAATCTATTTTGTTCAAATTTATTATGATTTTTCAGCTTTTATTCACCTTTCCAAACTTTCACGGCTTCACCAAATGTCTTTAACTTTGATTTTTTTCTTCCGTGAAATACCGGATTTACATAACCCAAAAATCCATAGTCTTTTGATGTTACCTCAAATCTTTTCCACTCCCATTCCATCGTGTGCCAATTTGTAATAACATCTGCCATATATGTCCGTTCATCCCTTTTTTCAAGTCCAATTTCTTTTTTTATCCCATTTTCTATAAGAAACAATTCAGGAACTATGTCTTTTCCGTATGTTTCCTCATTTATCTTTATTGTCACACTTGCAACAAGATTATTTTCAAATTCAGATTCGCTGCTTATCTCTATCCTGTCACCGGGAAGATACTCATTATTTTCATAAATAAAATAAGTTTCCATTGTGATATATCTGGTAACTATGACATGTCCTTTTGAAACTGCCTTTAATAGATTAGAAGGTGTCATTCCATCCATATATACCAATGTTGCAGGGTCTCCCGGCACACTCGGCTCATCTGCCCCCTCGTACCTTTCGTCTATGAGATTATGTGAGTCACTTCCTCCCAGTCCGAAAACCCTAAATCCATGCTGCCACAAAAAATCTATAAATGATATTGCATTTTCGTTTGCCGATTTTGCATATTCATATGTAGGATCATTTATTATCTCCATAAATCTTAAATTTTTTAATTTAAGATTGTAATATCTCCATTTCCATATATGCAGGAATGGATGGTTTATGCTCCAAAGCCATTCCTTTTCATCAGCTTCCCTGATTGTGTATTCAACTTCCTGGCTTATTCTTTCCTCACCGTCATGTTTTAAAATATGAGTAAGTCTGCCCGGCGTTCCAACACACCCAAATATATTGAAATGTCCCAAACTTGTTGTAATCTCAACCCCCGGTAAAACCATAATCTTTGTATCAGGCCATCCGGTATGCAAAACATTATGTTCTGTCGGGACATAAAAATCCATTTCCATTTTTTCCGCTTTTTTCATAGCATTTCTCGTTGTCTCTTTTCCGTCAGACAATCTTGTATGCGTATGAAAATCTCCCTTATACCACCTGCTGTCTCTGTTGTAATTTCTGTCAAAATCAAATTTTTCATTCCCTATCCAGCATTGTTCTCCCACCGGCTCTTTTACCGAAGATATATCATCAGAAACAGTCAGTTTAACATCGAAACTGTTTTCGCCAAGACGCTGCATAACGTATTCTCTAAACGCACATATAACAAATTTCCATCTGCCCGTCGGAATCTCTCCCGCCGTCCCTCCGGCAGTAGTATGCATTCCATCACGTCCTATAATAAGTGTTCTCGGACCATAGCCGATTTGTCTGCACATTCTAAATCTGCCATTGCTGTCCTTTACTATTATGTAACAAAGTAATGCATACTCTTTTGGAATATTTATTTTTATGTTCATATTTTCTATATGAGAATTGACTTCTACTGTTTTTTCCTGCCATATACTCCCATCTTTTTGGATATGATATGTTAAAGTTTCCATTATGCTCCTCGCTAACCTTGTATAATCAACTGTTTCAATGTATTGTTACTATCCACACCTGCTGTATGTCTGTCAACAATGTATGTCCTTTCCTTTGACACAAACAAATCTTAACAGGCTAATGTAAAATTCATAACCATCTAACTGAAAAGTTTTTGTAAAAGACTGTAAAATATTTGTCATTGTTTCCAAAAAGCCATGCATCTTCTAAGTACAAGGTACAATATATGTGGTATAATTAGATAACTTAAAATTTTGATTAAAACAATACAAGAGGTGTAACATGGAAAACAGCGAAAAATACCTGAAACTGCTCTCACAGAAATATCCTACAAAACAGGCTGTGAGCAGTGAAATTATAAACTTAAGTGCCATTTGCAACCTTCCAAAAGGTACTGAACATTTTATGAGCGATATTCATGGCGAATATGAAGCTTTCTGCCACATTTTAAATAATTGCTCAGGTGTTATACATGAAAAAGTTGATTTATTGTTTCGTGACACACTCAGCAGCGTTGAACGCCGTGAGATATGCACACTTATTTATTACCCCAAAGAAAAACTTGAAATGCTCCATAAAGAGCACGAACTCCCCGAAGAATGGTACCGCATGATGCTCGGCAACCTTATTGAAATTGCCAAACTCCTCTCTTCAAAATACACACGCTCAAAAGTAAGAAAAGCCATGCCAAAAGAGTTTGCTTATATTATAGATGAGCTTCTGCATGTACAGAAAGATGAGGATGACAATCAGGTTCGTTATCACAAAGTAATTCTTGATACAATATTAAATATCAATAATGGTGACGAATTTATTATTGCACTTGCAAATCTTATAAAAAGGCTTGCCGTAGACCATCTCCACATTGTCGGTGATATATTTGACCGAGGTCCATGTGCTGATATGATTCTTGATTTACTTATGGAACATCATTCTCTCGATATTGAATGGGGTAACCATGATATATTGTGGATGGGTGCAGCATGCGGAAATAAAGCATCAATAGCCAATGTAATAAGAAACAATCTAAAATATAATAATACAAGAATTCTCGAAAACGGATATGGAATAAGTCTTAGAAACCTTGCCCTTTTCGGAGAAAAGACATATAAGGACAAAGAGCCGATGGACGCAGCCCTAAAAGCAATATCTGTTATTTTGTTTAAACTTGAAGAACAGATAATAAAACGTCATCCTGAATATGAAATGAATGAAAGACTTCTTCTCTCAAAAATAAATTTGGAAAATTTTACTATTTCTATTTCAAATAACGATAATAAAAATAAATTTATTTACAAATTATCCGATATTGACCTACCTACCGTCAGTCCCGACAATCCTTTGGAACTTACCGAACAGGAAAATGCACTGATGGACGAACTTCAGGCAGCTTTTACCGGAAGCAGCCGTTTGCAAAAACATATTAAATTTTTATATGAAAAAGGCAGCATGTACAAAATTTTCAACAGCAATCTTTTATATCATGGCTGTGTTCCTCTTGATGAATATGGAAACTTTGACGGAATAACACTTGACGGTGTTGTATATCAGGGCAAAAAATATCTTGATTATGCCGATAAAATGGCAAGACTTGCTTACCTTGACAACGATAACCAAAATGCCCTCGATTTTATGTGGTTTTTATGGGCTGGACATAAATCTCCGCTTTGCGGCCGTGTCATAAAAACTTTTGAAAGAAGTATGATAAAAGACGAAAAAACATGGCATGAGCCGACAAATCCATATTACCGGTTTTACCATAATGAAAAGACCTGCAATATGATACTTCACGAATTTGGTCTTTTCTCACCTGAATCACATATTATAAACGGACATACCCCTGTCAAGACAATCGAAGGAGAATCGCCTATAAGAGCAAACGGAAAACTTCTTGTTATAGATGGCGGTTTCAGTAAAGCATATCATGAAACAACCGGAATTGCCGGATACACCCTTATATTCAACTCACATGGAATGAGAATAAAAGCACATCATCCTTTTGAAAGTGTATATAAAGCACTTAGAGACAATAAAGATATTGATTCCGAATCTGAAATCGTTTACACAGCAAACCCAAGAATACTTGTCAAAGATACCGAAAACGGCAAAAAGATACATGATGAAATTGAAGATCTCAAGACGCTTTTAGAGAGTGATATTGTGAATTAAAAGCCGGTGTCTTCATTGTCGGGAAGTATTTTGATGTACATTTTAAAAAAGGTCCTGCCATATGGCAAGACCTTATTCATTTACACATTCTTCAGATTATCTTTGAAACAGTCATCGTTTTGAGTATTCCCTAAGATACTTTGCAATCTCTTCCCTGTTCAATTTATATTTCATTGCTATCTGATTCTCTATTTGACTTTCAGACATACCTAAATCCTTTAGTATTCCTATAGCTCCGATAATTCTCCCATTTTTTTCGCCAATTTCAATGCCACGCTTTTCCCCCCGTGCCTCACCTGCTTTTTCACCTTTCCTATACTGTTCTTCTCTCTCAAGCCTCATATGTTCTTCTTCGTCATATTCAAATATTGTCATAGAAATCACCTCCGCCTTATTTTTTATAAAAAATTCTTTTAATATTCCCTCTTCTATACATTCATCTACCGACTTTCTGACTGCTTCTTCATATGTCATGCCTTGTTTATGATAGAATCTTGTCTTGTCTACATACTTTATATATCCATCAAGTTCTGGACACCTTCTTTTCAACTCTTCATTGAAATTTGGATTTACATTATACTGCGTTACCATAAGTTCCAATTCCGGTTTTTCGTTTTTACATTTATATGCATTTGACAATTTTAAAATTTGATTTTCCGGCTGCTCAGCACTTCCATAATATAATGTTACAAAGTGTGGTGTCGGTATCTCCTGTATGTATTCTGAATACAAATTTAATTCATGCTCCACTATATATTTTTCATATTCATTTGCCACATATATAAGTGTTCTAAGCGGCATATTCGGGTTAAAAGTTGTCTGAAACTCTGTCAACAGCATATTAAAATGTAAAATTATTGCATTATCATTTTTTCTCCCTATATAAATTGCACTATTTAATGTAACAATTTCTAATTCATCAGGATCTGTGTAATCAGTTTTCATAATGCTATTATACAAGGATAGCGATTCTTTCTTTCCTGAAAAAAGTTTATATGCAACACCATCTTTATGATTTCTGTAAATTCCTTTATTTTTTTCTCTGTTATGTGCTTTTGTTTTCTTCTCCTCATTATTTGTCATAAGCATTCTCCTTTCGTCTATGCGGATAATAACATGAAAATCCTACTCCATATCATTCTCCGCTTATTCTATTGTCGTATACCGGTTATATAAGCAAAGAATCTTTATGAAATCAGATTTTATGAACATGTGTATCTCACATTCAGATAATAAGAGTATTTGCTTAAATATATATTAACATGATATTTTTGGGGACGCAATATTGTTTTTATTCTTTATTCCATCTGCATTTACAAAAATTACAAATTATATTACCATATTTCACACCTAAAGTATAAGCTATAACAAAAACCGCTACGAAATACATGAAAAAATCATATATTCCGTAGCGGTTTTTAATCCTTACTATTTATTTTACAAATATTAAAAAGTAAAATAATTTTATTCCAGCATCAAGATACTACTGTAAAAGTGATAAAATACCCTGTGTAGAGTTCTTTGCCTGTGCAAGCATAGACTGACCTGCCTGAGAAAGGATATTACTGCTGCTGTAATTAACCATCTCCTCAGCCATATCTGTATCACGGATACGAGACTCTGCCGTCTGAGTATTCTCAGATGCAGTATCAAGATTCTGAATAGTATGCTCAAGTCTGTTCTGAACGGCACCCATCTTAGCACGCTCTGTTGATACCTTCTGAATAGCCATATCATATGCATTAATTGCCATAGAAGCTGATGACTGCTTTGTTACTTCAAGGGCATCACCCTCTTTGCCTTCCTTATTCTGAACTATGTCAAGATCAGATGCTTTCATTGAATTGATTCCAAGCTGCATTTCCTGACCTGCATTTGCACCAATCTGAAGACGAACTGCCTCTTTTCCTACTGCAGCTTCTTTACTCTCGACCATAGCCTGTGACGTGATTGTAAGTGTATCACCTGCTTTAAGATGATCTGCATTTGAAATTGTAATAACTGTATCATCACCTGACTTATTCTTAATATTGATTGTAAGATTATTTTTATCATCAACCTTTGAAGCTATGCTAAATGAATCACTGGCACTGCTTCCAAAAAGGTCTGTAATATTTATAGGTGAAGACTCTGTATTAAGGCTATCAAGCTTTGCCTTTGCACTATCAACTTTTGCCTGATATTCTGCTTTTTTGGCATCAGACGGATTAGTTAATCCATTTAAATCTGTTTTTGCTTTTTCATAATCTACTATAGCTGATGTAAGTTCAGTATTTCCCAAAATATCACTTACATCCTGAAGTTGTGAAAGCTGTGCTTCATTAGTCTTATTTGTAATTTCAACGCCTGCAAGTGCTTTTATATTTGTATCAAGAGCACCCGTTATCTCATCAGCTGCATCTTTTAATGTTTTTGTAGTATCCAGTCCTGCACTTTTTACTGCTGCTATTGCAGTTGCATTATCAGCCTCTATTCCTGCTGCAATTATTGTATCAGTTGTTTTTAATCCAACCGGAAGTTTAGTTGTAGCATCTGTTGAAAACAGATTTGTAAGTGCTGTTTTTGCAGCTGTTATCTCATCTGAAGTACCTGCTCCAGCTGCAACACCATCCTTAACAAGTGCATCTTTGTAATTTTTGATAGCATTTGTCAAATCTTCTTTTGTAACACCATCTTTTAAGAAAGTAGCTCCTGTTGTTGTATTGGTATTTGTCTTAGCAAGTGCCATAATATTATCAACAGTTTTTTCAATTGAGTCATTGTTTTTCTCAACTGCTGTATTTGAATTATTTACATCAGTCTGCTTTGATGTGATTGCTGTTTTAACGGCATCAGCAGCTGACTTGATATTTTCTGCTGTTGAGCCATTTGCATTGTAACCTGTATTTGTCACGCTCTGCGCCGCTGCCTGCAAAACAGGATCTAAAGTTACAGGAGTTCCTCCTGTTACAATACTATTAATCTTTGTCATCATATCATCAGATAACTTTTGCTGTCCTTTTACTGACTGTCCTGCTGAAAAGTCCTTATTAACTTCAAGTCTGATTACATCTGTAATTCCTGACTTTGCTGAACCGTCTGTTGTAACTGTTGCAGACACAAGGCTGTTTCCAAAGCTTGCATCTGTCTTGATTGAGCCGGCTTTTTCCGATACGCCACCTGTTCTTGAACCATCAAGAAGCTTCTTTGTGTTGAACTCTGTTGTGTTTGCGATACGGTCAACTTCCTGTGTAAGCTGGTCGATCTCGTTCTGAATCTGAGTTCTGTCGTCGTCTGTTGCTGTATCGTTTGATGCCTGTACCGCAAGCTCTCTCATTCTCTGAAGAATACTGTGTGTCTCTGTTAATGCACCTTCTGCTGTCTGTATCATTGAGATACCATCCTGTGCATTTGAAGAAGCCTTATTTAAGCCTCTTATCTGTCCTCTCATCTTTTCAGAAATTGCAAGTCCTGCTGCATCATCAGCGGCTCTGTTGATTCTGTAACCTGATGATAATTTCTCTGTTGATTTTGAGAGTGAATTTGTTGTGATTCCTAACATTCTGTTAGCGTTCATAGCTGACATATTGTGCTGTACTACCATAATATTTTACCTCCATGTCTTTCATTTCTTACGCCAAAATCCTTTTATTAGACGCATTTTCTTTTAGTTTTCATTGTTTCAGCCGGAATTTTTCTACAGATTTTTAATTTACATCTTCTTCCTTTTCAAAGTTAGCAACCCCCATTTCAAATGGGGGATTTAAAGAACTATTCATTAATGAACATTTCTCTTCATCGAAGAATTATCCCTCGCTTTTAGCTTGGTCAAATATTATCTTTCATTCCTGACTGTATTTTCCGGCATCGAAATATAGTGGCTGTAATACATTTCTGCTTTCGATGCCGCTATATAATAAAACCGCTGCCTAGGTTCAGCTGTTTATTATCTCTGTCACTTTCGTTTTTGTGTTAATGTTTTGTTTTTTTCCTGTACTTTTCAGGATGTTCTTTTTCCTCGTAATATGTTGGAAATTTAGCTGCAAGCTCTTTGTCTTTCATATATTTTTTGATAGCCTTGCTTCTGACTATCTTTACTTCTTTTGGAGCATCAATCATAATTCTGTGATGATTTCCTGTTCCTCCTAAAAAGATAATCTTTACATTGTCTCCAACCATGAGATACTCTTCGTTTTCTACCGAAAGTCTTAACATTCACATTACCTCCTTGTATTTTTTGTCCGGCATTCATTTAAAATGCTATTCAATATCCATTTTTTATTTTTAATTGTTTTCTATTTGTTGCTGATTACACAAAACATGCAAACAATAACGTTTCATAGACTGAATAAAAATAAAATTTAACGGAATATTATAAAACAAAAACTGCTATCTCCTTGCCTTGTAAATGAAAATGTAACAGAATAGTCATTGTGTTACATTTTTTTGCGAAATTGTATAAAAACACGCTTTAAACTTTGTGGTTAAACAGATAATGAATTTTGAAATATAATGAAATTTTTTTGAAATTATCCGAAAATGATTTGAGAAAAGATTTTTGAGAAAACTAAATGACAAACTACGACTATATATAGAAATTTTTAGATGACAAATAGACACAAGATTTTATTTGTGTCTCCATGATAGAATTTTTATTTTTAGATTTTCTTAATTGTATATAATCACAGCAATACATTTTAAATGTATTATAAATTGACAAGGCTAAAAACTTCGTCTTTATCATCCTGGTCTATCCCAAGATACCTTGTAGTTATTTTATATGATGAATGATTATAAATGCTTGTAAGAAGTGCTGGTGATACACCATTTTTCCATGCATGATACCCAAATGTTTTTCTAAGCGAATGACAGCTTACATTATGGCTAATCAAACATTTTCCTGCTGCGTCAGATATTATCCGAAATGCTTGTATCCTGCTAATAGGCTTACACTCAGACTTTTGACCAAGAAAAATAAACTGTTCCATCACTTCACACAATTTTACTTTTTTTGCAAAAATATCTTTTAAGAAGGATGCCAACGCTTCTTTTAAATTGTTGTTGATAAAAATAGTTGTTTTTTTGCCTGTCTTTTGCTCTTTGACATCAATATGAGATTTAAAAGACAATAAATTTTCATTGTAAACATCTTTCCAGCGAAGCTTTAAAATATCAGAAATTCGCAAAGCCGTGTTAAGTCCACATAC
>FR887271.1 GCA_000436755.1 Clostridium sp. CAG:253 | reverse complement strand
GCAAAAGAGATAAATGCTAAAGTGTCAGAAATATATCAAACCAAGGATGGAATGAACAATTATGCTAAATCTTCAGAACTTAGTTTGAAAGCCGATAAAGCTACACTAGGGAATTATCAAACGATTGCGGGTATGAGCAGTTATGCGACAACAACATGGGCAAAAAATCAGATAGACAGTAAAGTTTCTGTGGGTGGGGTATGTAGTGAGATAAACCAGTCATCAGAGCAGATTACACTTAATTCTAACAGGCTTGTTGTAAATAGTTCTAACTTTAGTTTAGATAGAAATGGTAATGTCAGAATGAAAGGAAAAGTCGAAGCTACTTCAGGTTCAGTGGGTCCGTTTAATATAACAAACAATGGACTTGAGTGGGCGAGTGGTGGAACAAAAATTTGGTCAAATGTTATTTTTACAGATTTTATTGAAGCGCAAGGGGCAAGCAAGCGTCTGGTAATTGGTGCTGAATCAAGTACAAATCGAGGAAAAGTTGATATAAATAGTTCAGATGGCGGTGTTTGGATAAACAACGCTTATTTTAATCCAAGGGATGCAATTGACTTAAATTCATCAAAAATAAATGTATCATATTCTTCTGCGGGAAATGTTAAGATTGAAAACTGCGGAGGTTTTACATCTGAGGGTAGTTCAGGATATGGTAACTTGGCCACAGTAGGATATGTGAAGTCTAAAGTATCTTCATCAGATGAACGTATAAAGAAAAATATTGTTAATATGCCTGATAATATAAAAGATATATATATGGATATACCTATGTATCAATTTGAGTATGATGATATTTTAGAACGTGACGGGATATGTTTTGGAACTACAGCACAAGCAGTAGAAAAAGCATTTGAAAAACATAAACTTGATATAGATGAATATAACATTGTAGGAAAACGTAAGCCCAGTGCTTTTAATGGGGAGGACAAGCACATTCCTGAAGGTGACAATTTACATTATATAAATTGGGAAAATATAAATGGGATGACCGTTTATATGATACAAGAGCTGGTTAAGGAAATGGAAATATTGAAACATGAAATTAACGAACTAAAACA
>FR887270.1 GCA_000436755.1 Clostridium sp. CAG:253 | reverse complement strand
AGGAACAGGTGCATGATGCGGATATTAAGTTGTTTGCTTCAAAAATTGCTTATAAGGAGTTGGAGCGTAGTCAGACTAAGGAACTTAATGAAAAACGTTCAGAACTTCAATCGGTAAGACAAGAGATTGCAAGCGTGACGGGCAAGGCAAATGAAGCAGTAGAATTGCTTGGTAAGATCAATGCATTCATATCATCATAGGAACTTAATGAAAAGCGTTCAGAACTTCAATTGGTAAAGCAAGAGCTGGCAAGCGTGACGGACAAAGCAAATGAAGCAGTAGAATTGCTTGATAAGATCAATGCTTTTGTATCATCATTCAGATTGTTCGCTCCGACAATAGAAGAATATGCTAATCATGTTGAAGCAGATAAGATTATAGAAGCAGGAAACTCGTTCAGAGGAATATTTTATGAAATAGGAAAGCTGCTGGAGACATTTAAAGAACTGATAAAAGAAGGATTATGCTGGTTTCCAAGGCTTATGAGGTGGAAAACTTCTAAGGGTAAAGTAGCTCCGGTATTCATAGAGAAAAGTAATGGATATTCATATTCGGTGTATGGATATATGAATGTGGATACTAAGGAATATTATAGTAAAGAGTCAATTCAATGGGAGATTAAGGCAGGTAACAGGACA
>FR887269.1 GCA_000436755.1 Clostridium sp. CAG:253 | reverse complement strand
GATGAAGCATTGTGTTTGTTGAACATCCGAGAGCCATATCTACAGTAAGCGCATTCATAAATGCTTCTTTTGTAAGAATGTCTCTTGGACGGATATTCTTTTCAAGAAGCTCCATAACTTTCATACCGGCATGTTTTGCAAGCTTGATACGCTGTGAATAAACAGCAGGAATAGTACCATTTCCCTGAAGTCCCATGCCTATTGCCTCAGTAAGGCAGTTCATGCTGTTTGCAGTATACATTCCTGAGCATGAACCACATGTAGGACATGCATTGCATACATAATTGTCAACTTCCTCATCACTCATCTTTCCGGCTGCATTTGCACCAACTGCCTCGAACATAGATGAAAGACTTGTCTTCTGTCCGTTTACATGACCTGCAAGCATAGGGCCGCCACTTACAAATACTGTAGGCACATTTACTCTCGCTGCTGCCATAAGAAGTCCCGGCACATTCTTGTCACAGTTTGGAACCATAACAAGCGCATCAAACTGATGGGCAAGTGCCATACATTCTGTAGAATCTGCAATAAGATCTCTTGTAACAAGTGAGTATTTCATACCCATATGTCCCATTGCAATACCGTCACATACTGCTATTGCCGGGAAAACGATAGGAGTACCGCCTGCCATTGCAACACCTGTTTTAACTGCTTCTACAATTTTATCTATATTCATATGACCCGGTACGATCTCATTGTATGAGCTTACAATACCTACAAGCGGTCTTTCGAGTTCTTCCTCAGTAAGACCTAATGCATTGAACAAAGATCTCTGTGGAGCTGTCTGCATACCTTTTTTTACAACATCACTTCTCATTTTGTATTCCTCCTGAAATTTTACTATATTCTCTCACAGATAAGGTCACCCATTCTGATAGTCCCTACCTGTGTCTTTCCTTCATCCATAATATCAACTGTGCGATAACCGTCTTTAAGTACCTGCTTAACTGCTGCCTCAACTGCATCTGCCTCTTTTTCAAGGTCAAATGAATAACGAAGCATCATTGCAGCTGAAAGAATAGTTGCAATAGGATTTGCCTTGTCCTGTCCTGCAATGTCAGGTGCAGAACCGTGGCTAGGCTCATAAAGACCAAGCTTTGTAGCACCAAGACTTGCTGATGATAACATTCCTATAGAACCTGTAACCATACTTGCCTCATCTGACAATATATCACCAAACATATTCTCCGTAAGGATGACATCAAACTGTTTAGGATCACGCACAAGCTGCATGGCACAGTTGTCAACGAGCATATCTGTAAGTTCAACCTCAGGATAATCTTTAGAAACTTCCTTAACGACCTTTCTCCAAAGTCTTGAAGAATCAAGAACATTCGCCTTATCTACACTGCAGACTTTTTTGTTTCTTTTCATTGCAAATTCAAATCCCCACTTTGCAATACGGCGAATTTCATTTTCATCATATGTAAGTGTATCTATAGCTTTAAGCACACCGTTTTCCTCGACTGTCTTTCTGTCACCGAAGTAAAGTCCGCCTGTAAGCTCTCTCATAACTACAAAGTCAAAACCGCCTTCTGTAATTTCTTCTTTTAATGGACATGCCCCACTAAGTTCATCAAAGAGAATAGCAGGACGCACATTTGCATAAAGTCCAAGCCCTTTTCTAATCTTTAAAAGACCTGCCTCTGGACGCTTATCAGGCGGTAACTGATACCAGTTTGACTGTCCTACATTTCCTCCGACAGCACCGAGAAGAACCGAATCACTCTCCTTTGCTGCCTGCAACGTCTCATCTGTAAGTGGCTCACCATAAGCATCTATAGAGCAGCCACCCATAAGAAGCTCCTTATACTCAAATGTATGTCCAAACTTTTCACCAATTTTATCAAGAACCTTTCTTGCCTCTCGCACAATTTCAGGTCCAATGCCATCACCGGCAATTACTGCAACTTTGTAGTTCATAAATCATCTTCCTTTCAGAATAATATATAATATTTTTCTTACCCATATAAAATACAGTATATATCAGTTTTTTATTGACTGTCAAGATAATGCTCAGCGTTTTCCCGTACTCCCAAAACCTCCTCTGTCTGTTTCTTCAAGATGTTTCACTTCATCAAAGTTTATCTCAGGCTGATTTTTCATAATTCTGAACTGACATATTCTGTCATTCACATGAATCTGCGTATCTCTGACTGCAAGCACCGGCATACGCCACATATCGTTATCTCCGCAATAAGAACCATCGATTACACCCATATGATTTGTCTGTATAATACCGAAGTTTTTAAACGTAGAACTTCTCGGCACTACATGAGCCTCATATCCCTCAGGAAGTTTCATTCCGACACCAAGCGGAATAAGTGCGAACTCTCCTTTTTTAAGTGTAACTTCTTCTGATGCACGAAGATCTATCCAGTCAGATTTTCCACCAATATACTCAAGCTTGTCAATCTTATCCGAAAAATATTTTATTTTTATCGTTTCCATAATTTCCTCCATATTTTAAATTTATATAATGTAATGGTTAAAATACCTTTTGCCTCCAACAGCATTACATCTATTATAAATTATAATTAAATAATCTATATCTGTCCTTTTAAACAACACCATATCAGTTTATCACATTTTCATCCCCTGTGAATATATTTTAATAAACTTTTTTGTATCGATAGGAGCTATTAAACATGGACACCACGACAAACGGACAGACACCCGATATAAATGAGACACCCCTGCAGAATAATGATAACATAAGCAACAAAGGCTATTTTCAGGCATTTGTAACAAGCTCTGTTTCAGGCAGACCCGTTGAAAATGCTTCAATTGAGATAACATACCCCGATTTTAGTGATAGCGCCATAGACAATCTGACTACAGACGCATCCGGTAAAACGCCTGTTATAACACTCAGAACACCACCTCTTCAATACAGCATGACACCTCTTAGCAATCAGCCATATTCAGTATATAATGTGCTTGTGCGTGCACGTGGATATGAAGAAGTAGAAATATCAGGTACTGAAGTTCTCCCCGGTGAGACTTCAATCCAAAATATTGAATTAATACCTATTGATGAAAGCGAACCTGAGAGTGCGGAAGTATTTGTTATACCTCCACACACACTTTATGCTGAATATCCTCCTAAAATCCCTGAAGATGAAATCAAAGAAACAAACGAATCAGGCGAGGTCGTTCTCAGCCGCGTGGTAATCCCCGATGGAGTGCGTTTTTATTTGCATCCAAAAACTGACTTTTAGAGATTATCGCAGGAACAACATCCTCGCAGCGTATCCATTCTTCTTTACTAAGTTTCAGACGCTTATCAATTTTATAATTTATTTTCTTTGTTTTACCCTGTATCAAAACACCTGTATAAACTTCATTTTTTAATATTCTCCTTACCGCATACGGCTGCCATAATGTGACTTCTGAACCTTTAAAAGAAGTCCGGTACCTGCTTTTATTCATTTTTTTATACATATACGGAGATAATATTTTTTCTTCATTAAATATCTTCACAATTTTTTCAGCGGAATATCCCGCAATACGCAATTCAAATATACGCCTCACTACCTTAGCCGCAGCATCATCTATGACAAGTCGGTTTCTATCACCGTCAGCCTTTTTATATCCATAAACCGTAAATGCTCCTATATATTTTCCACTTTCCCGTTTTACTTTCTGTGAATACCTTACCTTACAGGATATATCTCTCGCGTATGAATCATTTAACAGATTTAAAATGGGAATTGTTATTTTTCTCTCATGATAATCGGCTCTTTCACTGTCATAACCGTCTGCTACCGATATAACCCTGATATTTTTCATAGGAAAATAATATTCAAGCAGTCTGCCCGTCTCGATATAATCTCTTCCAAGTCTTGACAAATCTTTAACTATAATGCACCCGACATTGTTTTTTTCAATCCATTCGAGCATATCTGTAAAACCGGGTCTGTTAAAATTTGTACCCGTATATCCTTCATCAATAAACTCACCAACATGTAACAGACCATTTTTATGAATATACTGTTCAAGCAGTTTTCTTTGATTTTTAATACTGTCAGCAGCGTTATTACTGTTGCAGATATCCTCCAAAACTGCACTTTCAGTTAGCATACTTTCTTTTGCAGCATCATTTTTTGAAATTCTCAAATATGTTACACATTCCATCACACTCTCCCATAAAAAGAAATTTATATACAAAAAAAAGAGCCGCTAATTCATAACAGTCAGGCGCATTATCATCCGTTTCAAAAATATCACTCTCTTTTGAAATATCTTCAATAATATTTTTTTCTTCCATCTGATTTACCAACTTAAAAACTTTAAAATATAGGCTCTTTATATATTATTTTTATTATTTCCGTTTATGCAAAAAGACAATAAAATATTCATGTAATATTCATGATGTTTATTACTCCGCAAAATCTTCAACAAATCTCTTTACTTCTTCCCATGCCTCTTTGGACTCCTCGAGTTTATCAAGTCCCATCTGAAAAACATGAAACATTTCTTCATATATCGTAATGTTTGTTTTGCATCCTGCTTCTCTGGCTTTTTTCTCGGCAGATATTGAATCGCTCAAAAGCATCTCGATGCCACCGACCTGAAAAAGCATTGGTGGAAGCTTTGAAAAATCACCGAATAGAGGTGATATATAAGGTTCTTTCGGCGAATGTCCTCCAAGATATTCCCCACTGTATATCATACTCTCTCTTGTATTTCCAAACATAGGGTCAAGTGTGTAATTTTCTTCATAAGATACACCTGATGCCGTAAGATCCGTCCAGGGTGACATCAATACAAATCCTGCCGGAAGCAGCATATCATTGTCCCTTAAAAACTGACCCAGTGCAAGACTAAGCCCGCCGCCTGCCGAATCTCCCGCAACAATTATATCTTTCCCTTCATATCCGGTTGCAAGAAGCCATTTATACGCTGCCACTGCATCCTCAAGAGCTGCAGGAAACGGATTTTTTGGTGCAACTCTGTAATCTATTGACAATGTTTTTATACCGCCACGCATATCACAATATTCCTTTGCGAAATTCCTGTATACATTTCTCATTTTGCCGATATAACCGCCTCCGTGAAGCNNGATATAACCGCCTCCGTGAAGCTGCAACACAACAAACCTGCTGTTTATGTTTTCAGGAGACAATAGTTCCATCTCAAAACGTTTCATACTGATTTTTGTTATTTTATAACCACCAGGACAATGCCATGGCGGTTCAACTAATCTCCTTCTTATAGTGCCTTTTTTTATCGCCGGACCTATTATAAACCCCGATGAAACCAAGTTTATTATATTTCTTACAATCTTTGCACGTAAACTTATATTATCAATCTCTTTTATCATTACCAACCTCTCATCAGCATTAAATATAAAATTTGCGCTTTAATTCATTTCTTGCCTTTCTGTCTCCAATAACTACACTTGAAGTAAATAGTATAAGTGAAACCAAAAAACTTGTCCACGGCAGAACCGGACTTTGAAGTACCTTTGTAAAATAGAGTAACATCTGGACTATTCCGAGTATAACACAAAATATCTGAAGAAGCAGATAACTCTCCCAGTTCTGCCTGTTTATTATCATACATATTATGATTATCACATCAAGCACAAGAACAATCACAGGCATACCTACTCCTAATGACCATCCTTTATACCCAAGCACAAAGTCAACAAGCATAATATAAAATAATGCCCCTAAAAATCCCACATACATTTTTTTGATATGACCGTAATGGTCATTTATTATGAAATGAAGCATCAAAATAAGATATAGTATTGCACCGCCTGATATTTCAGACCATTTAACTCCGTTAAAATTATAATAATTTATGACAACAAAAACTATCTCCAAAACAATTGCAAAATATGAAAAGATACTTACTATCCTTCTAAGTATCTTTGTTTTCTGTCTTACATCGGGATATGTGTTTTCGTTATGCTTATCATCACCCGACAAAACCATATCACACATGGGACATACTTTTGTTTTATCTTTTATTTTTATGCCACAGTTTTTACATTCAATCATAATACACCCCATTACTTTCTATTTCTACATCAACGCCATCTTCAACTATTTTTCTGAAAAATCTTCTCTGTATAGATGTGTCCCTTAAAATCGATGTAAATGTGAATACCATCGTATCGCCGTATGAGCATATTGCACCTTTTATATTCTGACCTGCAGATACCGATATCATTGCATGAAAACTCTTTATATACGGTGAATACTCTTTATCCGTCTTTATGTTTCCGATATTTGTAACAGTTGAAGTATTTGCTTTTGCAGATGAAAGATAAACCAACTTCATTGCTATTTTTTTTATAAAAAACGGAATTGAACGTAAAAGAATATTTTTCTGATTTGATACATTGTACGAAAACAATTCCTCAAGATGCTCTTTTACTATCTGGTCTCTTAAACTTTTTTTAATAATTTCAGCAATCTCTTCAAAAGAATACTCTTCATTATCCGGCTTAAATATCGCACTTACCATCACAAAAAAATTTCTTGTTGTCATCGAATCAAAATAAGGTCTTAAATTCACCGGCACGGCACATACAATAGCTTTATCCGATTTCATTCTTTTAAGATATTCAACATAAATACTGTATATAAAGACTATCACAAAATATTCATTTATACTTACATCATATTTTCCTGCTGCCTCTTTTATCTGCTTTACACTCATATAGCCGTGAATTACACCCAGCTCACCTCTCGAAAGTTTCTCGCCTTTTATTTCAACAGCTCTCTTTGTCGCATATCCTTTTGCATGGCTCTTCTTATAATTTTTGACATAACTATCTTCTGTATTTAGTGATGTGTAATCTGAAAGCCTGTCTTTCTTTACCGCAGCTATATCCGAATATTTCAGTCTAAGATATTGATAAGTAATTTCTCTCAAAAAATTTATGCCGCCCATGCCATCTGCAAGAACATGAAATACTTCAAGATTTATTCTTTTCCTATAATAAGTAATCCTGAACAAATAGTTGTTATTGCTGTATGGCTCAATATATCGGCATGGAAAATCATGTTCTTTTACCACTTTAGGTGCAGGCTTATTATTTGTCTCAAAATAATACCAAAATATACCTTTCTGCATGCACACATTAAATGTGTCAAAACCCGGGAGCACCATATCCAGTGCTTTTTGCAATAGTTCTGCATCAACTTCCTCAGTAAGATTGACAGATATACGATACACATTTGTCGTTTCTTCTGATGCTATTGCCGGGAAAAGCACTGCTGTATTGTCAAGTTTCTCCCAATTTTTATTTTTATGTTTACGCTTTCTCATAAACTTTCCCCATTCCTAGTTACTATGGAACTACTCCCATTGAAATAATTCCATCAAAATCATTCCGTGGAAATCACTCCACTTTTTCACAAAACTTAATAAAGCTTCCTTAGATGTTTGCATATACCATATACTATATACTATCTAATTTTATTTTTAAAGGGTAAATACGATTTCGATATGTCGAGACTTTATCACAGTGTTAATTTTTCATATGCAATCAGATTTTAAACATCTATATTTCCTTTCCATTTACATAGTATCGCACACACACCCCCGAATATGTAATCGTGCACGACGGACCTCCTTCTGACAGCCGTGCCAAAGATTATTATGTAACATATAAAGATTACATAAAAAACAATTTCATTTATCCCTTTATTTCAGGGCATTGTCATGCTTTCAATTTTCGCACTACACCATTTACTACACCATTTTAAATAACAGACGCCAAAATATGTTCAATACGCTCCATTTCCTTGATCTTTTCGTCATCAGTTGTATGGACATATCTATTCATTGTCATAGATATGTTTGAGTGTCCTAAAATAGCTTGCAAAGTCTTAGGCTTCATTCCAGCCTCAATGCACCTGGTAGCAAAAGTATGCCTTAGTGAATGCATAGAGATTGGATAGATTCCATTTTTTTTGCAGATATACGATAATGTTCTGGAATAATTCTGACAAGAAACCAGCTTCCCGTTATCTCCAACAAAAACATATTTTGAATTTTCAATATTGACAACTTTCTTTGTTTTCTGTTCCTTTAAAATATGTAATGCTACACTTGTCAATGGAATGTCTCTTATAGAACTTTTTGTTTTGGGCGGATTTACTACCACAGTACCATCGCAGGAAACAACTGTTGCCGTCTTATTGATAAAAATTTTTTTACCATCAAAATCAACATCATCCCATGTAAGAGCAATCATCTCACCGCACCTGAGTCCGGTATTTAAAACAAATAAATACTGATTTCTAAAACGATATCCGTCCAAAACAGATATCAATTCATTTTGTTCCTGCATTGTCAATGCCCTTCCGAGATTTTCTTCTTTTCCACCAATCGGCTTAACTTTTCTGGTAACAGGATTAAATGCTATGATTTCATTATCAATGGCATAATCAAACAATATTTTCATAAGAGAACGTGTCTGATTCATTGTGGATTTTGAATACTTTCCCTGCATTGACAACATAACATTCTGACAATGAATCGTTCTTATCTCAGCAACAAGCATACTTCCTATTATCGGCTTGATATCATTTTCATATCGATTTTTTCTAGCCTCTATAGTATTGTATCTAAAAGATGCTTCATTCATTTCAATCCATATCTCAAACCAGGCATCTAACGACATATTTTCAATATTACCTATATCTGAATGTTCATCCTGATATATGGCATCTGCGAGCCATTGACGACATTCCTGAAGCTTTTTAAAATATTTCTGCTGTCGTTTTCCATACTTGTCAACAAATCTTCCTGAATATAGACCATCTTTTCTCTGACTGATACCAATACCAAGTTCTTTTCCTCTTATATCCTTTCCCATAATGCTGCTCCTTTCTTACAAAAGAAGCCTTGATACAATAACAATACTGTGATGTTACTATAAAAAGGCTTAAAATACAATATAACTCGTTATATCTCTACATTCTTTTCTATAAATTCCTCGAACTGCTTTCTCTTTATCAAACGCTTTTTTCCTATGTAAATTACAAAATTACATCTTGGATTTCTCATTAGTTCATCAATTTTATTTATCCCTATGTTACTATATGCCGCGGCTTCCTCTTTTGTGATTGTCACTTTTTTCCACACAGGAATTTCTATATTTTTACTCAATTCAATCACCTTATTCTCTTTCTTATATAATATTTATCTTCCGTCAATCTTAGACCTGCGCTCTATTTCAGCAATCAGCTCTACAACCATCTTTAGTGCAAATGGTTCAAATATTTTATTGCTCTCATATTTTTTATGTAATGCCATGCACTCTCTCGTTAAACCATACCAAAACTCAACGGCCTGTTTGCTTTCATTTTTCTTTTCTGGTGGGTTCCAATACTTTCGTAGTATCTTCCACCATTCCTGAAAGAATTTAAATTCATCATCCATATAGCCTGCCCTCCTTACTTATCTGATTGTTCTTTTAACCGTTCCGCAATCCTTCTAATATCCAGTATTCGTAATCCAAAACGCTGACATATTATATCTTGTTCACAAGCATTAACAAAATCATCAATAGAATCTTTATATCCTCTGACAAACGCTTCTTGTACGGTTATATAATAAGTACACTCGTCACATTTCTTTTCCTTTTCAATTCGTAACTGTTTTAGTTCTTCCAACCACTCAGCAAGCTGTTCCTGCTCTCCTGCAATTCTCAAAAGATGTTTATTCTTTTCTTTTAGCGATGAATTGTTATATATTTCTCTTTTGATATTAGCAACTCTCTTATATTCCTTTATTACCTCATCAATAGTTTTTCCCATTGTTATTCCTTTCCCAGCACAACTCAGGATTGTCAAATATATTGCCGACAATCTCTGCATCAACCATATTTATCCAATAGCCTAAATCTTTTCTGCGGCTTTTAGCATATCTACCTAGCCAATTTACATAAAATCCGACATGTTCATTCTTTGTGCTGTCAAAGCAACTTTGATAACTGCCGTATTTAATTGGCGCGCAAACATCACTAAACAAGTCTTTTATGATGTCATTCTCAAAAATCAAATTACCTTTTCTATCTTTTAATCCGGTACACTGACAGATTGAATTCTTATCCACTTCGTAGGCTCTTGTGTTAAAATCCACAACACTTTTTTGATTATAAAATGCCGACATAAAACTTCGCATTATGTCCATAATATAAGCTTCTCCTTCAAATTCAAAGTAAGCCCCCTGCACCCATTCTCCATTATCAGTTCGTTTTGCTTTAGATAAATACCTATCTTCCATATGTACCTCCTATTCTGCTTCTGATTGAAGCCAATCATAAATATCACTAAAATTCATCGTTATTTCATTATCATCAACGCAAAGAGAGATAAATGGGTTTCCATTCCCTGCACCAGAACTTACGCTCTGCAACAAATCTCCCAAATCGTAATCCGACATATTCCTGATTTTGTCAGCGTTAGTTTCTTTACTTTCTACAAACTCAAAGCATTCCTCTTTCCACTGTAAAACATTTTTTATATTAAATGAACTGTAGCCTACATGGTAATAATCTTCCCCCAAGTTTTTATACTTAATTTCGTAATACGGCTTATCACCTATCATTCGCACAATTGTTTCTAAGCTGGTAACTTTGTTTTTCTCAATATTACTCATTTTCTCTACCTCTCACTTTCTTACATCTGAAACGGATTTTCCATATCATTAGTTACATTTATAAATCCCTCAAAACTTTGTTGCTGTGGTTCTTTGGGTTCCCATCCTACTTTATATTCAAAATCAGGCTTACTCCTGTCCCTCAATCTTCGTGACTTCTGACTGTACCACAACTCAATGCCCTCTTTCTTAGTCAGATTTCCAAACCATCTATTTTTGCTTATTGAAAGAAAATTGTGATTTTCTACATCTTCATCACGCTTAAATGTCATAACAACATCTGCAGCATTTGTTATATCTCCAGAACCGCTAACTGCATCATTTTCATCTTTTGTCATACTATTTTTTCTCGGATGCGCAACTAAGATAACTACCACATCAAGCCTTTTTGCAAGCCTGCTGAGTTTCTTTACAAACTTACTTTGACATCTGTATTCATCCTTATCCATGTCAACATCTAATGCAGTCATAAGATTATCTACTATAACCAAATCAATACCATATTGCATAATAGAGTTTTCTATAGTGGTAATAAGGTCTGTCAATTCATCATCGTCAACTACATTGTTATCATAAATATAAAACTTTCCACGGTACCAATCATCTATAAGGTCTTGATTACTATTTGTAATAAATCGCCTTATCTCACCATCCCTGTTCGGTTGCTCAACAATATAGTTTGGACCGGCAATCTGAAAATCAATCCATGATTTAAATTGCCAGTCAGGGAGTTCTCCTGAATATGCAAATATCTTCTTGCCCTGCTGAAGTGCTGCAACACATATCTCATTAGCCACAGTAGACTTTCCCTGTCCTCTTTTACCAGTAAGAATTACAAGCTGGCCGCCATACAAATATCCACCCAAAAAGGCATCTAACTGACGGAACCCTGTTCTGAATTTTGGAATGTCTTTCAAATCTCTGCGTTTTACATCTGCAAGCTCTTTTACCTGTTTCACCGGCAATTCAATGGCATTTTCAACAGCGTTACGAACCGCATCTTTGCCATGTTTTACAAGTATTTCATTTGCATCCTTACACTCTTGATAATCCTCATATCTCACATGCTTTATCTTACTCGGAAATCGTTTTACAAGTTCGTCTAACAATGTTATATAACCATGTTCATAATCACCGAATACGACCAATTCTTCAAACTGACACCACCAATTCCATACATAAGGAACCCATGTAAAACCTAATGCTCCATTTGGAACACTGACCGCATTTTCGATACCTGCTTCTGCAACAGATAATGAATCCATCTGTCCCTCACACATCACGATACGTTTATTTTCCATATTGCACTGTTTCATACCAAATAAAATTGGCTTACAATTCTGCTCCGACCATTCTTTCGGTGATGACTGCTCTTTGCCGCTTTTATCAATGTGTGTCTTTCCTTTGAAATACTCACAATCACGATATTTAACATACTGCAATTTGCCATTTTCATCAAAAAACGGAAATACAAGTACATTCTCTTGCCTGCTATGTGTGGTAAGTTCATACTTTCTCGCAGTTTCTTCCGATATTCCTCTGCCCTGCAAGAATTTGATTGATGACTCTTTTGGAACTAAAGGTTCTTTCGGAGTCCGCAGCCTACGATACTGCGTTTTATGCATATAATATTCATCCACATCTCTTGACAAATGAAAATCAAAATCTCTTGCAAGAGTAATCATATTCCCGCTTATCGCACAGCTTGATCTTAAACATTTAAACTGGCCACTTTTAAGGTTGATAGAAAAAGTTCCCTTATCTTTTCCACCCCTACCGC
>FR887268.1 GCA_000436755.1 Clostridium sp. CAG:253 | reverse complement strand
TCTTTAAGATTTCCTGCTTTCGCATCCAATAAGAAAACTCTTGCTTCCAAGCTTTGTTCTCTCATCGCTTTATGCGACAGCGATATTTATCTTACAACATCTTTTCGACATTGTCAAGAACTTTTTTTATTTCATTTTGCTTTGAAACAAAACTGAAATAGTTTTTTATTATCTAATCTCTCGATTGCGACAACGTATTAAATGATATCATATACTCAACTTCATGTCAAGAACTTTTTTCTTTTAATTTGATTGAACATATAATAATATAGTCTTTGCTATCTGCACGAGCTCTCACTTTCCAGTCGTCTCCTGTGCGACAGCGAAGACTATATTATCACACCATATATGCTATGTCAAGTTTATTTTGCAATTTATTTTTATTTTTGGTAACAGTTCAGCCACTATTTTTTATTTGCCAGTTATACTTATACATATAATAACTTTTATTTCTCTACTACTGCCTTATACTGCTCATCTGATACAGGTTCACACCACTCATTTGAACAATCTTCCCCAGCTACCTCTACTGCCAGATGTGAGAACCATTCATCATGTGCTGCACCATGCCAATGTTTTACCTCCGGCGGAATATTAACGCAATCGCCCGGTTTCATTTCTATTGCTTCTTTTCCTTCTTCCTGATAATATCCACGTCCTGCAACGCATACAAGTATCTGTCCACCACCATTCTTCGCATGATGAATATGCCAGTTATTTCTGCATCCCGGCTCAAATGTCACATTAAATATTCCCACCTGCTCTTTTGATACAGGTGCAAGATAGCTTTTTCCTATAAAATATTTTGCAAACGCATCGTTTGGCTCACCGATAGGAAATACCATTGATTTAGCATGTGCTCTCATAGCTTCTTCCTCATATGGCAAATCACCTTCATTTACAGCCCATACTTCTTTTGCCAGATTAAATACAGCCCATGCATTAGGCCATCCTGCGTAAAATGCAGTATGGGTAATTATTGCAGCTATTTCTTTTTGTGTCACTCCATGAGCTTTTGCATTTTCAAGATGGAATTTAAGTGATGAATCAGTAATCCCCTGTGACATCAATGCTACAACTGTTATAATACTTCTTGTCTTAACATCTATATCTGTATTGTTCCAATTTTCACCGAAAAGAATATCATCATTAAAATGTGCAAATTGAGGTGCAAATTCTCCAAGTGCATTTCTGCCCGCTGTCTGTACAATTTTAGCCATAGTAAATATCCTCCTATATTGTTTTAAACAATTATATTGTCTTTAACCAGTTCTCTATTTCCTGCTTGTTTGCGTTATTAAGTAATTTTCCTTCAACTATATCAGCATTAGGCGCAGACGGTTTAAGTTCACTTACCGTATTTCCAAATCCACTTCCACCTGATGTTGCAAATAAAGTAATCTTTTTGCCTGAAAAATCATATACCTCTAAAAATGTGTTTATAATAGTAGGCGCAACATACCACCAAATCGGAAAACCAAGTATAATTTCATCATAGTCTGACATTTCTATATCTTTTGTAATAATCTCAGGTCTGAACTTTTTATCTTTCATTTCCACACTGCTTCTTGAATTTTTATCCATCCAGTTTAAGTCAGCCTTTGTATATGCCTGTTTAGGCTTAATCTCATAAAGTTCATATCCTGAAACCTCTGAAATCATCTCAGCGACTTTTTTTGTCACACCACTCGCACTAAAATATGCAACTAATTTTTTTGCCATTAATCACACCTCCTAAATTTTAATATAATCTCTAAGTTTTCTGCTTTATAGATATTTAACTTCTATAAAACAAATGCACAGAATATTTTCTTAATATACCCTGTGCATCTATTATATTATTTTTTATTTTTGTATGTCTAATACTTATATTACATTATTTTCTATGCTTAAAAAGCATATATGTATATTTTTGACAAGTTGCTGCGCATAATACAAATAGTCAACTTATTTCCGATCATATCATTTTTCAAAAGCATTTATTTCTTCAATAAACTTATTGACTGCTCTTGAATAAGGAATGTTTCTGCGCCATGCCAGCACTGTACTCGAATTTATCTCGGGATAAAGTTTCTTTTGTACAAGCAGTTCCCTGCTCCAATATCTTGCTGCTCCCTCTATCGATACCGGATAGCCAAGTCCATGCAATGCCATAACACCCGCATTTGTTCCGAGATTGCTTGTAAATGCCACATGAAGTTTGTCTACATCTTTCCCAAACCAGTTTGCAAGTTCACTCTGAACACCTGCACGCTCCGGCAAAATAAGAGGAACATCCAGCAAATCGTTTTTTGTTATGTATTCTTTTTTGGCAAGCTCATCACCCGGTCTTACTCCCACTACCCAATGGTCACTGTCCTGAATACGAATATATTCCAAACCTTCTGTATTAATCGGCTCCATAAATAATCCTATATCTACCAGCCCTTTATTCATCATCTCCTGTATAATGTCCGCCGTGCCCGTATGTATCGCAATCTGAACCATAGGATACTTTTTCCTATACCTCCCGCATATCTCAGCCATCGTCTCAACAGCCGCAAATTCACCACACCCAATGGTTATTTTGCCCTCTACCACATCATTGCTGCCTTTGAATTCATCTATTATCTTATCTTCAAGGTCTATTATCTCCAAAGCTCGCCTTTTAAGCAGGATTCCCTCATCTGTAAGGGTAATAGTGCGCCCGCCCCTGTCAAAAAGAACCGTCCCCAATTCACCTTCAAGAGCTGCAAGCTGTCTTGAAAGCGTAGGCTGTGTTATATGCAGTTGTGCAGCAGCTCTTGTAAAGCTCTGTTCTTTAGCCACTGTCAAAAAATAATGTAATACTCTTAAATCCATACGCGCTTACCTTTATTCATTGTTTTGTTTTTCATTCACTTTACATAATGATAATAAATATCTCACATATGTTTTCTCGTATCTTTTCACATATAACTTTATACTTATATTTTAATATAAATATTATTAACAACATTATTTTCATTGTTTTATTCAATTATAAACAGCTAAAAAGAACTATTTACTTTTTTGCTATATCTCCCTTTTATATACTCAAATCCATATACAAACAATATAATCAAAGATATCCACTGTGCTGTTGATACTCCCCCATATATTCCCCTTATTTTATCTCCACGCAAAAATTCATCAGCAAAACGAATAACAGCATATATTACAAGATAAATTCTTAATAAATCTATGTCCCTATTTTTTTTGCTCAATATAAAAAGCACGATAAAAAGAATAAACTCTGCCATTGATTCTATAATCTGTACAGGTATCCTGGCAAATTCTATCGTACCAATAACTATCGGTGTAGATAATTTTTTTCCATAACAACAACCTGCCAAAAAACAGCCTATTCTTCCAAATGCATGAAATAATGGCATTGCTGGAACTGATATTTCAAATACCTTTTTTCTCATATCTGCATCATTTCTTGTCAAAAACATCAACGTAAATATAACGCCAAACAATCCTCCATAAAACACAAAGCCACTCTGCGGAATAAGTAATATCATATTTTCTATCGAAAAATGTTTTATCAGCCATGGTATCTGTGTTATTGCAAAAAGGACTTTGCTTCCGACTACTCCACCTATCATACACAATAAAAACATTTTAATAAAATCAGTAAAAAGTATTTCATATTTATCAATGCGCGAAAATATAAAACACACTGCAAAGAAACCGCCAATCAATGCCATAACCATATATGACGGTAATATTATATGAATATATGGATACATATTAATCTACTCCCATTAAATATTCTAATTCGTATATGGTATCTATATTTGTTCTATTATCGCCGCTACATCCAATACCAACACAACCATTAGAACAGCCTATACTAATTTCTTTTATATTACTTTCGTCTTTTGTATGTCCAAAAACCATTACAGTGTGTTTTTCATTATTATTTTTACTTTTCACACAAGCACTATAACAACTCTTTTTAGTCTGGCTGCAACCTATACATCCAAAACAACCACCACCGTAATATCTTACATCACACGCTTTCATACTCATATAATTATCCGCCTTTTTGTCATCTTTACTTGATATACATTTTATAGACTGCGCCCAAAGAGGAAAATTACAGCCCCTTCCCGATGTCAAAATTCCACCACAACCTGGAATTGATATTCCAGAAATCTTTTCTTCATTACTGCATTTTATTTTTTCACATGAATTTCCGCCACAACCAAAACAGCCACCACA
>FR887267.1 GCA_000436755.1 Clostridium sp. CAG:253 | reverse complement strand
AGAACTTTTTTATTTTATTTTTTGAATCTTTTCAAAAAATAAAACTCGGAAATCTTTAAGATTTCCTGCTTTCGCATCTGATAAGAAAACCTTTGCTTTCAAGCTTTGTTCTCTCATCGCTTTGTGCGACAGCGATATGTATCTTACAACATTTAACTGTTGTTGTCAACACTTTTTTCATTTTTTGTCTCTCACTTTCCAGCCGTACAAAAAACTAATTTATAGTGGATTCAACCACAGCGGAGAGGGTGGGATTCGAACCCACGCGCCCTTGCGGACAAACGGTTTTCAAGACCGCCTCGTTATGACCACTTCGATACCTCTCCATAACAGATAGATACAAGTTCATACTTGCATTTCGCATATTATAATCATATGCTTTTCAATATTCTTTTTTCAAAATAAGCAAAAAATAAATCTCCATATTGTAAAATACTATATAGAGATCTGAGCGGAGAGGGTGGGATTCGAACCCACGCGCCCTTGCGGACAAACGGTTTTCAAGACCGCCTCGTTATGACCACTTCGATACCTCTCCAAACTGTTTAAGTTTGTTGCTCTCTCAACAGTGCTTTGCTAGTATAACTCTTTATTTTGGATTCGTCAACCCTTTTTTTTAATTTTTTTCAATTTTATTTCCTGAATTTCATTTTCCAGCACAAAATAGTAGCTTTTATCCCCTTTTGCTTGAAAAAAATTTCTCAGTTTACCATTTATACTGCTTGAAAATTTCTTAATTCCATTCATTCGATATATATAACTTTGTGACTCCGAGTTCATCATTATCTCATCATCTTCATTTAGTGATATATCTGTATAATCTTCTTCAATTTTTAATCTTAATTTTCTTTTTCCTGACAAATCATATACTTCCATTTCGCCTGTTTTGTCATTCTCCTCACTTAAAACAACGCCTATATATTTTGAATTATAAAATGCACTTTTTATCGTACTCCTGTACTTCTTTTCAAATTTCTGTTCAGGCTGGCGGGGATTTGTCCATATTGAATAGCCATCCTCTCCAAATACACACACATCTGTATCGTTTATATACTCTACTTCTGATACAAGTTTATCATTATAATTCTGTGCTCCTACAAGAAAATTGCTGTTTTTTCCTACATCAGAAAAGTTGTAAAATGCAACCCTGCTCTGTATCTTACTGTTATTTACACTGACATACACTGCTGCCACATTCACTCCGTCAGCTGATATATCTATTGATACCGGATAACCATCGTCAATATTTGTTGGTATCTCAGCCAAAAGTGTATTTTGTGCATCATATGGATTGTACATTCTTATAACGTTTGCTGTTTTTTCTTCAAGCAGAACTGCCACAACACCCTGCTTTGACACTTCCGCCTGCACTATCGGATAATCCGTCGTAAACTCTTTTCCTGAATCTTCACCATTAAATACTACAATCTTTTTTGCACCTATGTCTGCTGCCACAACATAATCCCCGCATATATCAAGTGCCGGCGATGCCATATCATAACTTCCGTTCCATAGTTCTTTTCCTGAACCGTCAAGTGCTGCAATACCGTCTTTACTGTATTTAATTACTGAGTCTTTATATGATACAAATGACAAGTCCCCCGAATTTTTAAATTTATAATTTTTTTCTACTTCGTAACTGTTGTACCTTTTGTTTATATAATAATTATATGTAATTCCAAGTAATAATCCTGTAATCAATATAACAGCTATTGAAATAATTATTATCTTCTTTGTTTTCTTTTTTCGCTGTATTATCGAATTTACATTTTGAGAGCGTCCTACTAAAGTTTCCATGCTACTCCTCGTTTCTATCTACAGTCTGATTTAATCTCTATAAATACAACTGTATTTTTCTTAAATAAAGTATAACTTATCTTTTTTCTCATTGCAATATTCTATCTGGTGAACTGTATCATCAATATATTTTTCAAAAATTCGGAAGCTTTATCACCTGACCTGCAATTATATTGTTACTATTACCTATATTATTTATCTTTTTTACAGATGATATCTTGTCCAACGAATGATACTGTCTCCATACTATCTGGCTAAGCGTATCGCCCTCTTGAACTCTATATGTTTCATAAGCTGTTTCCGCATAATTTTTTCTAACACGGGCTACTCTTTCCTTTTTTGCTGCTGTCTTATTTTTCTTTTCTGAAATCTTGTTTTTATCGGCTGTCAATCTGTTTTTTCTTATATATTTTTTTATACTTGTATTTTTTCTTACATCTTTTACATTCTGTCTCTTAGAATTATTTGAAATTTCATTATTTTTTTCACTTGTTTTGTCACTGTTTTCTCTAATAGTAACCGCCGGCTGAGTTGCAGTTTCCGTCTTATCATTTTCACTTGAATATGTTGTCTCTACATAACTTTGCAATACATCAACAGCAGTCTCCAGATTATTTATCTTTGCAAAGCTTTCAAACATATAATTTCCCCCGATAACAAACATAACCGCTATCGCCATCATCATAACAAACATTGCTGGCTTTGAACCTGCTGCTTTATGCGTACTTTTGCTAACTGTTTCCCTTATTGCCTCCGTTACAACATCTTCGTATTGTTCATCGACACTCTCATTTTTGCTTTCACCAAGTACAAATTCCTGCATCTGCGGATTTTTTTCATAAAAAACATAATATCCGCTCTGCTCTTTCAAATTTCCGTCATACCATTTAAATATTTTTTCTTCACATTCTGACAGGTCGAACAAAAAAAGTATATTTTCCTCTTTTGAAAAATATTTTCTGTGTATTATATTTATCGTTGCATCAACTTTGCTGTTCCACATATATACCCCGCAGACCCAGCCCAAAAGTTCTGTACCCGGAAAATATTTATATATCTTCTCGTATGTACTGCTCCATTCCTTCTCTGATATCTGCGTTACGGCATCGGTAATTCTATATTCCATACCGACAGCACCATAGATAAATATATTCCCTTTTGCCTGTTCTTCTCCTTTTTTCCCAAGCAATAATATTATCTTTTCTTCTCCCTCATCCTTAAATATCCGTCTTATATATGTCATAACATAATCTTCTATATATATTGCTCCTGAATAGGGACTTTCTCCTATCTGCCTGATATTCTCCGGCTTTTTCACATATCTGTGCATCATATCATCCACAAACCCATCCTCCTTCTCTTATATGTCTGATACCAAGAAGATAACATTTACAGGTTAAAAATTTTGTCAAAAGACAACCTCTTATTCATGAATATTTTTACATTTATCGGGAATATTTTTTATATAACTAACATTTTTTTGAAAGGTTGGATTTTATTTAATGAATATTCAAAAAGAAACTAAAGTCTCATACTTTAACCCTGAAACTTCATATGCTTCTTTTCACTTTGTGCACACGCTGAAAAAATGCTGTAAAGAATGTTTATCTTTAGATAAAAACCTTGTTATACTCTGCATAGGCTCAGACAGAGTTATAGGTGATTGTCTCGGTCCCCTTGTCGGGCACAAACTTTCTTCCCTTTTGAAAAATTCAGGTATTTCCGTATACGGAACATTGAAAAAGCCGGTTCACGCAAAAAACCTTGATGCTACGCTAAAAAAAATAAGAGCAAGTATACAAAATCCGTATATCATTGCTCTTGATTCTTCTCTTGGCACCAACAGTCATGTTGGCTTTGTCACTCTCGGCAAAGGTGCTCTTCATCCGGGTATAGGTACCGGGAAAAATCTCACCCATGTCGGAGATATTTTTATTACGGGTATAGTAAATGAAAGCGGCATCAATAATATTGCCACTTTGCAGACCACCCATCTCGCCACTGTAGTAAAGTTAGCTGATTTTATAGCTGCAGGCGTCTACATGTCGGTACGTCCCTCCAAAGCACGATAAAGCGTAATTTCGTCTATATATTCCAAATCTCCACCTATAGGGACACCGCTTGCTATCCTGCTCACTTTTATTCCCAGCGGTTTTATAAGTTTACTTATATATGTTGCTGTTGTATCGCCCTCTAATGTTTTATTGGTAGCTACTATAACTTCATCCACATCCTTTTGAAGACGCACCATAAGTTCACTTAATCTTATATCCTGAGGGCTTATACCTGCCATCGGTGAAATAGCACCATGTAATACATGATATACGCCCTCATATTTTCCTGTTTTTTCATATGCCGCCAGGTCTCTTGTATTCTCTACAACCATAATCTGTTTGTGGTTGCGTTTAGGATTGGCACATATAGGGCAGAGTTCATCATCCGTATATGTGCAGCATTCCTTACAGTATCTCACATTTTTCTTTGCATTTGTCATTGCATCCGCAAGTCCTTTAACCTGATCCGGAGACATATTTAATATATGAAATGCCAGACGCTGTGCCGACTTACTGCCTATTCCCGGCAAATGTGATAACTGTTCAACAAGATTCGATATCTGCGAACTGTAAAAATCCATCTTAGAATAAACCTCCAAGACCTCCGCCGAGTCCTCCTGTAAGTGCTGACATCATTTCTGCACTCTCCTCTTCAACTTTGCGAAGCGCCTCATTTGTTGCTGCAACTATTAAATCTTCAAGCATTTCTATATCATCAGGATCAACTACTTCAGGGTCAAGTTTTACTGATAAAACTTCCTTTTTACCTGAAATTTTAACTGTTACCGCTCCGCCTCCGGCTGTTGCTTCCCATTCTTTTTCTTCCATTTCCTTCGTTTTTTCTTCCATCTGTCTCTGCATACGCTGAGCCTGCTTCATAAGATTGTTCATGTTTCCCGGCATTCCGCCTCCTGGAAATCCACCTCTTTTTGCCATTTTATTTTCCTCCATAAATTTATTATTTTTTTATTTGCACATCAAAGTTTATTTTATCGATTATCTGGGATAAATCCAATGAATTTCTGCTCTGCTCGTTGCTGACAGTCTCCGCTATTATCCCTGCATCGACCCCGACAATATTTGAAATAACAGTTTTTAGTTCGTCAAGGTTTCTCTTGTCATCTCTGTTAAAATATGCCTCTGCTGTGGCATCCGTAAACTGTAATATCAGTGTTTCACCATCCTGTGATACCGTCTTTTTGCAAATTTCCGGCATCAGAAAAGAACGTGATGAAACAGAAATATCAGAAAGTATCTGCTGCCATTTTCCATTTATCTTCTTCAAATCATCCGATACCATTTTAGGCAGTACGACCTCCGGCTGAGGTTCTTTTGATGTTTTTGCCTCATTAGTGACATAAGAAACATTCTGACCTCCATTGTCCGGCTGACCGTTTACAAAAATACCACTTTCAAGCTTTCTTTCTATTGCATCTATCCTTGCCAAAAGACTGTCATCCGATGTCTTTTTTTCCATTTCGGGTACACATAATTTGACAAATGCAACTTCCGTAAGGACACGCTTTTGCGTCGCATATTTAATCTGATTTGATAACTCCGATAATATACGAATATACCGTATAAGACCTGTCTCGTCAACTTTTTTTATTTCCTGCTGCATCTGTTCAAGCTGTTCTGTAGAAACGTCTACCATTTCGCTTCCACTTGCTGATACCGAAATAACCATAAGATTTCTTAAATACCAAATAAGTCCTGTTATAAACTGGTTCAAATCCCTCCCTGACATCATTATCTCGTCGAGAAGCTTCATACATCCAATAACATCCAAATCTGCCATATTTTTAAACATACGGCTGTATACAGATGTATCTACCGCACCAAGTACCTCTATTGCCTTGTCATAGGTGAGTTTTTCACCGAGATAAAATGCAATGCACTGGTCTAACAGACTGAGTGCGTCACGCATTGAACCGTCTGCCACTTTTGCAATATATCTCAACGCTTTGTCTTCTACATCGACATTTTCTCTTTCCATCAAATCTTTTAATCTCGCTGATATTGTATCTATAGATATTCGTTTAAAATCATATCTCTGACACCTTGACAGAATCGTGATAGGTATTTTATGTGCCTCTGTCGTTGCAAGAATAAAAATAACATATGACGGCGGTTCCTCAAGTGTCTTTAGCAATGCATTAAATGCCGCTGCTGATAACATATGAACCTCATCAATAATATATACTTTATATCTTCCTTCTGCCGGAGAATACTGCACTTCATCGATTATTTCTCTGATGTCGTCTACACTGTTGTTAGATGCCGCATCCATCTCGATGACATTCATTGATGTCTGACTACTTATCTTTTTACACATCTCACATTCGCCGCATGGACTTCCATCTACCGGATGCTCACAATTTACCGCTTTTGCCAGTATCTTTGCTACTGTCGTTTTACCTGTACCTCTCGTACCACAAAACAGATACGCATGTCCGATACGGTCAGTTCTTATCTCATTTTTCAGTGTCGTTACTATATGTTCCTGTCCCTTTACCTCGTCAAATTCACCGGGACGAAATTTTCTGTATAACGCCGTATAAGACATAATTTGCCTCCTATTAATTCAGGGGCAATTTTTACTTGCCCCTGATATTAGTCAATAAATCTTTTTATATTAATCGCCAAAACATATTCCAAGACCCTTAGCCTCTTTGATTATTGACGAATCAGGGTCTACCATTTTTAATTTTCCTGCAACTTCTGCAAGAGGTACCGGAACTATCTCTCCATTTTTAAATCCAACCATATAACCATATTTTTCTTTGATTATAAGTCTTGCTGCTGCCGCACCGAGCCTGCTTGATATAACCCTGTCATACGGGCATGGCTCTCCGCCTCTCTGCATATGTCCCGGAACAGTAATTCTTACTTCCTGTCCTGTCTTTTCCTCAATCTCTTTTCCAATCTGATATGATATTGACGGATATGGATTTGCTTTTCTTTTTGCCTTGAGTTCCTTCTTTGATAATACCGCATCCTCTTTTGATATAGCACCCTCAGCAACTGCCAGAATAGAAAACTTCTTTCCCTCTTTTGTTCTCTTGTCAAGAGCTTCGACAACAGAATTTATGTCGTATGGTATTTCAGGCAGAAGTATAATATCAGCACCGCCTGCAATGCCTGCATGCAATGTAAGCCATCCTACCTTGTGCCCCATAACTTCGACAATAAATACCCTGCTGTGCGATGCTGCTGTCGTATGAATACAGTCTATCGCATTAGTAGCTATATTTACGGCACTTTGGAAACCAAATGTAATATCGGTACCCCAGATATCATTATCAATTGTTTTTGGAAGAGTAACTACATTGCATCCTTCCTCACTCAAAAGATTTGCAGTTTTATGTGTTCCGTTTCCGCCAAGTATAACAAGACAGTCAAGTCCCCATTTTTTGTAATTTGATTTCATAGCCTCGACCTTGTCAAGTCCGTTCGCATCAGGCTCACGCATCTTTTTAAACGGCTGTCTCGATGTTCCGATAATAGTTCCGCCTTCCGTAAGAATGCCCGAAAAATCGCTTGGTTGCATCTTTCTGTAATTTCCGTAAATAAGACCTTTGTATCCCTCAAGAATACCATATATCTCTACATCAGGATATGTCTGATACAATGTTTTTGCAACTCCACGCATAGTTGCATTTAAACTCTGACAATCTCCACCGCTTGTTAAAAAACCGATTTTCTTCATAAGCTGCCGCCTTTCTTTTCATCAATGTTTTCCAGTTCCTCTTCTCTTTTCTTAGTATAACCGTATTTTCTGTTTACTATTTTACTCATTATAAAATATCCTGTAACTGCTACAAACAACATTATAACCAATACTTCAGGCGCTACAATAGATTTTACATTCATTTTACCTCATTTCTTAAGCAGCACTTGATTAGTCAAGATGCCATATATCATCATTGTACTGCTTAATAGTTCTGTCTGAAGAGAAAAATCCTGCCATAGCTATATTTTTAATCATTTTTCTGCTCCAAGCCTGTCTGTCCTCGTAATCATTAAATACCTGCTCTTTCACGCGTATATAATCTTTTATATCCAAAAGTGTCATAAACCAGTCCTTTGTAACTATTTCCATATATAATCTTATGAGGCTTTTTTTGTTTCCGACTGCAAACATCTTTTTATCTATAATGAAATCGACGAGTTTTGCAATTTCAGTGTCTGAATCATATATTTTTTCTGCTGAATAATCAGCTTTTGCATAATGTTCAATAACTTTGTCACTCTTCTCACCGAATATATAGATATTTTCGTCTCCTACAAGTTCATGTATCTCAACATTTGCACCATCTTCTGTTCCTAAAGTCACTGCACCGTTTAACATAAACTTCATGTTGCTCGTTCCGCTGGCTTCTTTAGATGCAAGTGAAATCTGCTCTGAAATATCTGCTGCCGGTATTATCTTCTCCGCATATGTCACATTGTAATTTTCAAGCATAACCACTTTCAGATACGGACTAACCTCAGGGTCGTTTTCTATAACTTTAGATAGGCAGAGTATTAAATGAATAATATCTTTTGCTATGGTATATGCCGGTGCCGCCTTTGCTCCAAATACAAATGTAATCGGTCTCTTCGGCTTATTGCCCGCCTTTATATCCATGTATTTATGAATTATATAAAGTGCATTCATCTGCTGTCTCTTATACTCATGAAGTCTCTTTACCTGCACATCTATTATAGAATTTTCGTCTATCTCAACATTTTCTTTCTTAAGAAGATACTCTTTAAACTCTTTCTTTTTAGTCATCTTTATATTTGTAATTGCTTTTAAGACAGCCTCATCATCCTTATATTGTAAAAGTTTTTCAAGCTCATTTGCATCTTTCTTAAATCCATCACCGATTTTTGATGAGATAAAATCAGTAAGTTCATGATTACAATGAAGCAGCCATCTTCTGAATGTTATACCGTTTGTTTTATTGTTAAATTTGTTTGGATAAATATCATAAAATGGCTTTAACTCGCTGTTTTTAAGTATCTCTGTATGAAGTGCCGCTACACCATTTACACTAAATCCATAGTGCATATCTATTCTTGCCATGTGTACCTGCTGCTTGTCATCTATAATGGCAAGTTCAGGGTTATTGTATTTTTCTTTTACTTTTACATCAAGCATCTTTATGATAGGCATAAGCTGTGGAACTACCTTTTCAAGGAACCATATAGGCCATTTTTCAAGTGCCTCTGCAAGTATTGTGTGGTTTGTGTATGCACACATATGGCTCACAATATCAATAGCTTTATCCATATCGATACCCTTTTTCACAAGAAGCCTTATAAGTTCAGGAATTACCATAGTCGGATGTGTATCATTTATCTGAACAACCGCATAATCGGCAAGGTCGTAAAGGTTGCTTCCTTTCGCAACTGCCTCATCAATGATAAGCTGTGCCGCATTGCTGACCATAAAATACTGCTGGTATATTCTAAGCAGCTGTCCCTGATAATCACTGTCATCGGGATAAAGGAACAATGTAAGATTTTTTCTTATATCTTCTTTATTGAAATATATACTGTCTCCCTGTACAATGCTGTCATCCACACTGTCAATATCAAAAAGTTTCAATGTGTTGCATTTATTGTCATAGCCTGTTACATCTATCTCGTACATAACAGAATTCACCCTGAGCCCGCCAAAAATTATCTCATAACTCTTGTCAGTTCTTCTAAGCCAGCTCTTGTCCTTTATCCAAGGATTTGGCACTTCTTTCTGAAGATTTTTGTCAAATTCCTGTTTAAAAAGTCCCAGATGATAATTTATTCCGACACCATCACCATTTAACCCAAGTGTTGCTATCGAATCGAGGAAACAAGATGCAAGTCGACCAAGACCACCATTTCCAAGTGATGGTTCCGGTTCGATTTCCTCTATCTGTGCCATACTCTTTCCGTGTTTTTCAAGTGCTTTAGCTACCTGATCATACAATCCAAGATTTATGAGATTGTTTGATAAAAGCTTTCCTATAAGAAACTCTGCAGATATATAATAAAGTTTTTTCTTTCCCTCAATCTTTCCTCTCTGCTGTGCCATGTTCTTTGTAAACTCTAACAAACCATAATATATTTCTTCATCTGAACTGCGTGATACAATGTTTTCAATTTCGTTTTCGTACATACTCTCCTACCTTTCTTATCAATACTTTTCCACTCTACTTCTCATTTATAATCTTTTATTTTGACTATGTTATTATGATAACACTTTTATGCAGAGATTGACATATGCTTTTTTATTTTTTATACAAGGCATTTCCTAAATTCTTTATACAAAAAAGAATCCCTCATCCTCCGGGTAGAGTTGAAGGATGAGAGATTATCTTTTTCCCTATTATAAAACATTACTAATTTGTTCCGAAACACCTATATCTTACCACATTAAAATCCTCTTGTGTTAAATCGTGCTTAAATGGTCGATTTTTGTGTCTAAATGGTCGCATATTATCTGAATTTATATTTTTTACAATGCATTTTTTTAAATTTATCTGATTCACATTATAAAAATATTATACATGATACTCTACAATATCCTCCAGTTTCTTTCTCGGTCTTGCCTCCGGTTCTTCATCGGCAATTCCAAATGCAACTGCTCCGATAAGCTGTCCTTCCTCGCCTATATATTCTGCAAGCTCCCTGTATGCAAAACACGTATTTCCTATCCACAATGAACCGACACCCAATTCCTGTGCCGCTAAAAGCATATTTTCTATAGCCGCACCAATTGACAGTGTATCGCATATTTCTGAAAATCTGTCATCCACATCTATATTTTCCATAGGACTTTTTCCGTTTGTATTTATGACAAATACTACAACCGGTGCATTCATCATTATGCGAAGCGTATTGTCTGCATCTGGCAGCAGCCTTTTAGATTTCTTAAATAACGGCTCTTTTAATTCCCTCTTTATTCCTTTTCTCATTTCACTGAGTATCTTTTTCTTTTCCTCACCACAATAGACAAGAAATTTCCACGGCTGTCTGTTTTTGCCTGACGGTGCAACTCTTGCCACATCAAGAATTTTTTCAATCTGCTCTTTCGGGAGCATATCACTTTTATATTTTCTTATACTTCTTCTTTTATATATACTGTCATATACACTGTTATTTATATCGCTCATATATCTTCCTGTTTCAGCCTCCATTTCTGATTATCTAAAATTCCCTGCTACATCATTAGAACGATTGTTCCTTTCATGCATAAGATTGTAGCCATAATAATCCTGTTGTGATAATTTGTGCAGAAGGCACATTTCAAGAACGCCTTTTTTTATCTGTGCGCTGATTTTTGTATTCATATTAATCTCCATTCTTGCCCGCTTTTCAGGGCATCTCAAGTTTGTGCGCAAGCACAAATCTTGCGTGTGAAAAATCATAGATTTTTCACACTATAATCCATACATACTCTGACCGCTGTATATGGTCTGACATAAGTATCTGCCACCGCAACATGCTCCGGATGCTTCTGATAACCTTTAAGCGATTCCTCGCTGTCAAGTTCACAATCAAGCATTACATCTGCATTTGAAGATTCTAGTCCGTCAATAACAACATTCACTTTTAAAAGTCCCGGAACTTTTCCTACAAGCGACTCAAGATTTTCCTTTATCCCTTTCTTAACACTCTCTTTATCTGTAATATCTTCTTTTAACTGCCATAAAATTATATGCTTTACCATTATACTCTTCCTTCTTTCTATAATATATATTTGTTTCCGTCAGTCGCATTCACCTGTATCTGCGCACTTTCAAGACAAAATTTAATGGTTCTTCCAACCGTACCTCCGGTCATCTGAGCGACTACAGGTATCCCAAGGTCTGCAAGAATCCTCTTTGATTGTATAACATTCTGCGTGCCTATGTCCATATCTTTATTTGTAAAATCAAACCCAAACATATTTGCCCCGCCGACAATTTTAACTTTGAGATTGCTTACATTAGCTCCATGTGCGCATACCTTTCTGAAAAGGCTTGGAATCCCGGTGTTTACATAACGCTCAAAGTTCATATCGCCATATCCATCGTATTCATATGCATTTGGCAGCATGGCATGCAAAAGTCCTCCTATTTTTAACTTATCATCATACATGCAGATACCGACACATGAACCAAGGGCATAAGTAATCAGTTCATCCCTTTTTGTGCCCATTTTCATTTCTGCAATTCCAACCACAATCTGAGACATGTCTATCCTTTCATCATTTGCCGCTACTGCTCACATCTGCAGTTTGACAATAATTTGCATTTTATTTGTACACATTTTGTTTCTCTATTTTAAATATTTATACTGTATTTGTTATAACCGATTTTTGTATGCAATTCAAGTAGTTTTAATACAAAATCAAATATTTCATGTACTCATTATCTGATTTTTATTGTAATTATCACAACTCTTTATCTGTTTTTATAGATTGTTGTTGTCACTTTAAACAATTTTCATATATTTTATTGTGCTTTTTTATTGCAAAATATCCTAAAATGTAATAGAATATATTTGAAAACAAATGCAGCAAAATGCGCGTCAATTTTACTGTAAATTTTTATATTTAGAAAGGATGTTTTTAAAAATGACTAATTTACCAAAAATGAAAATAGGTATCGTTGCTGTCAGCAGAGACTGTTTCCCAGAGTCTCTCTCAGTAACAAGAAGACAGAATCTTGTAAAGGCTTACACAGACAAATATGATGCTGAGGATATTTACGAATGTCCTGTATGTATCGTAGAAAGCGAAATACATATGGTACAGGCTCTTGAGGATATCAAGAAAGCCGGATGTAACGCTCTTGTTGTTTACCTTGGAAACTTCGGTCCTGAAATTTCTGAGACACTTCTTGCAAAGCACTTTGACGGACCTAAGATGTTCGTTGCAGCTTCTGAAGAAGACGGACTTAACGGAGGTCTTATCGACAACCGTGGTGATGCTTACTGTGGTATGCTCAATGCAAGCTACAACCTTAAACTCCGCAATGTTAAGGCTTATATTCCAGAGTATCCTGTTGGAACTGCTGAGGAATGTGCAGATATGATTCATGAATTTGTACCTATCGCACGTACAATTTATGCATTAAGCAACTTAAAGATTATCAGCTTTGGTCCTCGTCCTCAGAACTTCCTCGCATGTAATGCTCCTATCAAGCAGCTTTACAACCTCGATATTGAAATTGAGGAAAATTCAGAGCTTGACCTTTTTGAAGCATTCAACAATCATGCAGGAGACGAGCGTATTCCTGATGTTGTTAAGGATATGGAAGCTGAACTCGGCAAAGGAAACAAAAAGCCTGAAATCCTTGAGAAGCTTGCTCAGTATGAACTTACACTTCTTGACTGGATTGATGCACACAAGGGTTACAGAAAATATGTTACTATCGCCGGTAAATGCTGGCCTGCATTCCAGACACAGTTTGGTTTCGTACCTTGTTATGTAAACAGCCGTCTCACAAAGAGAGGCATCCCTGTTTCATGTGAGGTTGATATTTACGGAGCACTCAGCGAATTCATCGGTACTGTTGCAAGTGAAGATGCAACTACTCTTCTTGACATCAACAATACTGTACCTGCTGATATCTATGACGCTGATATCAAGGGCAAATTTGATTACACACAGAAAGATACATTTATGGGATTCCATTGTGGAAACACAGCTTCAAACAAGCTTTCATTCTGTGAGATGAAATATCAGAAGATTATGGCTCGTTCACTTCCTATTGAAGTTACAAACGGAACTCTTGAAGGAGATATTATTCCTGGAGATATCACATTCTTCCGTCTTCAGAGTACAGCAGATGCTAAACTCCGCGGATACATTGCTCAGGGTGAAGTTCTTCCTGTTGCAACTCGCTCATTCGGTGCAATCGGTATCTTCGCTATTCCTGAAATGGGTCGTTTCTATCGTCATGTACTTATCGAGGGCAACTATCCTCATCACGGAGCTGTTGCATTCGGTCATTACGGAAAGACATTATACGAAGTATTTAAATACATCGGTGTAGATGTTGACGAAATCGGCTTCAATCAGCCTAAGGGAATGCTCTACAAGACAGAGAATCCATTCGCTTAATCTTTTGAAAGCTATTTTAATTGCAGTCAATTAACTTACAAATTGGAGGCGATGGCATATTGCCATCGCCTTTTTAAATATTGTATGTTTCCACAGACTGCAATGCTAATTGTTAACCTGTTAATTTGATGATTTAATTTATGTTATGAGAGGAGCTTATAATGAATTATTTAATTGGTATTGATTTAGGAACTTCATCAACAAAAACTGTTCTCTTTGATGAAGATGGAAACGTAATTGCTTCTGCCGGAAAAGATTATCCACTCTACACACCTAACAACGGATGGGCAGAACAAAAACCTGAAGACTGGCGCGATGCCGCTTTGGAAACTATCGCAAAAGTTGTAAAAGAATCGGGTGTCAGTGCAGATGACATCAAAGGACTTGGTATTTCAGGTCAGATGCACGGTCTTGTAATGCTTGATGAAAACGGCGACGTTATACGTCCTTCTATTATCTGGTGTGACCAGCGTACCGAAAAAGAGTGCGAAGAAATCACAGAAAAAGTCGGAGCTGAAAGACTTATTGAGATTACTGCAAATCCTGCACTTACAGGTTTTACTGCTTCAAAAATCCTCTGGGTAAGAAACAATGAGCCTGAAAATTATGCAAAGTGTAAACATATTTTACTTCCTAAGGATTATGTAAGATATATACTTACAGGCGAATTTGCTACTGAGGTATCTGATGCTTCAGGTATGCAGCTTCTTGACGTTCCAAAGAGACAGTGGTCTGATGAAGTCCTCGAAAAACTTGATATTGATAAAAATCTTCTTGCTAAGGTTTATGAATCACCTGAGGTTACGGGTACTATCTTACCTGAAATTGCCGAAAAAACAGGTCTTTCTACTTCAACAGTTGTTGTCGGCGGTGCCGGTGACAATGCTGCGGCAGCAGTTGGTACAGGTGTTGTTGAAGATGGTAAAGCCTTTACTACTATCGGAACAAGCGGTGTTGTATTTGCTCACAGCAGCAAAATTTCAATCGACCCTAAGGGACGAGTTCACACATTCTGCTGTGCTGTTCCCGGTGCATGGCATGTCATGGGCGTTACTCAGGCTGCCGGTTATTCACTTGCATGGTACCTCGACAATATGGGTGTAGGCTATAAAGATGAAGCAAAAGAAAAGGGCTGCAGTGTTTATGAACTTATAAATGCTGATATTGAAAAGACACCTATCGGTGCTAACAGACTTATCTATCTCCCTTACTTAAACGGCGAGCGTACACCTCACCTTGACCCTGACTGCCGTGGAGTTCTTTTCGGACTTTCAAGTATGCACACAAAGGCAGATATTGTTCGTGCCGTTATGGAAGGAATCAGCTACTCTCTTACTGATTGTAAGGATATTCTCTCTGAGATGGGTGTCGAAGTAAATGACATGATGGCTTGCGGCGGCGGAGCTAAGAATGGTGTTCAGCGTCAGATGATGGCTGATATGTTCGGATGCGATGTTAATACTGTTACTGCCACAGAGGGGCCTGCCCTCGGAGTTGCTATCCTTGCCGGTGTCGGCGCCGGTATCTATGACAGTGTAGAAAGTGCATGCCGTAAGATGATACATAAAGACCCTGCTAAGGAATGCAAGACAAATCTTGAGAACAAGGCTAAATATGATAAGTTCCATGAGATTTATAAAAACCTTTATGGATGCCTTAAGGAGCAGTATAAGGAGATTGCAAAACTGTAATTCTTCTTAAATTGACTTTTTGACGCAAGAAATGATATGAAATTTTAGACTTTGGTACGGTTCTTGCTTTATTTTCCACAAAACAACAGGGCAGAAACTTTTATTCTGCCCTGTTATTTTATATATATAATTTTTGTTTTTCTGTTAAAACATTATATCCCGCAAACAAGTTATCATACAAATAAATTAAATCGCATGAAGGTTTTTAAGTGATATATCCATAATCGGTGCTGAATGCGTGAGTGCTCCACTTGATACATAATCAACTCCGACATCAATTATATTTTTTATATTTTCTTTTGTGACATTTCCGGAACACTCTGTAAGTGCTCTGCCATCTATAACTTTTATTGCTTCTTTCATCTGCTCAGGTGTCATATTGTCAAGCATGATAATGTCTGCTCCCGCCTCGGCAGCTTCTCTTGCCATCTCGATATTTTCTACCTCAACTTCAATTTTATTTACAAATGACACATAGGCTCTTGCTCTCTTAACTGCTTCTGTGATACCGCCTGCTGCACCGATATGATTATCCTTTAACATAACCGCATCTGAAAGATTGTATCTGTGATTAGTTGCACCGCCGACTTTTACAGCATATTTTTCAAACAATCTCATATTCGGTGTTGTCTTTCTTGTATCAAGAAGTGTTGTCCTGCTTCCTTCAAGAAGTTTTACTATGCTGTTTGTATATGTGGCTATACCACTCATTCTCTGAAGGTAGTTGAGTGCTGTTCTCTCTCCTGAAAGAAGTGCTCGTATGTCACCTGTGACAACAGCCATAAGCTGTCCTTTTTTGACTTCATCACCATCTTTTACATTCATTTCAAACTCTACTGTATCGTCAAGAAGTTCAAATACTCTCTTAAATACTCCAAGACCTGCTATTATACCATCCTGCTTACAGATAAGCTGTACCTGTCCTTTCTGGTACTCTGGCATAACTGAATTTGTTGAGATGTCCTCACTTGTAATATCTTCTTCAAGTGCCATCATAATATATTTATCTGCATTTATTTTTAATGTAATAGGATCATTCATGTCTGCTTTTCTCCTTTTCTATCTCATTTAAAACAAGCTCTTTATACTCTGCTGCTATCTTTTCGTCATCATCATATACACTGACATCCAAATCTAAAATGTGTGTCTGTGCTTTTACCTCAAACTGTTCCTCTGTATCTTTCTTCATCTTCTCTTTTATCTCATCCGCTGCTCTCTCTGCAAAAACCATTGATTCGAGAAGTGAATTACTTGCAAGTCTGTTCTTTCCATGAACTCCATTGCATGATGTCTCACCGACAGCATAAAGTCTTTCCATACTTGTCTTGCTTGAAAGATTAACCTTTATTCCTCCCATAAAATAATGCTGTGCAGGAACTACCGGTATACATTCTTTTGTCGGGTCATATCCCTCTTCAAGACACTGTTTCATAATATTGGGGAAATGACTTCTGATGGTTTTCTCTGGTATTCTCTCCATTGAAAGCCATACAAACGGCTTGCCGTCCTTTTCCATCTGTCTGTGTATATCGGCTGTAACAATATCTCTTGGTCTTAATTCATCACAGAAGCGTTTTTTATTCTTGTCAAGGAGAATAGCACCCTCTCCTCTTACTGATTCTGAAATTAAAAATCTTCTTCCCGGCTTTTCAGAATATAAAGTAGTCGGATGAATCTGTATATAATCAATATGCTCCATTTCAATGTCATGCTTTAGTGCTATAGCAAGCGCATCACCCGTTATATGTCTGAAATTAGTTGAATGCTTATAAAGACCGCCGAGACCTCCACAGGCAAATACAGTATATTTTGATTTTATTATGCCAATGCTGCCATCTTCATTTTTTACCACTAAACCGTAACATTCATTTAATTTTTCATCACATACTATATCAAGCATTTTCACATGTTCCTGTATAGTAATGTTATTTCGCTTTAAAGCATTTTCCAATAAAGTGCTTGTAATCTCTTTTCCCGTTATATCCTCATGGTAAAGAATCCTTGGTCTTCCATGTCCTCCCTCTCTGGTAAATGCAAGTTCCTCTCCATCATGCTCAAAATCAACACCATAGTCGATAAGCTCTTTCGCAATCTTTCTGGATGAACGAATCATCACCTCAACAGAATCTTTATTATTCTCATAATGACCTGCCTTCATAGTATCTTCAAAGAACCCATCAAAATCATCTTCATCCCTTAACATACACATACCGCCCTGTGCAAGAAATGAGTCACTTTTGTCTGCCTCATCTTTTGTAATGACAAGTACATTTGTATTCTCCGGAAAATGGAGTGCACAAAACAGGCCTGCTGCTCCCGTTCCTACTACGACAACATCTGTTTCTTTTACCATATTATCACCTGACATCTGTTTCAGATGTCTATAACAGCCTACGCTGCCATCCTTTCCTTATATAAATTATAAATGAAAAATTTTATTTACAATGTATCGAGTATAGCATAAACCCATGTTTTAAGCAAGTTTGAGGTGAACTGTAAAATTTCATTTTTTGGTGTTAAACAAATAACACATTTTTAATTGATTTTATGTTCCTATTGTTGTATAATATATACAAAATGAGTATATTTTTTTAAGTGAAATTTTATATCTACATTTATTCAATAAGATATGTATTGGATAAGGATTGGAGGATGTTATGAACATAAGAGATTTTATGGACTTAAATAAGCTGCAGCAGATTCAGGATAGTTTTTCTAATGCTACAGGTCTTGCAGCTATAGCAGTCGATGATAAGGGAGAGTACATTACTGAGGGGAGCAATTTTACTGAATTTTGTATGAAATATACTCGCGGTTCAGAACTTGGAGGTAAAAGATGTAAAAAATGTGATACAGACAATACCGGTACATATTTCTGCCACTCAGGTCTTATGGATTTTTCTATTGACATTATGATTGGTGAAGAAAAAGTAGGTTCTGTTATCGGAGGACAGGTTCTTCCTTCTGAGCCGGATGAAGAAGAATTTAGAAAAAAAGCCATTGAACTTGGAATTGACCCTGATGCTTATATCAGAGCACTCCGCAAAGTTCCTATAAGAACAGAAGAACAGATTCGTTCATCTGCTGAACTCCTTGGTAAGGTCGTAAATCAGATTGTCACTGCTGAATACCTTAAAAATACAAATGGTGGAAAACTTGGTATCTTAAGCGAAGAAATAAAGAATGCTAATGCTATCATTCAGAAAATTAATACAAATACACGCTCGCTTAATTCTATTGCCAACAAACAGAAAATGCTTTCTCTCAATGCTTCAATTGAGGCAGCAAGAAGCGGAGAGGCAGGTGTAGGTTTTGCTGTTGTTGCTAAGAGCATGGGAGATCTTTCTTCTCAGTCAGCTACAATTTACAGTGATATTGAAAAGGCTGTTGCTGATATTACAACATCAATTGAGAAACTTGCATCACTTTTCGATGAGAATTAAATATTAAATTGCTTATTACTCATTTGAGTTTTACATATTTTGTTTTTTGTTTTTATTTTCAATGTGTTTCCTTTAAAAATAAGAGATGTGACAATTGCCACACCTCTTATTTTTATTTTGAATTTCTGTTTAATTTTAAATTTATGTTCAAAAAATCATATTACTAATACAATGAATAATTAAATTTTTTGTCAATATATCAAATATTTAATTCTCGTTGTACTAAAATCTGAAATCCCTTTTTCCGTCATGTAACTCTTTCAAATATTCCATAGCTTTGTTTCTTACATTCTCATTTGGAACTTTAAGTATTTCTTCTGCGATAAGTGCCTCGCCCTTTTTCTTCGTATCTTCTGATGCATAATCCTCAAGGTATTCTTTAAGTGTCATAAGTGCATTTGGCTGACAACAGTTTACAATCTGACCACTCTTTAAAAGTGACATAAATCTGTCACCCGTTCTTCCGGCTCTATAACATGCCGTACAGAAACTTGGAATATATCCAAGACCAATAAGCCAATTTACAACCTCATCCAATGAACGTGTATCGCTTACATCAAACTGTGTTGTTGTCTCATCTCTGACAGGTTCAACATATCCTCCTACGCTTGTACGTGAACCGCCGCTTATCTGTGAAATACCGAGATGAAGCACTTTTTCTCTAGTCTTTTGTGATTCTCTTGTAGATACAATCATTCCTGTATAAGGAACTGCTATTCTGATTACAGCAACAATTTTTTCAAAAATTTCATCTGGAACAGCATTTGAGAAATCTGCCGTATCAATATCATCGGCAGGGCAGATTCTTGGAACACTTATAGTATGCGGTCCTACACCGTGTACAGCTTCAAGGTGTTCTGCATGCATAATAATTCCAACAAGTTCATAAAGATATGTCTCAAGTCCAAACAATACTCCGAGACCTACATCATCAATTCCACCTTCCATCGCTCTATCCATTGCTTCTGTATGATATGCATAATTATGTTTTGGTCCTGTCGGATGAAGTTCTTCATATGATTTCTTATTATATGTTTCCTGAAACAAAATATATGTTCCGATTCCTGCTTCTTTAAGCTTTGCATAATCCTCAACTGTTGTAGCCGCAATATTTACATTTACCCGGCGGATGGCTCCATTCTTATGTTTAATACTGTAAATAGTCTTTATACTCTCAAGAATATACTCAAGAGGATTATTAACAGGGTCTTCTCCGGCCTCAAGTGCAAGACGCTTGTGTCCCATATCCTGCAATGCGATAACTTCTTTTTTTATTTCTTCCTGTGTAAGTTTTTTTCTTGCAATATGCTTGTTCTTCGCATGGTATGGACAATATACACATCCATTGACACAATAGTTTGAAAGGTAAAGAGGTGCAAACATTACTATTCTTCTGCCATAAAACTTTTCTTTTATGTCAATTGCGATTTTTCTCATCTCATCGTTGCACTCAGGAATATCACACTCCATAAGAACTGCAGCTTCTTTATGAGAAATTCCTTTTGCAAGTTTTGCCTTCTCAAGAATTGCATTTACAACTTCTTTATTGCTCTTATTTTTCTTTGCATATTCTATACATTCTAATATCTCAGTATCATCTATAAATTCTTCTGCATGCATCGATTTTGGATTGTAACTCATATTGTATCTCCTTTTCCAACTTTATTTTTTTGAATAGACAGCTTTTGCACTGACACCGCTAAGCATTCCAAGCTTTCCTGAAACGGTACTTATTATGTTATTTGGTGCATCCATAACAATACTTATTACAGACACATTCTTCTCTCTATAAGGCATTCCCATTCTTCCGATGATATACTTGTTATACTCATGTAAAAGTTCATTTACATCTGAAACACTATCCATATTTTCAATGATTATACCAAGTATCGCTATTCTGGTTTCCATAATTTATACCACACTTCCTTAACATAATAGTTTTACTTATAAATTTAATTTTAGGTAAATTTAAAAAAGTCATGTCCGGATAAGACATGACCTTAAATTTATATGCACCATAAATACAGCAATCAATATCTCTTTATTTTCGGTTGTAATTACCTTTTAACATAAAATATACTTAGATATAACTGCTGATTTCACTTTAAAATTTACTTTTCATGCCTTTACGTCAGGACGAACCTTTCGTTTCAGAACCTTGAATAGTATAACACTGTGATAAAAATTTATCAATAAGTTTTTTCGAATACTTTACGCTCATAGCACCACCAGTTTCCGTCATATAATGTACTTTCCCCTACTCTTTCAAAATTTAATTTTTTATAGGCTGAAAGTGCCTTTTTGTGCTTTTTATCTACAAGATAATGAGCACCTTTTATTCCTCTGTCAGCTATCACTTTTAGCACTTCTTCAAGCATTGCCGCTGCTATCTTTTTATTCTGCCATTCCTTTTTCACGACAAGTCTTGCTATTTCTACCGATGGTTTTAGTTTGTCACTCCAGCACGAAAGACCTTCTACTTCCTTGTCATCATCTATTGAGATTGCTCCGACTATCTCCCCTGTTTCCGTTTTCATACAAAACAAATCATTTCTTTTTAAGTCTTGCCTTGTTATCTCAATATTCGGATAATGTTCATCCCATGTACAATACTCTGAGCCTTTTGCCTGCTCATACAATTTTGTTATTTCTTCTATTTCATTTTCCGCTGCCTGATATAATTTTATGTTCTCTGCCATTTTTATTTCTCCAGTTTTTATTTCTTAAAACGCAGAATATATTTTTAAAATTGCACAAAGCATTATCTGTAATATAGCTGCCGACAATATTTCGTTAAACTTTATCTTTATTCTTTCGCAAAAAAAATCCCTCTACCAAAATCTTAAGATATCAGGGATTTTTATAACGTTCTTCTGTTTTCAAGCAATAAAATTTTATAATATAATCGGTGTGACAGGATTTGAACCTGCGACCTTTGCGTCCCGAACGCAACGCTCTACCAAGCTGAGCCACACACCGTTTTATTGCTTATAAGACATTCTATTTCTCACAAGCAATAAATATTATACTCCTTTTTTTACAATTTGTGAAGTATTTTCGTGAAAATAATTTTATTATGAAAATAATTTTATTAGCGTAACAGTACAGCCACACAAAAACAGTTCCATCGGTAGTTAAATTCTGCTGCCGGCATTCATATCGTGGTTAAATAATCTGTCCTCGGCAAGCTTTTCCCACTTTGTTCCCGGCATTCCGTAATTACAGTAAGGGTCTATGGCTATTCCGCCACGCGGTGTAAACTCTCCCATCACTTCAATATATTTTGGCTGCATAAGTTTAATAAGATCTTTCATTATAATATTCATGCAGTCTTCATGAAAATCACCATGATTTCTAAAACTAAACAGATAAAGTTTAAGTGATTTGCTCTCCACCATTCTCTTGTCAGGTATATATGCAATCTTTATTTTTGCAAAGTCCGGCTGTCCTGTTATCGGACAGAGGCTGGTAAACTCTGAACAATTAAATTTGACATAATAATCATTTCCCGGATGTTTATTTTCAAATGACTCTAAAACTTCCGGTGCATAATCGTCCGGATATTTTGTTCCCTGATTTCCTAAAAGTGTTATACTTTCTTCCTGTTCTCTTGTACTCATTCTAAATCCTCCGTTATATTATTATTTTAATCTTCTAATGCCGGGTCTTTTACTCCGTTAAGACTGAATGCCTCAGCCCTGTCTATGCATGTTCCGCATACTCCACATGGCTTTTCTCCGCCTTCATAGCAGCTCCATGTATATTTATATGGTACATTAAGCTCAAGTCCAATCTTTACAACTTCTGCCTTTGTCATTTTTACAAAAGGTGCTTCAACTTTAAGCTGATTTCCGCTTCCTATATAAATAGCGTCATTTATCGCATTATTAAAACTCTCCGAACAGTCAGGATATGCATTTCCTGCAGCATCATCAGCATGTGCTCCGTAATAAATCACTCCACAATCTTTTGACAATGCAATGCTTGCGGCAGTTGACAAAAATAATCCGTTTCTAAAAGGAACATATGTTGATACAGGTTTTCCGTCTGTCTTTTCAATCTGTTCAGCGTATGACTCTTTCGGTATATCAACATCAGAATGTGATAAAAGAGAACAATTACTATACTCAAATATTTTCTCAAGGTCAAGATAGATATGCTCTACCCCATAATATTTTACTATCTTGTCCGATGCTTCAATTTCCTTTGTGTGCTTCTGTCCGTATGAAATTGACAATGCAATAACATTATCCTTGCCATATTTGTCAATTGCCATACCAAGACAGGTTGTTGAATCAACACCGCCGCTGAATAATACTAACGCTTTCATTCTAATTCTCCATTCTCTGTATAATTTTTTATTGTAATCTCATATTAAGGCATACATCATCCTTAAATCTTCCGCTTAAGTTGTATGTCTTTGTTGTTGCCTGATTTTTCTTTATTCCTCTTGCTGTCATGCAGCTATGCGTTCCTTCTATTATAACTGCGACATCATCAGTCTCTAATATTTCTTTTAAAATCTCAGCTATATCTGAACCAATTCTTTCCTGAAGCTGTAATCTCTTTCCAACCATATCAGCAATTCTTGCAATTTTGCTGAGCCCTATAACTTTTCCTTTCGGCAGATATGCAACCGTAACTTTCATATCGTACATAAGTGCAAGATGGTGTTCACAATAACTGAATATATCTATGTCTCTTACTATTACCATATCGTCACTGTTCTCTGCACTACCCGCATCTTCATTAAATGTTTTGTTAAACATCTGGGCAATTTCATGATTTGTGTAATTCATCCCCTCAAAAACTTCTTCATACATTCTTGCCACTCTGTCAGGAGTTTCCTTTAATCCCTCTCTGTCAGGGTCATCACCGAGAGCCACAAGAATTCCCCTGATATGCTCCCTAATTGCCTCTGTATCTATCATGTTTTCTCCTTCCTGTGCACGCCTTTCGCACATTTCAAGTTTGGTCATAGCACGAACTTATAACTAAAAAAACTGCATATATTTTTTCAGTCTTTAAACACCTCTTTCATCGGGAGCCCATATAAATTTATGCATCTGAAGCTGCATCCGTACATCATTAAGTTTATTGTCCTTCAAAAAATCAACTATATCCGTAAGTTCTATCTTCCCAAAAACAGGACTGAATATTATATTTACTCTGTCAATAAGGTCATATTTTTCAATAATATCCTTTGCTTTTTTTAAATCATTCACTGAAGAAGCTACAAATTTTAATGTATCCTTTTTTCTGAGAATTTTAAAGTTTTCCAAATCCATGTATTTTTCCATGTCACTCTCAGGAAGTTTATAATCCATTGTAAAACTTGTATTTTCATATTTAAGAAACGGACTTAAATTTACACTTCCGTTCGTCTCAATTTCCACTCTTATATCCTTCTCATCTGAGAATAATTTAAGAAGTTTATCTGCATCCTTTTGCAAAAGCGGTTCACCACCGGTAAGCGTAACATTTTTTATGCCGGATTTTTTTACTCTTTCAACAATCCGGTCTGCTGTCATCTCTTCAAATTCACAATCTGCCTCATTTGCCCACATTGTATCACAATAATTGCATGAGAGATTGCAGCCTTTCATACGCACAAATACAGCAAGTTCACCGGCTCTCATACCCTCACCGTTTATGCTCTCAAAAATCTCAACAACTTTAAAACTCACTTTGCTCCCCTTTCATGTTTTTGTATTCTTTATTTTCATTCTGAATAAGTGGCACAATTATTTGGTGTCTCATACACACAAACCTTGCTTACGTTATATCCCTTCTTTTTTACCTCTTCAAAAAAGAACTTAGAAAAATTTTCTGCTGTCGGACGAAATTTTACAAAAATCATCCTGAAATTTTCTTCGTTAAGTGCCTCAATTGTTTTTTCCTTAAGAGTTCCCTCCTCAACGATAAAAGCATGGTCATAAAAGTCCGTAATCTCTTTTACATCTTTCTTTAAATCACCAAAATCAACGCACATTCCTCTCTGCTGCCCCTCCGAAATAAGCTTTTCGCAGGCAACATCAACTACTACTCTCCAACGATGACCATGTAAATTTGAACATTTTCCTTCATAGCCGTGTAAAAAATGTGCCGAATCAAAACTGTTTTCTACTGTAAGATAATACATTTTTCCTCCTGTTGCAAAATATACTTTTTTTGATTTAAACAATAAAAAGACAGACATAAAACCGTCTGTCTTTAATGATATTATATCTTATGACTGATTAGCGTTTATTCAATCAGTTAGTTTTTTATCAAAATATAAATAATACCTAATAAATACAGCCCTAGTTTTATTTATAGACAGGATGGTACTAATGAACTGTCTTTTATAATTTTATATACTTAAAGTCTCGTTTTGAATTTTATTTTCAATCCAAAACGAGACTTACTATATCACATATTAAAAGTTAAGTCAACTTCACTTCAGCCTTTTTTCTGACATTCGGTCAAAATGAAAAGCTGTCGTATTTTATGATTAATTACATTACCATCTTAACTTCTGTTACATCTGTGAGTTTGTCAGCCGGGATGTAGTTGTCATCCTGCTTTTCACCATTGATGTAGAACTCTTTAAATCCATTCTGTGCACCGTTTGGATTTTCAACTTTAATGATAACTTTCTTTCCACGGAAGTTTTTCTCAAATGAGAATTCTTTCCAGTCTGAAGGAACTGTTGGAGCTACACGAAGTCCGTCAAGGTCAGGGCGCATTCCGCAGATACCCTCAACGCATCCTACCATGCATGTAGATGCTGTACCTGTAAGCCAATGAACGTGTGAACGTCCGTGGAATGGGCTTTCATCACCTTCTGTATACTGTCCGTGTACATATGGCTCAAGTTTACGAATCTCTGCCTGATCATTCTGTGATGATGGTGAGCTTTCCTCAAAATATTTGAATGCTTCGTTACCATTTCCTAAAAGTGCCTCTGCAAGTATAAGCCATCCCTGTGTCTGAGAGAAAATACCACCATTTTCTTTTGTTGAAGGAGGGAAAAGTCCTGCAAGTGCACCATCAAAGTAATGGTCAACATATGAAGGAGCCATAATCTTTGCACCGTATGCTGTGTTAAGTTCTCTGTCTACAGATGCCATAGCCTTGTCAGCCTGCTCTCTTGTTGCAAGACCTGAAATAACAGACCATGTCTGAGGATTTAACCACATACTTGCTTCAGGGTCTTTCTTAGAACCGATAAGTTCTCCAGTCTCCTTAAATCCACGATTGAAACGGTCATCTTCCCACCAGAGTTTGTTAATCTTTTCTCCGATTTCTTTCTGTGTCTTGTCAAGATAAGCAATATATTCTGTATCATTCTTCTTTTCAGCAAACTTACGCATAATTGTGAATGCATAATAAAGCTGCATAGCAACGAATGATGACTCTCCGTTCTTTCCAAGTCTCAAGCAGTCATTCCAGTCTGCATGAAGTCCTGCCGGAAGTCCATGTGGTCCAAGGTGATTCATAGAGAAGTCGATAGCTCTCTTTAAGTGCTCATAAACACTTGCTTTTTCCTCGATATTTGACCATGTGATTTCCTCATCCATGAATGCAAGATTTCCTGTCTCAGATACATATTTGTAAACTGTAGGGAAAAGCCATAGTGCATCATCTGCACGATATGCTGGATGTCCCGTCTCTCTTACATAATCAGGGTCATCCGGTGTTCCCTCATGACCTGCACGCTCGTCATGGTCAAAACGAACAAGCGGAAGTCCGCCGCCATTATCAACCTGTGCCGAAAGCATAAATCTGATTTTTTCAAGAGCTGCTTCAGGGTCTGTATGAATAACACCCTGAATATCCTGAACAGTATCACGATATCCATATCCGTTACGCTCTCCGCAGTATACAAAAGATGCTGCTCTTGACCATGTAAATGTAAGGAAACACTGATATGCATTCCATGTATTTACCATGCTGTTAAATGCTTTGCTTGGTGTATTAACCTTGAAGTTCTCAAGTTTTGAATGCCAATATTTCTTTAATTCATCAATTTCTTTATCACATACCGATACATCTTCATATGAAGCAATAATTTCATCTGCAACAGACTCTTTATGTCTTCCTAATATAAATGCAAGCTCTTTTGTCTCGCCTGGTGCTATCTCTAATGCTGTATGTAACGCACCACAACTGTTTTCATTGTAATTGCATACTCCGTCACACTCACCTCTCTCTACTGCAACAGGATTGCCATAGTCATGATAAAGACCTATAAATGCTTCCTTGTCACCGTTGTAAGATGTAACAGGCTGTCCGGCAAGTCCAAAAAATCTTTCTTTTCCGTTGCTTCCATCCGGACCCTTGTACCAGTTAAGATTTATCTGCTGATAAATTTTATTTTTTCTGAAACTTGTGTTTGTAGTACATAATGTATACTGAAGATTTACCTGATCCTGATTATAATTATCATCATTTGAAAGCTCAGCATATCCGAAAACTGAAATCTTTCTAGGCTTGTCTGAATTGTTTGTAACCTTTACACACCATACTTCATATACCTTATTGAGCGGTACATAATACATAGCCTCTGATTTGATACCGGCATATTCTGCAAACATCTTTGTGTAAGCTGTTCCATGATGAACCTCACTCTTATATTCGTTAAGGTCTTTTCCGACAGGCTGCCATGATGCTGACCAATAATCACCGTTCTCATCATCTCTAAGATAAATATAACGTCCCGGTGTATCATCACTATTGAAATGATAACGAAGGATACGTCCGTTTGCTCCACTCTTTACAAAGCTGTATCCACCTGCATTGTTTGAAATAATAGCTCCGTACTCAGGTGAACCAAGATAGTTACACCATGGTGCCGGTGTATTTGGCTTTGTAATGACATATTCTCTGTTTTCTTCATCGAAGTAACCAAAATTCATTTTAATAATTCCTCCTTAAAATTGATAATATCGCAGAATTCCTAAATCAATAATAATATGATTTTCAGCTTTCTTTTTTCATCTAAATTTTCTCTTTAATAATTACCAGATAGGTTTCATCCGTATAATACAGGCTAACCTTAACTTCTATTATATGTTAGCCACCAAATGAGTGTCAACATATATTATTGCATTTTATAATACTATTTTGATGTATATAAATCAAAAAAAACTTACAAAATTTTGTTGTTTCTGTTAAAATATAAGTATACATTACATAAACAACCGAATATTCCCGTTGTTTTAGAATTGAAATTTGTACTGTGATTTCAATTCTATTTATTTGACACAGTACAGAAAAATTGGAGGATTATTATGTTTGAAACAGGAAATGTTGTACTTCATCCTACTGAAGGAGTATGTGAAATCGATGATGTACGCTCTGAACGATTTGACGGTTCAAAAAAACGCACATATTATGTGATGCATCCTCTGTATGCAAAAATCAAATCAACTCTTTTTGTCCCTGTAGACAGTAATAAAATATTACTTCAAAAAATGCCTACCAAAGAAGAGATAATCGAACTTATCAAATCTGTATCAATCACGGACATAGAATGGATTGAAAACTCAACACTCAGAAAAGATGCTTTTATGCACATTATTTACAACGGTGACACCAAAGAGATAGTTGCACTTATAGCAAAACTGCATATCAGAAAAAATGAAGTTGAAGCTAACGGTAAGAAATTTTCGGCAACAGACTCAAAAATATTAAAAGAAGCCGAGAAAAAAGTGTATCAGGAATTTTCATATGTTCTTGACACGGACGAGGAAAATATCCCAGATTTTATACTTAGGTATCTAAATATATAATATAAGTAATACACTTATGATGTACTTATTTAAAAAAATATTTTTATAAAAAGCCGATAGGTGACAAGTTAAACAGGTTATAATTTTATATCTTACACTTTTCTATAATCCGCTTAACAGTTACTTATCGGCTTTACAATTTGTATTAAAATTTTGTAATTTATTTTAAATTTAAATAATTATTTATTTTATGTTCCAATGTCTACTTCTGAAAGAACTTTTTATTTACTGCATTAACAAGTGCATGTATTGATGCCTTGATAATATCTTCATCTGTTCCGACACCCCATGTAAGATTATCATTTTCATCAGTTATTCCCACATAAGACATTGCCTGTGCATTTGAATTTTTTGAAAGCGAATGCTCTTCATATTCTGCAAGATGATAAACAATGTCGTAATGCTTGCGAATTGCCTTACTTACAGCATTCAAACGACCATTACCAAGTGCTTCTACAACCTGTTTCTTACCATTTTCTTCAATTGTAACTTCTGCCTTTATTCCATCTGCAACCTGTACGAAATGACACTCAGGAATATCAAATTTCTTATCGATATTTTTATAATTCTTGCGGAATATCTCAAGCATATCATTAGGACTAAGCTCTGCATGAGCATGGTCTGACACGCCCTTCATAAGATATCCTACTTCCTCACGCATCTTATCAGGAATCATAAGTCCGAAGTTCTGTTTAAGAACATATGCAACTCCACCTTTTCCTGACTGGCTGTTTATACGAATTACATCTGAATCGTAAGTTCTTCCTACATCCTTAGGGTCAATTGGAAGATAAGGAACTGTCCAGTATTCCTCTTTTCCTTCCTCACGGCAAGCCATTCCTTTTGATATAGCATCCTGATGTGAGCCTGAAAATGCTGTAAATACAAGTTCTCCGGCATATGGCTGACGCATTGAAACTTCCATCTGTGTAAGTCTCTCATATGTATCTTTTATTTCCTGCATATTGCTGAAATCAAGTTTTGAATCAACTCCATGAGAATGAAGATTCATTGCCATTGTCACAATATCCATATTTCCTGTTCTCTCACCATTTCCAAAAAGTGTACCTTCAATACGATCTGCACCTGCAAGTACACCAAGCTCAGCAGTCGCAACACCTGTTCCACGGTCATTGTGAGGATGAAGTGACAATACAACATTTTCTCTGTATTTAAGATTTTTGCTTACATATTCTGCCTGGCTTGCAAATACATGCGGCATTGCGTTTTCTACTGTAGTAGGTATATTTATTATAGCCTTTGCATCAGCTTTTGGCTGCCATACATCCAAAACAGCATTACAAACTTCAACCGCATAATCCATTTCTGTTCCATGGAAACTTTCAGGACTGTATTCAAATCGAATATTTCCTTTTACATCCTTTGCAAGTTCTTTAAGAAGTTTTGCTCCGTCAACGGCTATCTGTTTAATCTGCTCTTTTGATTTTTTAAACACCTGCTCTCTCTGTGCGACAGATGTAGAATTGTATACATGAACAATTGCGTTAGGAGCACCGTCAATGGCTTCAAATGTTTTCTTTATAATGTGTTCTCTTGCCTGAGTAAGAACCTGAACCGTAACATCATCAGGAATAAGTTTTCTCTCAATAAGTGTTCTAAGGAACTTATACTCTGTCTCAGATGCAGCCGGAAAACCTACTTCAATTTCCTTAAATCCGATTTTTACAAGCATCTTAAAAAATTCAACTTTCTGCTCAAGACTCATCGGCTCAATAAGTGCCTGATTTCCATCACGAAGATCAACGCTGCACCATATTGGTGCCTTTTCAATAGAATCCTTCTTCACCCAGTCGTAACACTCAACAGGTGGCATAAAATAACTTTTCTGATACTTTTCAAATCCCTTCATTTTATTTCCTCACTTTCTCTATTTTAAACTTAAAATTTTGACTATTTTTGTGTGCCGGAGTTGTTTTTATTTCATACTTACATAAAGTAAAAAATGGCAAAACCAACGTTTTCCTATAATCAAAAAAACTCGTCTCTACATATCTTATATATAGAGACGAGAATATATCAATAATTATACTCACGCGGTACCACTCTTATTCATGAAAAATCATGCTCTCACCAGGTACATCAAAAAATCAATACCCTTCCCTCGTAACGGTAGGTCTCCGTCCTAATCTACTTTGATAAAAAACTAAAGCATGTTCTGCTCTTTTCTTTCATCGGTTCAACCGGCTGCTCAAAGGTGAGTTCCCTGCTTCACTTCTACTGTTTCACATCAACCAACAGCTTTCTGCATTCCGTTCGACAGTTACTATTCCTTGTCACTGCATTTCAATTGATACTATAACACAATCTTTTTTTCTTGTAAAGTTAAAAATCAGTTTTTATCTTCTTGACTTTCAGTCAAGAAGCATCCCTCGCTTCCAGCTCGGTCAATTCCTATTTTCCCAATTGTTCACAGACTATTAATAATTCCGCTCTGCGTAATTATTAATGGATTTTGGCAATGCTTCGCATACTAAATTGTCAAAATCTGCATGTTCTACTTTCTTCATACGGAATTTTCAGTTCTGAAAATTCCTATTTTTCAAGCTGTTCACAGACTTTCATTAATATCGCACATTCAAGTCGTTTTTTCATTATCTTACATGAAAGTTCATATGCATTGTGAATGTCTCCATTGTAGATATAATTGTTGGCATTACATCCGCCGCTGCAATAAAACTTCGCCCAGCAGTCACGGCATGTAGGTTTGGAATATACATGACATCCCGCAAATTCTTTCTTTATATCCTCATTAAATGTGCCTTCTTCAAGATTTCCCATCTTGTATTCTTCGTGTCCTACAAACTGGTGACATGGATAAATGTCTCCATCAGGTGTGATTGCTACATATTCATTTCCGCTGCCGCATCCACGAAGTCTCTTTATTACACAAGGTCCCTGGTCAAGATCTATCATAAAGTGGAAGAAGTTTATAAATCCGCCATTTTTCTTAATATCTGAAATCTTGTCGACAAGTTTGTCATACTCAGCATAAATCTTATCGAGATCTTTTTCTGTAATAGCATATTCGACACTCTCATCTTCCATAACAGGCTCAACTGAAACCTGATCAAATCCCTGCTCATAAAGGTGAATTACATCTTCCGCAAAGTCAAGATTATAGTTTGTATATGTTCCACGCACATAATATTCCTTGTCTCCACGCTTCTCAACAAGTTTTTTGTAATTCTTTACTATGCGGTCATAACATCCTGTTCCGTCAACTTTTACTCTCATTCTGTCATTCACTTCTTTTCTACCGTCAATTGAAAGAACGACATTTGACATTTCTTTATTTATGAAATCAATCTTTTCATCATCAAGAAGCATACCGTTTGTGGTGATTGTAAAACGGAACTTTTTGCCGTATTCCTCTTCCTTGCTTCTTGCATATTCTACTATTTCTTTTACAACGTCCCAGTTCATGAGAGGTTCTCCGCCAAAGAAATCAAGTTCAAGATTTTCTCTTCCTACTGATTTTTCCAAAAGGAAATCTATGGCCTGCTTTCCTACACTAAGTGGCATAAGCTTTCTTCCCGTTCCGAAATCTCCTGTCGATGCAAAACAGTATTTACAACGAAGATTACAATCATGTGCTATATGGAGACACATTGCCTTTATAGGTGACTCAACCTTTGTATCTGCAAAATCACCATAAACATCATCTGAAAAAAGAAGTTTTTCATTGTAAAGTTCTACAATCTCTTTATATGTTTCATCTATGTCTTCTGCAGAATATTTTTCTAAAAGTTTGTCCTTAACCTCTTTAGGACATTCTGCATCAAACGGCGGCTTCACATAATCAAGCATATCATACGTAATATCATCGATCACATGTACTCCGCCACTATTTATATCCAATAAAATATTTACATCTTTCGCTTTAAACTTATGAATCATTATAGTCCTCATTTCCGAGCAATCTGTTGCGAAAAGGCAATGTACATCTCAATCTACATCTGCCAGAAAACTATTTGCTTTTGCTCTGAAACAAATAGCATTTTACCAATAATCTCTAAATTTCAGACAAGTGAATGGCTGCTACGAAACTCCGTAACAGCCATCATTATCTGTTTTTAATTATAAGACAAATTATTTGTTGTCCTCATTTGCACATTTCTGATTTCCTACTGTACATGAAGTCTTACAAGCTGACTGACAAGATGCCTGACATTTACCACATCCGCCTTTTTTTGCTGTTGCACTTAAGTTTGCCTTATTGATTGTCTGAATATGTTTCATCGTAATCGTTCCTCCATTTTTTTTATTTTGTATTTATATACAAAAATAGTTAGATACATATATATTAACACATTTTGAGAAAAAAACAACCTTTTGACCAAAATCTACCAACATATTTTTATTTTTGCAGGACATACTACTATCAAGATAAGAAATAAATCTTATCTGACACCCGAAAGATATCAATTGCTGTATATAAAAATTAAATTTCATTTTCACAATGAATATTTTATTTACAGGAAATCAAATCTCTCGGACATCTATAAAAGGAGGAAAAAGATATGTCAAATAGTAATCAGAGTTCAAGAATGGAAGTTCCACAGGCAAAAGAAAGCATGGACAAATTTAAGATGGAGGTAGCCAACGAACTTGGTGTTCCATTAAAAAACGGTTATAACGGTAACTTAACATCCGCACAGGCAGGTTCTGTAGGTGGTGAAATGGTCCGCCAGATGATTAAAAAGCAGGAACAGGCTATGTCAGGAAACAGCACATCAGATGAGACTAACTAATATAAAAAGTTATCTCCGGATGTCAAAAATCTCTGTTAATTATTCATCGGTTTAAAAACAAACCTAAAATCGAATAATTAACCAATAATTCAGGAGCATGCCATAAATTTGTATGACATGCTCCTGTTCGTTATTACGAAATTTTCAAATATACAGAAAAGATACACTTAATCATGATATAATCAACGAAAAAATACTAATAAACATATACAAAAAACTCGCATAAAATCAAGAAATAACAGCCGGATATTTTAGCGTTTCACTGTCATTTTGAATAATATCTTTCATTTCTTTAAGTAATATCTCATTTTCATCATGTTTCTTTATGGCAACACGACAATACCCATGCATTATGCCATCAAAATTGTCACAGTTTCTGATAAGAATATGTCTGTCAAGAAGTTCTTGATATAACGGAATATCTGACTGGAAAAAGATAAAATTTGCCGAGGGCTCATATACTTTGAACCCCATCTTTTTCATCTCCTCATACATGTATTCTCTCTCCCTGAATACATACTTTCTCGACTCCTCAACATAATCTTCATGATGAACTACCTCCTTTCCGGCAAGCTGTGCTACCGCAGATACATTCCACGACGGAAGCTGTACATTCACGGCGTGTATAAGGTCTACATCACTTGTCATGGCATATCCGATTCTTATTCCCGGAAATGCAAATATTTTTGTAAGTGCATTTAATATTACAACATATGGATTGTATGGTATAAGCCCTTTTCTGGTATGCTTTTTATAGTCTTTTACAAAATCCATAAAGCATTCGTCTATAACCACATATATCCTGTTCATCCTGCAATATGTAATAATATCAAGCATTAAATCAGGCTCAATAAGCTTTCCTGTCGGATTGTTTGGATTGCACAAAAATACCATGTCAAGTTCCGGCGTGAGATAAGACATTATATCCTCTGCCACAATAAAATCCCTTTCGGGCGCAAGCTGATAATATACAATCTCAGAATCATTTGCTCTGAGTGCCCTTATATACTCTGAAAAACTGGGTACAACGACAAGTGCTTTTCTTGGTCTTATGGCACGTACCAGTCCATAGATAAGCTCAGACGCCCCATTTCCGCACATTATCTGATGCTCACTAATATTTTCCTTTAATGAAATAGATTTTCTAAGCTCATAACATGTTTCTTCAGGATAAACCTGACATATATTCCCCAAATTTTCTTTTAACTTTTCTTTTACATCTTCCGGCATCCCCAATGGATTTGTATTTACTGAAAAGTCATACTTGACTGCCTCATTGTAAATATTTCCGCCGTGTCCTTTTGAATACATTTTATTCCCCTTTTACATTTTAATAATAATTTGTCTCTACTGATATATTATACTATTATTCAGTATAAAAAGCTATAAAACTCACAATAACTTTATAAATAATATAAAAATTATTGTGAGTTTTTTATAAAAATCCCATTCGCTATATAATCATTTCATTTTCGGCTTAAATATAAGTGAAGCTATATACCCAAATATGAGTGCCGCCGACACTCCGACTGAACAGGCTGTAAAACCACCCTTAAACAATCCGATAAATCCTTCTTTATCTATCGCTTCTTTCATACCTTTCCAAAGAGTGTTGCCAAATCCAAGCAGCGGAACTGTCGCTCCTGCCCCTGCCCATTTTGTAAACGGTTCATAAATTCCAACTGCTCCAAGCACTGCTCCAAGACATACGAGTATTACCATAATTCTTCCCGGAAGAAGTTTTGTATTATCCATAAGAAGCTGAACAGCAACACATATAAGACCACCGACAACAAATGCTAATACATAATTCATCTTATTTTGACCTCCAGAACACTTATTACTGACTTTCACCCGAGCACTCAAACACAACTGCATGAGCAATCCCCGGTACACTGTCGCCCTCATTGAAACTGACAGGCGACAGCAATGCACCTGTTGGAACAAAAAGAACCCGCTGCCATGTTCCTTTTTCAAGCATTTTTACAATATATCCCGCAAGCATTGACGCACTGCATCCGCATCCGCTTCCGCCTGCCTGTATTTCCTGCTCTCTTGAATATATCTCTATACCGCAATCCATATATCTATCGGCTATATCATACCCTTTACTTCTCGTTATATCCAGCAGTATATCCTTTCCTACAAGTCCAAGGTCTCCGGTAATTATCTTATCGTACCACTCCGGCTTTCTCCCATTATCTATAAAATTCTGTACTATCACATTTCCTGCTGCCGGTGCCATGCATGCCCCCATGTTCATGCTGTCCTTCACACCAAAATCCACTATTTTTCCGGTTGTAATACCGGTAATATGAACTTTGTTTTTATCAGACATATTTGCTTTTTGTGCCATCTTTTCTGATGAAATTATAACAGCACCACTTCCCGTAACAGTCCATGTAGATGCCATCTTTCGCTGACTTCCGTACCCTAAAGGAAATCTGAACTGCTTTTCGGCACTTGCAAAATGACTTGATGTAATCGCAAGAATATTGTCAGCATATCCTCCGTCAACAAGCATTGATGCAATTGAAATTGATTCACCCATTGTAGAGCATGCACCGTAAATTCCAAACATCGGTATCTCAAGTTTCATAAGACCAAAAGACGATGCCATCAGCTGTCCCAAAAGGTCTCCCGCAACAATATAACGTATATCCTTTTTTTCAAGACCTGATTTAGATAACGCTTTATTTGCCGCCATTTCCTGAAGTTTTCCTTCCGCTTCCTCCCAGCACTCACAGCCTGCCTTATCATCATTTAATATTTCATCAAAGAATTTCCCGTAAGGTCCCTCTCCCTCTTTCTGCCCGACAATCGCTGCCGATGACATAATATAAGGAGGATTTTCAAACCTTACACTCTGCTTTCCTATCTGCTTTTCCAAAATAGTTCCTCCACATATTTTAAGAAATTTATTTGCTGCCTGCCGCACCCAAAGTGTGAACAGCAACAATTTATTTATTAGTTATCTTAAAAGTAGAGTACCCATTTTTTTCATATTCATACATTTATCTATATAAATTAAGCAGATCTATTTTTCCCAACGAATCTTTAAATAAGGTTCTATTGTATCAATAATCTGCTCCGCCTTTTGAATCTGTTCTTCAACCTGTGTCTTAGAAATAACAAAAAAATCTTAATAATCAGCTTTTTCTCTTAATCTAAATGCTTTATCAATTTTTTTAGAAATATCTTTTTCAAATATTTTATTTTTAACATAATTTTTATTAAAATATGCAATCACGCCAGAATGTTTGCTTGAGTCAAAACCATCTAATGCTGTAACCGAACGAAGTGCATGAAATATAGCATAATACGACATGTTTACTGCAGCTTTATACTTTTCTGCTTTAAACATTACTTTTGCCGTATCCAAATCATCCTTTGCTATTTCATAACGATACCTTGATAAATCTATTACGCTGCCTTCCACAAAACGACCCCCTCATTTACATTGTGATAAAAAGGTATTGTCTTCTCCCATTTATTAAAATCATCAATATCAATATCGATTACTGAAAACACTTATTCCCCATGGGCATGGTAATTCTGGATGACTTCTTCATCTGTCATTCCGGTGTCTGTCCACCATGTATCGACTTCAATATCGGCTGTAAAAAGGAATTGACCGTATTTATCAACTGTCCGCTCCATTGTTTATATAAGCAATTTATCACCATATTTCTTCAACTGACTCTAAAAGTTTTTCAGCTTTCTCAATCTGCATTTTATACCTTTTTTCTATTTTTCTAATATCTTTTGACATCTTTTTTTGCACCTTAACATCTTCTTTTTCAGATGCATTATCAACAACAATCATATTTACCTGTTCCGGCGTCAATTCAATCAATCCTGTCGACCCCGAATAAAAACAATCAATCTGTTCCCTGCCGAAACCGCATCTTAAATAATCAGTCAGATAGTATGGATCAATCTTCTTTTTGTCTACCCTAATTATCGTTACATGTCCATCTGCAATTGCAGGAATATCCTTATCAAAAACACAACACTTTCCAAGTGTCCCATCTCCGGTCGAAGCTAATAAAATATCGCCCTTTTTTATGATATTTCTGTTTTCACCACTATCTTTAGCTTTCAAAACATACTCATCATACAAGGATTTTTCAATCCAATCCGAATCAGAAGTTATCACAATTTCACCAAATCTGCTAATATTACTTCCCGCCTTAACAACTAATGCATAGCCATCTTTTTCATCCACATAACATTCTGAACAAGGACTTATACCCCTTGAAGTACCAATTATATTTAAATCCTTTATAGACAAACATTTGCTTTCCAAAAGATAATTTAACTTATTTCTAAATTTTGGTTTCCAATACTTATAGTCCAACCTAAAATCACTATCAGCAGCAATATCTTCAGACCATATATCATAAGCCTTCCAATGATATCCTTCCCTTGTCTCGCCTAAATCGGTATTTAACACTTTTTTTCTGATATCATCATAAAAGAGCTCATAATCAAAATTCCTTATTTTTTCTCCTGAACCTATATACCCTAAAGAATCTATTTCACAGAATGTTATTTTATAATTGTCATCAAGATCAACATTAGTATTCTTTCTTTTTTCAAGATATAAAACACTCGATTTTACATTTATCTTATTAGGCTTAAATGTCTCTATAGGTAAATTAAGAACAGCTTTAACAATACAGTGAGTTAATATGTATTTTCTTAATTTAGAACCCTTTCCGGTATTAAGCACTCCTTCGTCAATCACAGTACATATTTCTCCTCCCGGCACTGTGCAATCAATCATTTTTTGTAAAAATAAATATTGACCTTTTGTTGAATTCACCTTAAATTGCTGCATATCATTTTTTGTCAATGACTCACCTTCTGATGTTCCAAAAGGAGGATTCGTCATAATCAAATCGCAATCCGGTTCTGCTGAATTCCAATTTTCTGCTAAAACAGATAAACTATCCTCATGAATAATATGTGTATGACCATCTCCAGCTATTATCATGTTCATTTTAGCTGACGCTGCAACACCTTTATTTGCATCTGAACCATAAAAAATTTCTTCTTTAATTTTCTTTACACCATGTATATAACTTTCATTTGTAATATCACGCTTTTCTCTTTTTTCCTGTAGCTTGCTCAATGCTTCCTGCATTAAATAAACTAAAAAACCACCTGTTCCACATGCCGGATCCAGCACCTTTAAGCTACTGCCCATAAGAACAGAATTGACTATTTTTTCTTCTCCAATCAAACAAGACATAACCTTTACCAATTCTCTTGGCGTAAAATACTGGCCTAATTTCTTTCCTTTCAATGTCGCTCTGACATAATACTCAAAGGCAGCCCCCTTTGAATCAACACTACAATCACAAAAGGACACTGAGGCTAAATCCTTTACGAGCTCCAAATATGTCTTTGGATTTTCTAATTTTAATGGTTCTTTTAATACATCTCCATAAGAAGTATCAGCTATAATCTGCTCAATCATGCTTCTTATAGCATCTTTAACCTGATCCGCATTGTGTATCGGTATCTCCGCCAATTCATAAAATCTATAAGAATATGGCAATAAAAAATCATCCTCTAAATCGTTTTTTTCTTCCAGCAGCTTAAGAAATAACAATTTTGAAAAGTCTGCAAATGCGTTATCTTCATCTTTTTCTATTTTACGAATAGTATTATGCCCTTTTGCAAAAAGAGCATTTAACTGCCTCAATGGTAAACCCTGTCTAAATGGCAGAGACTCATCATTTGAAATATTTATAATAATTTCATCAGGATTTTTTCTAAGCATCCTCACAACTTTTTCAATCTGATCTCTACTAGGAATCTTATCTGATCTCTTACCATCCCAAATAATCCTCTGCTTATTCTTAACATTGTAACACTGTATATCCTTTCCATTTGTAACAACCACAAACGGAGCATCTATCTCTTTTGAACAACCATACGATATCGCCTGGTCTCGATCTTTTTGTGTCAAATTCTTTCCTATTCTTTTTGCTTCAATCAAAAATAAAGGTTTCTTCTTTCCTAATGTCACTAAAATATCTATAAACCCCTTCGTATATCTATCAGAAACTGAAACTGCAGTTTCAAAATCAAAATCCTGCTCAACATCATAACCTCTTCTTTTAAGATATGGCAAAATTTTCTTTATCACAGTCTCTGTTTCCGTATTAATTCTCCCCATATTTTTTCCTCCCTGCTGTCTATATATAAGTCTACAATCAATCCTTTCGCAAACATTTGTTTGTTGTGTCCATATAATATCATGAATGTGTTTTTGCGTCAATAATTAGTACTCAAAAATTTCACATAACACAACCACTTTTACGGCATTGCATGACAAGGTCATAAATTTTATTGATATGCTATCCGTAGAGATATTTTGCGCTTACTCCTTACAGGGTACATTATAGATCATAATACTTTATACTTAACAACAAAAAACACTCCAGAATATTTTGATATCATCTCCACATTCTGAAGTGCCTAATTGTTATAAATCTGTCTTTGAATAGTAGATTGCCTGGTTATAAGCTTTGTAAACTATTACAATGTAACTCTTTTTCAAGTTCAACTATCTGTTCTATTGTTAATCCAGTGTATGTTGATATTTCTTCTGATGATAATTTTCCTGCTTTTATCATCCTTACTGCCGATTGTTTATTCCCTTGCTCTATTCCTTGCTCATATTTTTCCTGATAATTCATCTGCAATGTCATATAATCAAGCCTCCATTTCTCATTTCTTCTGACTAAATCAACTGCATGTTCTAACTCTTTTGTAAAATCATCATCCGGTTGTGCGCCATCTATATAATCAAGCAACCTCTTTAACTCAGGTGTCACATCATCCATCGTTCCTTTTGTGTTTAGAATAATCTTTACGGTATCATCACCAAGCGGTAATTGTAGATTTTCAATACAGCGATTTTCAAATGTGTATATGTGTCTTCCCTCTCCAAACAAATCGAAAGTACATACAAAAATCACAAAGCTTTTCTTTAGATTTTTATAATTCTCGCCTTTTTCTAATATGTTTAAATCGATCATTCCCTGATAATAGCGTGTTCTCTTTGGCAGATTTCTATTCTCGACAGTCTGCATCTCTACATTGTACACTGTATTTTCTGCATCTTCCACATAAATATCCAACCGAACACTTTTTGCATCCGCTGTAATATCTATCGTTTCCTGTGACTTAGGATATTCTATGTGCGATATCTTAACTCCCAGTATTCTCTCTAAAAACGGTTTACAATACTTAGGATTTCTCATAATCACACTAAACATGAAATCATCCTTTATCTGCAACTGCTCAAATGCTTTTCCCTCCATATATATCCTTTCTATCATTATACATAATGTATAATAAAAATGCAATAACATCCGTACTTTCCATTCGAACTATCGTTCGCTTTGTTGCAGATATAATATCACATGAATATATGTTCGTCAATATATATTTTGTATTTTTTCATAATATTACAAATGCCATACACACATAAATTTTTATTATGCATGTATGGCAATAATCACCTGTAAAATCATCTTCCGCCTTTTTTATTTTAAATGTTCTTTTTATGATATGCCAACTTAAACATTTCCTGCAATCTCATCGGATATGTATGATATTTGACAGCCTTTTTGTAACCCGCATCAGCAATTTTTCTACACTTGTCTCTGTGCGACAAATAATAACTAATCTTCTCCTCCAACTCTTCCAAACCTGAATATATTTCCAAATCCTCTCCTCATATTGTTTTTAAGGCATCTATAAGTTTTTTATTTTCACATTCTTTTCTGATAGCAATTCTTATATACTGTTTTCCATTACAAATTTTTTTAGACAAATCCTTAATAAAAATATTTTTATCAAGTAAATTCACACATATTTCAGCACTTTTCTTATCAATAAGTTCACACATTACATAATTTGCCTGCGATGGTAATACTCTAATCCAGGATATTTCTTTAAGTTCCATGATAAACTTTCTCCTGCTTTCACTAAACTTTTCAATAGCTGCTATATAATCTTTCTTATATTTTTCAGCAATCTGCAGATAAAATTCAGCAAATGAATTTATATTCCATATAGCAACATCCTTTTTTAGCTCAAATATCATATCTGAGTCTGAACTTGCCATTATACCTAATCTCAATCCCGGTACGCCATATGACTTTGATATACTCTTTATAACATAAAGCCCTTTATATCTGTTCAGTATCTCCTGTTTTAAAAGAGTCAGTTTAGACAAATCTGTTTCTTTTTCATCTATTTCAACAAAATCTACAAAACTTTCATCTAAAATAAATTTAATTTTTTTATCCTTGCACCAATCAATTAATTTTAATAAGCCGTTATATGAAATATAATTCCCGCTAGGATTATCTGGGTTTATTATGATTAAGTTATCTATACACTTATCATTAAAATAAGTTATAACATCATCTTCCATATATCTAAAATCACCATTTACTTCCTCCGCATTAAATGCAACAATATCTTTTTTATCATATCTATTAGGATATTCCTGAAAAGTCGGATATATAATGCCTATCTTTCCCTCAATTCTATCCATCACTGCTTTTATAAGTTCAGCTGCCCCATTTCCTACAATAATATTATTCTCATTTATCCCAAAATTATTGGAAGCAAGCAAAGAATTTACTCTCATTCCAGATGGGTATTGTGTTAATAATATTTCAAAATTTGACTTTATTTCTTCAATCATTTTTTCAGAAGGATAGTATGGATTTACTAAATAACAAAAATCAATCATTTTTGGATATCTCCAATATCCTCCATATCTTTCCGAAATCTTTCTGAATTTTTCTTCTTTATTATCTGCAAATATAGACTCTGCTATATCCAAATCCTGAGCATTATCAATTTCATACCATTTTTGTCCACACAATCTTTTTGCACGTATTTCTTTGGTTTCCAACATAGCAATAAGTTTTATTACTGATTCATAATATTCATTTTCACCCATAGCCTTTTCATATGCTGATAAAAACGGAACATAAGTATCTTCAGAAAAATGTTTACTGAATTTATATATATTAACTGTTTTATAATATTTTTCTTTTTCACTAAATTTCAAATGTTTGCCAGGTATGAAATCAACAATACAATCGTCATCATCAATCTCCATACATGTACCATCCATCCAACTTTCAAACTTGTCCACAAGAGCAAGCGTTTCTCTCTTATCGCTTAATAATTCATCAATAATATTCTCTTCAAACACTAAATCTGATTCTAAAAGTAACGTATCATCACTACGTAAATACTCTTTCGCCAGTGCAAGTGAATAAATATTATTTGTTTTATCATATATCGTATTGTTTATATAACATATAGGTGTAGAAATATTCAATTTTCCAATAAAATCAATTAAATTTTCTCCTTGATACCCTACTACAATAACAATCCTTGACAAATGTTTTTTATCTAAAATACGAAGACATCTCTCAATCATAGTCATTTCATTAACTTTAACCATACATTTAGTATTATTTTCAGTCAATCGCTGTAATCTTTTTCCCATTCCTGCTGCTAAGATAATTCCCTGCATACTTTCACCTCAAATTCTTTTTAATATTCGGAGTCCAAAGAATTATGCGGCAATAATCCTACATCATTTGGATATGCACTATAATCCTCATAAACATAGCTTAATAATTCCTCAGGTTTATTTGGTATATAAAACAATTCATTTTCAAAATATACTCTTTTAATTGGAAATAGAACCTCTTTATGAATCCACTTTCCTAAATCATGTTTTATATACACATCCATATTATCTAAACCAAAATATAAGTTTTTACTTTCTGATACTATATTTCCATTTAAACTCATTTGTTTCTCTATAAAATCAATTTGTTCTTTTGTATCAATTATTTTTATTCGTTTCTCATTTATTTCATTTACATATTTTCTAAAATCACTATATAAATAATCATCACTATAATAATCCATTGAAAAAAAATCTATACCTATTCCTGAAAATTCGTTTTTTCCACATATATTTATATGATCATAATACATATTAAAAATATAATTACTATTCTTATTATTTAAAATTAATTTCTTACATTTTTCTATTAGAATTTGATATTCTTCCCTAATAAGTAAAAAATCCATATCATCATCCCAAGGAATAAAACCATTATGTCTTATATATCCCAATAATGTCCCTGCATATAAAATTGGTTTTATGTCCGAACCAATAAATTCAATAAAACTTGTTGCAAATTTAACTGCAAGTAACTGCTTAACTCTTAGATTTCCTATTGCTGGTTTTATATTTTTTATATCCGTATGCCTCTTAAAATATTGAATTTGCAATTTCAAATCATTAAATCTTTTTTTTATATAATTATGCCTAATCTTGCGCATATAATTCTTATTTTGTAATAATGAAATATTTATATCTTCATTACATATTTCTGACCATGGAATGTAATCGTATATCTCATTTTCTTCAAGACTATCAATTATAATATTCTGTTTTTGCTTATCTGCACAAATTATAATACTTAGTTCATCATAACATTTTATATCTTTCATATTCAATATTTCAAGTTTATCAATTCTTTTATGGTGCAATTTGGGATTATTATCACAAAAGCAAAATATATTTTCCACACCTATAATATTTAATGCTTGCATTCCAACTCTGCCAGCACCAAACAATACAATTCTTCTCATCAATTATCTCCTTTAAACTAATATACACTCTCTTATCTCTCTTACCATCTTCTCCAGCATATCATCTGTCATTCCCGGATAAACACCAATCCAAAATGAACTATTCATTATTCGCTCTGTATTGTCAAGTTCTCCAACCACCCTATATGCATCTTTATCTTCACGGATACTTTCAAAGCAAGGCTGCTTTACTATATTTCCTGCAAATAGCATTCTTGTTTGAATTCCTTTACTCTCTAAATGCTGAACAATCTTATTTCTGTCACTTTCTTCTATGCATGTTACTATAAAACCAAACCAACTTGGTTTTGAGTTTTCTATCGGTGTTGGAAGTATCAGTTTATCCTGACAATCTTTCAAACCTTCAAATAACACATCATAATTGTGTCTTCTTCTCTCAGCGAAAAAATCAATTTTTTTAAGCTGTGCGCATCCTATTGCAGCCTGCATATCTGTAGCTTTTAAATTATATCCAAAATGTGAATATACATATTTGTGATCATAACCTTTAGGAAGCTCTCCATACTGCCCATCATACCTGTGACCGCACTTATTATCCTGCCCTGATTCACAAGAACAATCTCTTCCCCAATCTCTGAACGAACGAACTATTTTATGTAATAATGGATTATCAGTGTAAACTGCACCACCTTCTCCCATTGTCATATGATGCGGTGGGTAAAAACTTGATGTGCCTATATCTCCTATAGTTCCGGTATATTTTTCCTCTCCATCAATCGTATATTTTGAACCTAACGCATCACAATTATCCTCAACGAGCCATAAACCATTCTTGTCACAAAAGTCTTTTAAATATTTTAAATCAAATGGATTTCCAAGTGTATGTGCAAGCATAACCGCTTTCGTTTTATCTGATAATGCCTTTTCTAATAATGTAACATCAATATTATATCCTGGTATAGTTACATCGAGAAAAACCGGAACTGCACCATACTGAATAATAGGCGATATTGTTGTCGGAAATCCGGCAGCTACAGTGATAACCTCATCCCCACGCTTTATAGCTCTTTCTCCAAGTAATGGCGATGTGAGTGCCATAAATGCAAGCAGATTTGCTGAAGATCCTGAATTTACCAATGAGCAGTATTTAACACCTAAAAATTCAGACATTTCCTTTTCAAACTGTCTTGTATATCTTCCTGATGTAAGCCAAAATTCTAATGAACTATCAACAAGATTTTGCATTTCTTTTTCATCAAAAACACGTCTCGCATAAGGTATCCTATCACCATCTTTGTATTCTTTTGGAATTTTATACTCATTGTAATATTCAGCAACCAAATCTAATATATAATCTCTCGCTTCGCTTTCTGTTTTTCCTTTGAACATAATTATTCTCCAATCTGAAATGACTTTTTGAAAACAATAATCACTGTTATTATAATTTCCAAGTCATATCTCTTAAAAATTCATCAATCTGTTTTTCTGTAATACTTCCAATATCATAACCTGCAACATCGGCTTTTGACCATTCACAAATATTTTCCATTGTTTTTTCTATATGCCATGTAGTTTTCCATCCAAATGTACTTTTTATTTTTGAGCAGTCAAGTTTCAAAAATCCTGCTTCATGCGGTCCGTTATCGCTTTGATTTTTCCACGATACTCCATCTTTCCATTTTTCACAAAACAGCTTTACTAAATCTCCTGTGGAAAGACAGTCACATTCATCCGGTCCCACATTATAATTTCCAGCATACTTAATATCTTCATACTGCTTTTTTATAATCAACAAATAAGCAAATAGCGGCTCTAACACATGCTGATATGGTCTTGTGGAATACGGATTTCTTACAATAATTTCACTACCCTCTTTAACTGCTCTTATGCAGTCAGGAATAATCCTGTCTTTTGCAAAATCTCCACCACCAATAACATTTCCGGCACGAGCTGTAGAAACCGCTATACTCTTTTCTTCAAAAAATGACTGTTTATAACTGTTGGTAACAAGTTCAGAACATGATTTACTGTTAGAGTAAGGGTCAAATCCATCTAAAATATCATTCTCTCTATATCCCCATGACCATTCATTATTCTTATAAACCTTGTCTGTAGTTACATTTAAAAATGATTTTACACATGAAGTTTTTCTTATACATTCCAAAATATTTGCTGTTCCCATAACATTAGTTTCATATGTATATAACGGATTTTTATACGATTCTCTTACTATTGGCTGAGCAGCCATGTGTATCACTATCTCCGGCTGCTCTTTTTCAACTACTTTATATATACTATCAAAATCACGAATATCACCACGATAATCCTTGATTTTTTCATGCAATCCAAGCTTATCAAACAATGCCGGTTTTGTCGGTGGTTCAATTGCATAACCTACGACATCAGCATTCAATCTTAATAAAACTTCACATAACCACGAACCTTTAAAACCCGTATGACCTGTAATAAATACTTTTTTATTTTTAAAGAAATCACTCATAATCTATCCTATATCTTTCTACTGCCAAAGTTTCCACGGTGCTTTTTTTGACTGCCATAAATCTTCAAGTAAATCCTTATCACGCTTTGTATCCATGCATTGCCAAAAACCGAAATGTTTATAGCAGCTTAACTGCCGTTCCGATGCCAGTTTTTCCAAAGGTTCATGTTCAAATGTAGTTGTATCACCGACAATATAATCAAATACTTTCGGTTCCAAAACCATGTATCCTCCATTAACCCAACCAGTATCTTCCTGACTTTTTTCTCTAAATGACAATGCAAGATCATCTTCCATATCTATAATTCCAAATCTTCCACTTGGTCTTATCGTCGTTAATGTCGCAATTGTTTTTTTACTCTCATGAAAATTTATCAATTCATTTATATTTACATCTGATACTCCATCACCATATGTAAGACAAAATGTTTCATTGTCTACATACTTCTGTATTCGTTTAATTCTGCCACCCGTCATTGTATTTAAACCAGTATCTATAATAGTAACTTTCCATGGTTCTGCATATTGATTATGTACCTGCATTTTCTGACCATCAGTAAAATCAAAGGTAATATCACTATTGTGAATAAAATAATCTGCAAACCATTGCTTTATCAAATGCTGCTTATAACCTGCACATATTATAAAATCATTTATGCCATAATAAGAATACAATTTCATTATGTGCCATAAAATTGGTTTTTCTCCAACTTCTATCATCGGCTTTGGTTTCAAATAAGATTCCTCTGATATTCTTGTTCCGAAACCACCTGCAAGTATTACTGCTTTCATACATGAATTCCTTTCATTTATATTATTTCATCAACAATTTTTTTCACACCGTTATTACAAACTATATTTCCAGACATATTAACATATTTTTTTCTATATGCCCTGTCTGTACACATTTTATCAATTTTATCTACTATATCGTTCACTACTTTCTCAAAATCATCTCTTAAATCACCGCAATTACAAGCAATTCCCTTTTCTGCAAACTTTCGTATACCCGGCATTTGATTATCCGCAAAAGAATATGTAACTATAGGTAATCCACAAGCACAAAGCTCATACATTGTCGAACCACATGCACTTACTGCAATATCGCATTTCATCATAATTTCAGACATATCTGATACATTCTGGTAAACAATTATATTCTTATATTTTTTTTCCATTTCCAATAAGTATGGCATATTCTTATTCATTACACCGGATATAACATGAAAATTTAATTTTGATAATTCACTGTCTTTCTTTTCAAATATTTCACATAGCAGATTCCCTGCAATGTTATAATTATCTGTTCCACCGGTACTTACAAATACAGCTTTTACTTTTTCTCTTATTTTTTTATCAATATTTTTGAATTCTTTTCTCAAAGGCACATATTTTGTTCCCAATAATATTTCAGTATCAGGTAAACATCTGCTTTTATAATCTAAATCCTCACCATATATATTATAATTTATAAGAATGTCTACCGGATATCTTTTCAATGAAAATATATCATCAATATATATTGTTTTACATATATCATGAAGTATCTGCAAATAACTTTCAGTTACATAATATGTATCAACAATTATACCTTCCAAGTCATCAGTATTTTTTAATAATGTAATAAGTTTTCCCTCTGAAATCTCATTTTCAAGATTGTTCCATACTGAATCAAGACATTTCACTTCAAATCCTCTTTTTTTTATCAACACATCTGCATTATGATCTGCTGTCAAAAAACAAACCTTAATATTGCTTTGTTCCATCTCATCTGCTATTGACATACAACGCATCACATGTCCTGTTGCAATTTCATTATTTGCATCTGCTCTTATGTAAAACATATCTGCCTCTCTTATTTCCCATTACTATCTTTTACTTAACGGATTCTATAACTTTTTCGATAACATAATCCTGCTCTTTAACTGTTAAGTTCGGATATAACGGTAAACTTATACAATGCTCATAGTATTCTTCCGCATTTGGACACTTTACATCAGCATAACCATTCTTCTGATAATATGGATGCTTATACACTGGTATATAATGTACATTTACTCCGATACCTGCTGTCCTTAATTTATTAAAGACTTCCAACCTATTTTCCACTTGAATAACATATAGGTGATAACTGTTATTACATCCTTCAACCTGCTTTGGTACAACTATCTCCGAAACCTCTTCAAATACATTATTATATCTTTCTACCAGCATTCTTCTTTTTTTCACAAAATCATCAAGCTTATCCATCTGCGAAATACCTAATGCACATTGAATATCCGTAATTCTGTAATTGTATCCTAAATCTATCTGTTCATAATACCATGGACCATCATTTCTGCTAAGATATTTTTCTTCTCTTGTTATTCCATGAGTTCTAAACAATTTAAGCCTTTCGTACAACTTCTCATCGTTTGTTACTATCATTCCACCTTCTCCAGTAGTTATATGTTTCACTGGATGAAAACTAAATGTTGTCATATCCGAAAGACTTCCAATTTTTTTGCCTTTATAGTCAGCCCCAAGAGCGTGTGCTGCATCCTCAATAACAATAAGATTATTTTCAGCAGCAATTTTATGTATTTCATCCATTTCACAAGGTTGTCCGGTAAAATGAACCGCAATTATCGCTTTAGTTTTATCTGTTATTTTTTCTTTTATATCTGCTGGAGATATATTATAACTCTCCTTATCTATATCAGCAAAGACAGGTGTTGCTCCACAGTATAATGCACAATTAGCTGATGCCGCAAATGTTATAGGTGTTGTAATCACTTCGTCTCCCTCACCTATTCCCGCTGCAAAACATGCCGCATGAAGTGCCGCTGTTCCATTTGCTATTGCAACTGCATATTTTGCACCTACATAATCAGCAACTTTTATTTCAAATTCCTCAATCTTTGGTCCCGTTGTTATAAAATCTGATTTTAAAACATCTACAACAGCCTTTATATCATTTTCATCTATTGATTGTTTTCCATATGGTATGTACAAATTACTCACCTAACTTTCTTTTCATAAGTAATATATTTTGAATATCCCTGATTTTCAAATTTCATTTGAGATATTTTATTTTCAATTTTTACATTAGCGTGCAATATATTTATCTCATTTCTACTTTCTTTTACTTTCTCTTCTGCCAGCTTTAACATATTGTCAGCTAATCCCTTTCCTCTATATTCCTTTGCAATACTATAATCGATAATCCCTACATCATTTTCATAATCAATTCTTATTTGACCAACAGGCTCATCTTCATACATATATATGTACATATCTGTTTTATTCGTTTTAAGCTTATCAAAAAACCATTTTTTATGTTCATGTAAAGGTATTTTTTTTGTTGAAAAAGAATTTTTTCTGACATCCTGATCATTTGCCCATTCATATAACAGAAGTACATCATCTTCACTTACATTCCTCAAATATCCTTCCAATTTGTCATACCCCTCTTCATTTTATAAACTTCCATTTTAAAGGTGTTCCTGCTTTCAAATCCACATTTGCACCCTTACCTAATATCTCATCATAATACCTTGGATGCATTCCATATGCGGGCCTTATTATCTTTATATTTTCTTTATCAAAAATCTCACCTTTATTTATATCTTTAGTAACAAATATCGAACGTCTAAATTTCACATTTTCCTTTTCCTCTTCTTCAGGTCCATATTTAATCTTACCTTTTGCCCTTTCTACACTTCTTATATCTTCAACCATGTTTTTAAATTCATCTTTTTCCATAGAAAATGATGAATCAGGATTTTCTATTTCCCTGCTAATACAAAAATGTTTCTCTACAATACTTGCACCCATTGCAACCGCTGTTACTGCACCCACTGACCCCATGGAATGATCCGAAAGACCTACTGATACCCCAAATGTTTCTTTCATATTTACCATAGTGTTTAAGTTCATATTGTCACTTATCGCCGGATATGCACTTGAACACTTTAAAAGATAAATCTGGTCATTACCTTGTCCTTTAATGGCATTAACTGCTTCCTCAATCTCTCCAAGTGTTCCCATCCCTGTAGACATTATTATGGGTTTACCTTTTCTTGCTACATATTCTATCAGTGGAATATCTACCAATTCAAAAGAAGCTATCTTATAAAACTCTATCCCTATATCTTCCAAAAAATCAACAGATGTATTATCAAAAGGAGTCGAAAGAAAATCAAGTCCTATTTTGTCCGCTTCTTTTTTTAAATCTGCCTGCCATTCCCATGGTGTATATGCTTTTTGATACAAACTATACAGATTTTCACCCTTCCATGTTCCGTTTTCTATATTGAAATACTCATTATGACAATCTATAGTCATTGTATCCGGTGTATAAGTCTGTATCTTTATACAATCTGCTCCTGCCTCTTTAGCCGCATGAATTATTTCTTTTGCCCTCTCAAAGCTGCCTGCATGATTCGCCGACATTTCCGCTATTATATATGTTTTATTATTCTTTATATAATCAATTAATTTCATCACTTTACCTCATACTTTTAATACTCAATACACCTAACTACTTCAAATGCCTCTGCATACTTTGTTCCAATTACACTTCCCCACTTTCTTGCACTACATTCTATTATTTCAATAGACCTCGGATGTGGGGCTTTACATAATTCACTTTTATAACATGACATAGCTTTCAGTTTTGCATCTATCGTATTGTCAATACATACAAAATAATTTGGCATAAATCTGCTGTTTGTATCAAAATTCCATTCTGTTGCAGATAATGTTTCAAACGAATATATTTTTTTGACAATATGTTTTCCTCTGATTGGTCTTGTAGCTGTCATTGTTGCTCTAAAAGAATACTGATGGTCGATATTCAAATCTCCGCCATGATGTGTATAAATTATATCAGGCTTGTATTCTTCAATTATATTTTCTATATATTTTACAATATCCAATAATACAGCTTCATCAAATCTATTGTCAGGAAAATTTGCAAAATAAATTTTATTATATCCGATGCATTCAGCAGCTAAATATGAATCATTATGCAAATCTTCCAAAATTTCTTTAGGAACTTCTTTTCTGTCTGAATACCTTGAAGTCTGACCTTCCCCCAAAATAATAACTCTGACTTCGTCCCCTAAATCAATATGCCTTTTTAAAGTCCCTGCAACACCTATAATCTCATCATCCGGATGTGCAACTACCACCAGTATTTTATTATTCATTCAAATTCTCCTCAATTTCCACATTTGCTGTTATTTTCCCGTCTTTTTTACTTGCAGCTGTAAACTTCAATTTGTAATTTCCCCACTTGACAAACGCATTTGGATAGCCTTCTGCATCCAACATTCTGATATAATCATAAATTACATTTATTGGCATATCTGATTTTAATTCACTTTGTTCTGGTTTTCTTCTCTCAAAACTTACAATATCACCTGTCTGCTCCTTTGGAATACACTGTTTTTCAAGGATTTCAGGTATCATTTGCCCAAATATAATCTTAGAGCTTCTTCTGAATATTTCCTCGGCAGAACCATCTAATTTCAATCCTTTCTTAAAATATATCGGTCCTGCATCAATCTCTTTCACAACCCTGAGTGCAGAAATCTTTGTTTCTTCTATTCCTCTTACAATCAGATTCTGCAGTGGGCTTCCTCCCCTGCCAAACGGCAAATCCGTCATATGAAAAACAACACACTCATAATTTTCATATATTTCCTTTGGAATAATATATGACCAATGAGGGAAAAAAATATATATAGGCTTCAATTTTTGAACCATATCATACAATTTTTCTTTTTCAGACACTACATATATATTGTATTTTTTCTGATATTTTAGTCTTAATTTCTCAGCTTCCTCAATATTCCAGCTTTTTAATGTACAAATTATTATATTATCCATACTTTTCACGCTAATCCCTATTTCTGTGCGATTTTGTTGCAAAATTTCTATTCTTTTTCACAAATAAGCCTGTATTTCATCTCAGCCAACAGCCAGGCAGTTTCATTATCTATATCCTGAACCTCCAAATCGTCAAGAATTATTGGAGCTGTCTTTTTCATTACCAACTTTTTTTCATCAAGAAATCTATCCGTTTTCATAAAATAAAATTGTCCTGCATCGTGATAAATTTTTTCCAAATCCTTTGAGCGTACTAATTGATTTTCAGGATATTAATATTTTAAAAAGCTATCTTTATACAAAAGTGCTCTTTGCGGTGGAAAGGAAAATGCTGTCACTGTGACAACACTATCTACATTTTGTTTTTCAAGCAAAACATACGCTTCCTTTAATCTATGCTGTGTGACAAAAGGTGCTGTAGGATATATACAGCATATATTTTCAAAGTAAATATCTCTTTTTTTATAATCATCTAATACTTCCAATAATACCTCATGCGTTGCAGCATAATCATTCGATGTTTTCTCTGACCTCATAAATGGTACTTTTGCACCATACTCTACAGCTATATTCTTGATTTTCTCATCATCAGTAGATACCATAATTTCATCAAAAATCTCGCTTTTCAATGCTGCTTCTATAGAATAGGCAATAATAGGCTTTCCACAAACTTCCAGCATGATTCGCTGACATTTCGGCTATTATATATGTTTTTTTGTTATCTATACTCTTCAATAAGCGCATAACTCCACCTCATTTTTCTTTATTAAATATATTGTCCACAGTCAATCTTATAAACCTGACCAGTTATGTTATTTGACTTATCTCCAGCTAAAAACAACACTAAATTTGCTACCTCTATAGGCTCTGTTAATTTTTTTATCACACATTCATCTTTAACCATTTTTTTTATTAACTCACTTGTATTAGCTTGTCCATCTGTATTAATAAATCCTGGAGCAACAACATTGCAACAAATATTATAAAAACCAAGTTCTTTAGCTATTGTTTTTGTAAATCCCTCAATTCCAGCTTTAGCTGTCGAATATGCTAAACTCCCCTCTCTACCCCTTAAGCCATTTATGGAACCAATATTTATAATTTTACCGGTATTTTTAATTAAATATGGAACAGTAGCTTTTGTATAATTAAATACCGGATATAATACATTTTTAATAGTATAATCAAAATCATTATATTCTAATTTTAGAACACTTCCATCTTTAGCACTAGCTGCATTATTAACCAACACATCAATTCTTTTAAACTTATCTATACAACTTTTTACAACATCACATGCTGCATCATATACTGAAGCATCAGCCTTAATAGCCAATACCCTATCTCCGTATTTTTCCTGATAACACTTTGCTTTTTTTTCACTATTCATATATGTAAAGCATACATCATAGTCAGCCTTGATAAACTCCTCCATTAATGTTCTACCTAAACCAGATGCTCCTCCTGTTATCAACGCCACTTTTCTTGTCATTATATACCTCACCTTTCCACAAATACTTTTACGACTCCATTTCATGACAACCTATTAGTCTAATTCTGCTTTCTTCCCATTGGACCATAAACTAGGAAATATAATACTTTTATCAACATCATCTATTTTTTCTTTTATTTCCTTTACAAAATCTTCCGTATTATTGTAGCTTCTTTCAAAAACACGAATATCTTCTACTAACTGTCCTTTTTTTTCGACTCCAAATACTAAATAGTCAATTTCTTTTTCTTCCTTTATAAAACTAATAATAGCTTCAACTTTCGACAAAGCATACTTTTTTCTAGTATCTTCAAATATTCTAATATATGGTATGACATCCTTTAAATGCTCTGGTATATTTTTCTCATCCATCATAAACAATCCCTGCAAAAAAACACTTCTAACAAAAATATTTATATCCGCATTCTTCGCCTTTTCAAAAAATCCAGATTTACTTCCCCTTTGATCCAATATACTATATGGCAATTGAATATAATCAATAATTCCAGTCTCTATTGCCGCAATTCCTTCTTTTAAATCATAAATAGAAACACCTATGTTCTCAACTAATTGTTTTTCCTTCAATTTTTGCAATCCTGATAAAACCTGCTTATTATAGATATATTGTGGTGTGTGAAGTAAATATCCCTTCAATTTATTAAGATGCATTCTATGTAAAGACTCTTTACATTCATTAACTATTTTTTCCTCTACATTCTCATTTATATCTAAACTATTTGGTGGCATTTTAGAAATGACATTTACTTTTTCACTAACACCTTTTCTTCTTTCAAAATATTGCCCTAATATTTCTTCGGCATTGCCGTATGCTCTAGCCGTATCAATTACATTTATTCCATTTTCAATAGCATAATCAAGCATATCATAAACTTCTTCTTTTGTTGGCTGTCTATATATTTGATTATTTATACCGTATTTCATTCCAAATTGAACAGTACCTAAACATAATTTTAACATTTCCACTATATCGATATAACAGTAAAATATTAGCTATCATATCTTCCTTTCATCTTAAATTTATTATAATAAACTATCCCCCATTAACTCTTCATATAACTTTTTGTCAATTGGCGGATCCATATCCTGTAATCCCGGTGTATAAAACTTACCTTCATCATCCATTTTAGACATTATTTTTGGACCTTTTATATCATCTATAAGTTCATATATCTCTAATATGCATGCTTTTTTCATCTCTTTTATCCATTTAATGCCACTTTGCAAATGTTCAACACTCTTTACGCAAAAATAATCCATCTCAAATGCGTTAGCAATTTTTTCAAAATCAGGGAAACTCACCCCACATGTTTCATCACATCCTGATTTAGCTCCATTAAAATAGTTCTTACAAGTTGTTCTAATTGCACCATACCCATCATTGTTGAAAATAACTATCTTTATATTCATATTATTATAAACAATCGTCTGCAATTCTTGTAAATTCATCATTACAGAGCCATCACCTGTAACACAGTAAATTTTCTTTCCAGATACCGCTGCCCCTATAGCTGCTGGTAGATCATACCCCATTGAACCACAATTGACATTTGCTAAAATTCGTTGTTCAGAAGTACTAATACCATATTGTAATGCACCTTGAACACAACTGCTATTTCCTAAAACTATAATCTCGTCATTATCTATACTTTCCAAAAATTCTTTCCAAAATAACAATGCCGGAACTCTATCTGTGCTTTTAATATCTGTATCATTTTCTAATATTTCATACTTTGATAAATTTCTATATACATATTCACAATAATTAATCCATTTTTCCGAAGCCGAATATTTTATATTTTTATTATTAAACTTATCAAAAAAATCTCTTAAACTAGCGTTTATCAATAAATTAACATGCAATCCCGGTTTTTTTGCTTCATCTTTCTGCGCATCAACCATTATAATCTCAGCATTTTTTGCAAATTTCTCAACATTAAATCCCGTTTGATTTGTTGACAAACTATTTCCTAAAACCAATATTAAATCTGATTTTTGTAAAATAAAATTACCACATCTAGGTCCTATCATTCCCGATAAGCCATAATAAAGTTTTTCACCATTGTAATTTATATCAGCTCTCAAAGCACCACCTATGATAGGTATTTTTATATTTTCGCAAAATTTTTTATATCCTGAAATTGCATTTCCCGAACGTATTCCGGAACCTGTTAATATACAAGGTCTCTCAGACTCATTTAATTTTTTTATTAGTGCCTCAATGTCCGAATCCAAATTGAAAATTCTAGTTTCTTTTTCTTCAAAATATCTAAGTTCATCTTCTGCCACTTTAGAACCTTGTATGTCAAGTGGTACATCTATCCATACTGGTCCTCTTCTCCCTGTCATAGCAATATGTATAGCCTTCTCCACTTCATATTTTGCTTCATTTGCATCTTTTATCTGTATTGCATATTTAGTAATAGGCTTAATCTGTTCTATAATGTTGTTTTCCTGAACCCCTCTTATACGTATATCTAATCCAGTAACCCCGACGGTTGTCTCTAAACGCGGATGACCTGATATAACTATCATAGGCAAACTTTCAACCCATGCACCCTGCACTCCATTTATTGTATTTGTCCCCCCCGGACCACTTGTAACACAAACCGCTGCTATCTCTCCCGTTAAACGTGCGTATCCCTCTGCAGCCATGGCACACGCCTGTTCATGATGATTATAAATTGTTTTAATCTTATCTTTCATACTATAAAATGCATTGTTTAAATGCATTGCTCCACCACCAACAACGCTAAAACAGGTATCTATTCCTTTATCAATCAATGTTTCAACTATAATATCTGCTACTCTTTTCATATTTATTTTCCACCTTTCTGCGAAAGGCACCAATGCGTCATGAAACACCTTGGCTAACTTCCGCTTTTCTAAGCTATATTCCTTCTGATATTATTTACTTATAAGACTGACACACTACAGAACACGTGGAGGTGAGTGGCGGGGCTGTATAGCGGCGACCTCGTATATTTATTTGTTATCGGTCATCCGTTAAGGCATCAATGATTGGCGCATAACGCAACCCGTAAACTTATCTCTTCCAAAGTCGACTCGATTTTGCCGGATGACCAGTCACTGTCAGTTTTATAACTATAAATCATCAGGAGGTACTTTTATTGTTTAAAATTCTCAAAAACAACTGTTGCGGACTTGATGTCCACAAAACCTGGATCTATGCCTGTATCGGTATTACTGATTCCAACAAACGCACAGAGTATAAGCAAGCTCGCTTTTCTTCCTTTACAAAAGGTTTGAACGAGTTGTGTGACTGGCTTGCTAAATACAACTGCAACGATGTCTGCATGGAATCTACCGGCAAGTATTGGATTCCGGTATTTAATATCTTGGAGAAAAATAACATTTGGGTTACTCTTTCTCATCCCAAATACACCAAACCTCAAAAAGGCAATAAAACTGACCGTAAGGATGCCAAATGGATCTGCGATTTATATATGTGTGGGATGGTGAAACCTTCTTTTATCCCACCTGCTGACATCCGTGAATTAAGGGCTTTAGTAAGATACCGTTTCAAACTCACATGTATGATAACTAGTGAAAAGAATCGTGCTCATAACTGTCTTACTGTGTCCAACTTAAAATTAGATGATGTCTTTTCTGATGTATTTGGTAAATCTTCTCGTTCCATTACGGAACAGATTTTACAACACCCAGGGGAAACTTTTGATGTAGCACCTTTTGTAGATGGCAGATGTAAAACTCCCATTGAAGAAATACAGGCTGCTGTTGATGGTGCCATATCCAAAGAACAGGCTGTAAAGCT
>FR887266.1 GCA_000436755.1 Clostridium sp. CAG:253 | reverse complement strand
TCGAGTGATAGCGGTTTGAAAAATGGAGAAACTCAAAGGTAATTAAGAGAATTATTTTCGCTGCTGCTTACATATGTTTTTTTATTTTAGGCAGTATACATCGCCAGTCCTTTTGTTATTCCTGACTCTATTTTCCAATATTTGTACCCACCACTCGTCTTACTTATCATTGTAATTAGAACGCTTTTATAAAACTTAAATACTGTTGGATTTTTTGGATTAATCTGTGCTTGTGTCGGTATCTTTACAGCTTCTTCCTTTGTCGCATACGACTTTGTAAACTCATAATACCTATTTAATCCTTCTGAGGTATCTTCCTCGTGATACTCCGATGCATAATAACTACCCCCATATTCGAGTAATAATCAATATGTTATAAATAATCTGATGTATTTAATAAAATGAACTACCCCTCGACACAATAAAATAAGGATACACCAGCCTTTTAACTAATGTACCCTTTGTAAACAATATTAAATTTTAAGGAAAGACTTAAAAATAAGCTTGTATTTTTTTATATTGTCTGTTTTTCAGCTTCAATCTGCTTTATCAATTCTAAAACAGTCTCTTCACTTTCCTCTATCTCATCTGCTATCTGTGCGATCTCCTTACCTTTTGCAAGTTTCTTTTTTATTTGGTCTTTTAGGCTTTCACTCCTACCTTCGCTTCTACCTTCACTTATCCCCCGATTATACATCTTCTTCGCTTCCGTCTC
>FR887265.1 GCA_000436755.1 Clostridium sp. CAG:253 | reverse complement strand
CTTGGTCTTGGCTGTATCCTTCCCACTACTAGGGTAGATTAGGGGCTTTCACCCATTAGCGACGTGCGCCGCAAGGCGCACCCAACAAAATAAGTCCCTATCTTACGATAAGGACTTATTTTTATTATGATAAAATTCTCAAATTGATTATTCAGCTGCTTCTGCAAGAATCTCCTTCTTATTATAAGAACCACAAGCCTTGCATACTCTATGAGACATCATTAAAGCTCCACATTTGCTGCATTTTACCAAATTTGGTGCTGACATCTTCCAATTTGCTCTTCTTTTATCTCTTCTTGATTTTGAAGATTTATTCTTTGGACAAATAGACATTACATTCCACCTCCTAGCCTTTTCCTTTACAACACTTCTCCGATTATACCCAATTTTCATAGGCTTGTCAATATATTTTGACAGATTTTTTATTATTATTTTTATTAGGCATAAACGACTATACTGTTTTACAGTAACAATTCAGCCTTTCATCTGTTACATTTTGCAGCAAAAACTATTTTACAAGTCTTGCTGTCTCTCTTGCGATTGCAAGTTCTTCGTTTGTCGGTACTATCCATACAGGAACCTTGCTGTCTTTTGTTGAAAGAAGTATCTCTTCTCCGCGTGTCTGATTTGCCTCCTGGTTAATCTTTACGCCAAGTACACTGATTCCTTCCATAATCATCTCACGAACTTCTTTATTGTTCTCTCCGGCTCCTGCTGTAAGTGCAATAGCATCAACTCCGCCAAGTGCCATATAATATGCACCGATATATTTTACGATACGGTATACGAGTACATCAAGTGCATTTGCCGCATCTTTATTTCCGCTCTCTCTTGCATCTACCAAATCTCTAAAGTCATTTGATACTCCTGAAAGACCAAGTACACCTGACTTCTTGTTTAAGATTGTCGTCATCTCACTGACTGAAATATTTTCTTTCTGGCAGATAAATTCAACAATTGCAGGATCAATATCTCCTGAACGTGTTCCCATTACAAGTCCTTCAAGTGGTGTCATACCCATACTTGTATCAATTGATTTGCCATTCTTAATTGCAGAAATACTTGCTCCGCTTCCGATATGGCAGATAATCATTTTTGAGTTGTTATAGTCAAGTCCTGCAAGTTCTGCAAGTCTCTTTGATACAAAGCTGTGGCTTGTTCCATGGAATCCATAACGGCGTACCCCATATTTTTCATAATACTCTTTTGGAAGTGCATATAAATAAGCTTTTGCAGGCATTGTCTGATGGAATGCCGTGTCAAATACAGCAACATGCTTTACACCCGGCATAACTTCCTGACATGCACGAACACCTAAAATGTTTGCCGGATTGTGAAGCGGTGCAAGGTCGTTACAGCTTTCAATATCTTTTATAACATCTTCTGTAATGATAACTGAAGAAGAGAACTTCTCTCCACCATGTACCATACGATGTCCTACTGCATGTATCTCATCAAGTGAGCTTATTACACCTCTCTCTTTATCTACAAGAAGTTCAAGAACTTTTTTGATTGCAATTCCATGCTCCGGAAGGTCTGTTTCCGTAACAAACTTCTCACCGTGAGCCTTATATGTAATCATTCCGTCAAGACCTATTCTTTCGCAGTTTCCTGATGCACTTACCTGCTCTGTATCTGAATCAATAAGCTGAAATTTAAGTGATGAACTTCCACAATTTACTACTAAAATATTCATTGTCTGTTTCCTCCATATAATGATTTACTTTTGTTTTCCATAAAAGAATAACGCCACTGTACCGGGACCTGAATGTGATGCTATAACAGGGTCAAGCATCCTTACCACAACTTCCCCGACATTAAAGGCTTCCTTGACTTTGCCGGCAACATACTCAGCATCTTTGAGGCAGTCGCCATGACTTATATACACAGACTGACCGTCAGGCTCTACTACACTCTCTTTCATATGTTTAACCAATGCATCAAGTGATTTTTTCCTTCCTCTGGCATTTTCCATTGGAATGAGATGTCCGTTGTCATCAACATGTAAAACCGGTTTTATACTAAGTGCAGTGCCCACAATGGCAGTGGTTGCCGAAACCCTGCCTCCACGCTTCAAGAAAAATAAATCATCAACAGTGAACCAATGACAGATATTGTTTCTGTGATTAACTACCCAATCGGCATTCTCAGAAACAGACATGCCATTTTCTCTGTTGTCAATAACATATTTTACCAGAAGACCTTCGCCTAGAGCCGCTGCCAGAGAATCAACTGCATAAAGCTTTCTCTCAGGATATTTTTGTGACAATGAATCAGTTACAAGTGATACTGCCTGAAAAGTTCCGCTAAGTCCAGAAGAAAATCCTATATAAATATAATCTTTTCCTTCTTTTACAATGTTTTCAAGCAAATCCATGGCATCCCCAACCGTAACCAAGGATGTCGTAATCTCCTTCTTCTGACGCATCATAGAATAAAATGGTGCCATGTCAGTTTTTTCACCTTTGATGTATCCCTTGTGTTCTTCGCCGTCAATATAATAGTTCAATGATAAAATCTCAAGTTCATATTTTTCTATCATATCCTCAGGCAGATTTGCTGTTGAATCCGTTACTATAACATAATCGTACGCCATCACATATTACCTCCATATCCCCATCTCAGGCAGCATAAATTCAGTAAAAAACTGATATATGCGCTTTTTTAACCGATTTTATAACAATGAAATATTACTGCCTGCAGCTTTGCAGACAGCAATATCAGAACAACTATGTTTTAGTATAATGTAATTCAGACCGAATAGCAAGTGTATATTATTATAGAATCTTATATTTATGCCATGCATGCATTTGTAAGAATTTCATTTAATGCAGTTCCGCTGCTTGTATGACATCTTACTATATCTGCATTGCATTTTTCCGCCTCAGTTATGGCACATTTAACCATTTTATGTGAAACTGTATTTGTAAAAAGAATCAGTAAATCAGGGCTTCCTATCTGCTCACTAAGTCTTGCTGACATCTGGGTAAAAACTTTTGCTTTACAATTGTGCTCCTTACAGATTTTTTTGTATCTACAGACCATGCGGTCATGTCCTCCAACTATAACTACGCTCATATCTTCCTCTTTTCTGCACATTTATCCGTGCCTTTTATTTGATAAATATACGGCTGCCTCTGAAATATCCAAAATGTTTTATTCCTCACTTTCATTCTGACGGCAGCCGTTATTTAAAGGTGAGGTCTTTTAATACAGCTTCCTCTGTCTGACTGTATTTTTAAGAGTCACCTTTTTAAGTAACCTCTCTACATCCCAGCTAACTGTTTTCCGAGACTTTCACACTCACTTATCGCATCATCATCAGGTGTCTCCTGACAGATAAGTCCCTCTCCGTTTATTACTGTTGCTCCGGCACTTGTCATACGCTCTTCCCAGTCACGCATCCACTGACCATCTCCCCAGCCATATGAACCAAATAAAGCTATTTTTTTACCTTTTACTTTTCCTTCAAGGTCTGCAACAAAAGGTTCCATCTCGCTTTCTTCAAGAACTTCTGCTCCCATAGCAGGACAACCAAGTGCAAATACCTCTTCCCCATCTAAATCACTTACCTGACAACTACTGACATTTGTAACCTCTGCTTCAGCTCCGCCGGCAGTAATTCCTCTCCCAATTGCATCTGCCATAGCAAGTGTATTTCCTGACTGTGACCAATATACAACACTAATTTTACCCATGATGATAATTCTCCTTTCAAAGTGAAATGTTTAAGTTAGTCATCGCTAACTTTGATTTTATGATATAGAAATCTTATGATAAAGTCAACAAAGTAAATGACACCTTTTTCTCAATATCAGTCTTATTGAGAAAAAGGTGTCATTTACTTGAATTATATATATTTTGTTATTAGTCAATCTGATTATTTATTATACTATAATCAATCAAGAAAACTTTCCATGCTCTTTAAACTTATTGCAAGTGTTGATGCATTATGTAAAAGTGCTGACGTTGTCGGCGCAAGTAGTCCTGTCACACCACACAATATCAATCCCGAATTAAATCCGACTATAGTTCTATAGTTCTTCTTAATCCTCTTCATAAGTGCATCGCTCAGCATTTTGAGTGTTACTATCTGGTACAAGTCATCAGAGCCAACTGTTATGTCAGCTATCTCTCTTGCTATTTCTGCTCCGTCACTTATTGCTATTCCGACATTTGCTGCTGAAAGAGCCGGTGAATCGTTTATTCCGTCACCTATCATAATCACTTTTCTGCCTTCTTTTCTCTCTTTTTCAACAAACGCCGCCTTATCTGCCGGAAGAACTTCAGAATAATAAATATCTACTCCGACTTTCTCGGCTATGTTTTTGGCTATTCTGTCACTGTCTCCGGTCATCATAACAACCTTGCTTATTCCTGACTTTCTTAAAGAATTTATAACTGCTTCAGCTTCATCTCTAAGAGGGTCTTCTATAAGTATAACCGCTGCGAGTTCACCCTGAATTGCAAGATATAATCTTGAATACTGCTCAGGAAGATTAGCAAATTCCTCTGCCTTATCCTCAGGCACTGTACAATTTTCATCTTCAAATACAAAATGATAACTTCCTATAACAGCTTTTCTGTCGTCAATATAACTTGATATACCATGAGCAACAACATAATCAACTTTTGAATGCATTTCCTCATGTTCAAGTGACCTGTCTTTAGCGGCTTCAACTACTGCTTTTGCCATTGAGTGTGGGAAATGTTCTTCAAGACATGCAGCAATTCTTAAAAGTTCATCCGGTGTCTCACTGCAGAATGAAACAACATCTACAACAGTAGGTTTTGCCTTTGTAAGAGTTCCTGTTTTATCGAATACTATTGTATCTGCCTCGGAAACTGCTTCAAGGAACTTTCCGCCTTTAACCGTAACATTGTGAAGGCTTGCTTCTCTTATTGCTGATAAAACCGTTATTGGCATTGCCAGTTTAAGCGCACATGAAAAATCGACCATAAGCACTGAAAGCGCTTTAGTAGTATTTCTTGTGAGAAGATAAGTAAGTGCCGTTCCTGCAAGAGTATATGGAACAAGTTTGTCTGCGATATGACTCGCCTTGCTTTCACTTGATGATTTAAGTTTCTCAGTTTCTTCTATCATTTTTACGATTTTTTCATACTGGCTTGAACCACCGACTTTTTTAACCTTGATAGTTATTTCGCCTTCCTCAACAACAGTTCCGGCATAAACATAATTGTCCTTAACTCTTCTTACCGGCATTGATTCACCTGTTATTGAAGCCTGGTTAACCATAGCCTCACCGTCATAGACTTCACCGTCAAACGGAATAATATTTCCCATGTGAACAACTACACAGTCGCCTTCTTTTACATCATTTGAAGATACCTGAACTTCTTTTCCATCACAGAGCATCCAGACACTTCCAGTATTGAGCGACATTGTTCTTGCGAGATCATCAACTGATTTTTTGTGTGTCCACTCTTCTAAAAGTTCACCTATTCCGAGAAGGAACATTATTGAATCCGCTGTCTTTATATCATTTCTAAGAACTGATACTCCTATAGCTGTCGCATCAAGAACTGGTACTTCAATCTTTCCTTTAAGCAAAGTCTTTACGCCTTTGTAAATATATTTTAATGACATTGCCGTAGTATAGACAGCTCTCACCGGATAAGGAAGTAATATCTTCCTCGCATATCTGTAAACGACTTTTTCAACCATTTTTCTCTGATATGTATTGTTAAGTCCTCTTCCTGATGTTTCTAATACTGCTGCCGGCACGTCAACATTTTCATAAGCAAATTTTTTCAACGCATCTATAATATTTTCTCTATCTCCGACAAAATATACAATAGCGTCACATGTTCTTTCAAACACCTTTGCATTTGTAACATACTGATTATTTGTAAGATAATATAATAATGTGTCTGCCTGTTCAAAGGACATTCTGGTCTGATGTAAATGAACTCTTATTCTGCCTTTTATTTCATGCTTAATAGAAAACTTCATTTTTGTCCCCCATTTCCGTACTACTGATTTAACTTCAATTAGAATCATCTTACTGCCATATACCTAAAACAAGACACCTGAAAAATCAGATGTCTTGTATAAATATATGTCAGATTATTATCTAATTGATAAACTTTGTGCAATATGTATCTCACAATCTGCACTTTCAAACCTGTTAACTACTCTGCTTCTGCTGCTGCCTCTGCGTCTGCACTTTCTGCTTCATCATCAACTTCTTCAAAATCTTCTGCTTCATCTTCAAAGCATTCTTTTTTTGCAGCTCTTTCCTCGTTGATTTCTACTGCCTCAGCATAAATATCTTCTGCATTTTCCTGTACTGTTGATACAACGTTCATAACACAGTCTTTTGCACGAAGAACTGCTGCTGTACAATTTGAATATACATTCTTTGCATCATCACTTGAAAGAATCTTGATTCCTGCTGTACCAAATGCAACTCCTGCTGCAAATAAACCTGTCTTTTTCCAATTAATAGCTTTTAAACAATCTAACATAATAATTTCCTCCTTAATTTTGCCTTTTGTGACATTATATAACAGGAAACACGGTACGACAAAGCTAATTATGCTTTATTGATAAATTTTAATCAACAAAAGTCTATTTTGTCTTTTCTTGAAACTGTTTCTCAATATCATACTCTTTGTTTCTCAAAAGAGTACTCTAACCTACATGTCTTTCAAACTTTTTAAAATCAAGAATCTTTTCAATCTCATCAAGTGCATCCTTAGGAATTCTAAAGTCTGCCGCCGCCAAATTGTTTTCAAGCTGTAATGGCTTGCTTGCTCCCGTAATAACACTTGATACAATCTCTTTTCTTAAAATCCAGCTGAGTGCAAGCACCGACATATTGGTTCCGAGCTCCTTAGCTATCTTTGTAAGCTTTTCAACCTTATCAAGATTTTCATCAGTAAGAAGATTGTTTATCTGTTTATCCGCCTGATGTGTTGCTCTTGACCCTTCCGGATAAGGCTCTCCCTTTTTATATTTTCCCGTCAGAAGTCCCTGGGCAAGCGGTGAAAATGGTGTTATTCCTATACCGTATTTTTCACATACAGACATAATTTCATGTTCAATATATCTGTCTATCATATTATATTGGGGCTGCACTACCGTCATCGGATATAAACCATATCTCTCGATTATTCTCTGTGCTTCCTCAAGTCTTGCTGCTCCCCACTCTTCACTGACACCATAATATAAAATTTTTCCTTTTGACACCAAATCACTTAATGCCCTAAGAGTTTCCTCCATAGGTGTTGTGTTATCAAATCTATGGCAGTAATACAAATCTATGTAATCCATATTAAGATTTTTCAGCGAACGGTCAACATTTTCAAAAATATGTTTTCTTGATAATCCCCAGTCATTTGCTCCGCCGCCTGTCGGGAAAAATACTTTACTTGAAACAACATAACTGTTTCTCGGATATTCATTTAAAATTTTTCCTAAAAACTTTTCAGCTTCACCGCCGCTGTAGGCATCTGCACAGTCGAAAAAGTTTACGCCTTTTTCATATGCAAGTCTTATCGTGTCTCTTGCAATATTAACCTTATCATCACCGGCAAGGTCTGTCATCCAGCTTCCGACAGCAATCTCACTTACTTTAAGACCTGATTTTCCAACATTACGATAATTCATAAAATCCTCCTATTTTTTATAACTTTGTTTTTAGTTGTCGCCGTTATGCTTAATACGCAGAACAGTTACAGAATATTTAGGAACCGTATAATTAAATTTATCCTTTATTCCGCTTACCTTGTCACTCTTTAATGTAACAATTTCTTCTTTTCCGAGAATATTGTCATCAGTCTCACTGTTTCCTGCAACTACATCCACATCTGCCTCATCGGATATTTCTCCTGCATTTGCAATATCAACAGCAAATGTTTTGTCTGCGCCTGTTACATTTACAAGTTTTACAATGACATCTTCTGTCTTGTCCGTACTTACAACCTGATAACTCTCGCTTCCTTCTGTCTCAGGTATAGTATAGTCTACATAGAGTAATCCATCAAGATAACATTTTACGTTTCTGTCCTTTACTTCTATTTTTATATTGTATTTCACATCATCAGCGATAGTACAGCTTGTAACCGTACCTGCAAGCTGTCCGGATTTTGAACCTCCTGACACTTTCTGTAAACATGATACAGTATTATTCCATCCGCCAATATTCCAGAAATAATTTTCATTTTTATCACCCACTGAAAACGGAATCATAAAACCTTCCTGACCTGAAATCTTTGTAGCCTCAACAGTATATGTATAATTCTTCCATGAACCGTTTCCAAAATATGCAACACTTCCCTGATTTCCATATGTAATTGTATTTGTCACATCCGATGACTGTACAAGCTTTCCGTTTTTCACTGACCATACACCATCTGTAGCCTGCTCCCAGTATTTTGAAAAGTTTGCTGCTTTTGTAAATGTCTCTTTTCCTAAAATCTTTCCTGTATCTTTTGATACTACCTTTACATTATCAAATTTTGCTGCCGTATTCCATGTACCTACACCAACTTTTCCACCAAATGGTTTTGATGTCACCGTTGCTCCTGTCATATCTGATTTCAGCAGAGTAGTTCCTGCATTTTTTGCAAATATCTTTTGTACATAATAGTTAACCGAACTTGTAACCGTATTATTATTAAACCATATAAGATCAGGTGACCAGTGAAGTGCCGTGAGATTTCCAAACAGCGGTGCATATGCCGCCATCTTAACTATGTCTCCGTTCCTCTCAAGTCCCGTCATATATGCGGCCTCCGAAAGTGCCGCCTTCCATGTATTTGACTGTGCCGCATATTCTCCGAGAAATACATTCATTCCTCCGCCATATGTTGATGTGGTCATATTGTCAGTATCTCTGCTGTAATTCTTTTCGTCATAATAATCAGTATGTGTCAAGAACCAGCTTGGTTCATTGTAATAATGATGGTCAATAGCACCCGCAAAATCATTTATCGTCTTGTCAGGATGTGCTTTAAGCCATTTTGCAGCTTCATTATATGCCTGCATGTAAATATCTTTTCCGCTGTCTCCGTCATCGACACCTGCCGTAAACATAAGTTCAATATCACCGTAAAGTGCCGGATTTGTTTTCTTTGCGTCATTGAATGCATCTACAAACGCTTCATAATGTTTAAAGAAATCATCACCCCACTGTTCATTTCCGATACCGATATATTTGAGTTCAAACGGTTCCTTATGTCCCATTGCAATTCTTATTTTACCCCATTTTGTAGTTTTATCTCCACGACAAAACTCAACAAGGTCAAGTGCATCCTGAATGTACTGTTTGAATTCAGCAGAATCAAGTGCAGGACCGTTTCCGTTCGACTGACCCATACAGCATTTTCCACAGTTGATAACAGGTACTCCTATTGCTCCTATATCCTCAGCAAGCTGGAAATACTCATAAAATCCAAGACCATATGTCATAAATGATGGATTCTGGTCATTGGTTGCCCACTCATCAGTCCATATATTTTGTCCCTGTTTTCTTGCTGCAACATCACCGTATGTACCGTTAAATTCAAACGGCTGTCCGCTTGCATCTGCACCGATGGAATCTTTCCAGTTGTATCTCGTCTCAATAGTTGCACCCTCAACTACACATCCTCCCGGAAATCTCAAAAATCCCGGATGAAGTTCTTCAAGTTTTTGTGCAAGATCTTTTCTAAGACCATTCTTTCTTCCCTTGTATGTATCCTGTGGGAACAGTGATACCATATCCACCGCAATCTTTCCTTTAGGAATTGTAACCTGTAATTTTACATTTCTGTTTGATGTGACATTTGAGTCAAGTTTAAGTTCATATTTTTTCCAGTCACTTGTCACCTTTTCAATAGTACCACTGCCGGCAACCTCTTTGCCATTCATGATTTTTACATTTAAAGAACCTGTGTAGCCGTCAATTCCTTTTGCATAAATAGAAAAATCATATCCTGCATTCTTTTTTATTGACATGCCGTCAAGAAATCCCTTATTCCCAATACCGGCTTCTTCATCGGATTTATTCTCAATAACCATATAATTTGGATTGTTTACATTAAGACAGCCTGTCTTATCATCCTTAACCACATTTGCAGTTACATCACCGACATTGTTCCAAGCATGTTTTTCGTTGTCTGAGGCAAGTTTTGTAAATTCAAATGAGCGGTTCTGAACCATCTCAGCATACAAGCCTCCGTCAGCGGCAAAATTAATATCTTCTATAAATATTCCATATAATATATCACTTATATCATGTACTTTATCAGAAGCATCAACGCTCAATGAATAATTACTTTTTTCTTTACTATATTCACTGACTTTTCCTGCCTCTCCGTAAACTGCCGGTACAGGTGTAGCTGTAGGCTGTGCCTCTGCATCCGGTAACACATCTGTTGTGTCTTCAGGTTTTGAAACTTTCACTGTACATTTCAATGTTTTTTTACTGACTTTTTGCGAATTTTTCGGAATATAGCGTACCGTAACTTCAATCTTTGTACTGCCCGCTTTTACGGCCTTTACAACACCTTTTGAAGTTACAGATGCAATTTTTTTATTTTTACTCTTAAATGTAACCTTTTTAAGTTTGCTTACATTTTTCACTGTAACTTTTATCTTTTTTTGTTTACCTTTTACAAGTTTTAAGTTTGTTTCACTTAACTTTACGACAGCTACGCTGCTTTTATTTGCCGCAGTACTCTCCATATACACACCTGGTACTGAAGACAAAATGAGTGCACCACTCATGCATAATGCCAAAATTTTCTTCTTACTTAATCTCATACACATCCTCTTTTCTTTTAAATTTGTATTGTTTCTCCAAAACAACATAACATTTGAACTTTTTAGTTATATTTAAATATTAAATACAATGCACATATATTGTACTTTACCAAAATAAAAACAGTTTACGAGAGGAAGTTTTTTCGGCATTTTATACAACAACAGTGCATTTGTATTTAATTTGATAAGTATGATTATATAAACTTTTTATACGCAAGTCCATGATATTAGTTGTCATATATTTGATTTTTTTCGCTTTTTATTTTATAATAAAAAAGACGTTAAGTATTAAATTGTGACAACTTAATGTATACTTTCCAGATTTAATTTTTGTGTTTCGGAGGATAGGTTATGATTAAAATAAAATTAATAGGATACCATTTTCAAAATTGTCCCGGCTTTTGTGTAGAACGTCCAACCGGCTCAGGTGATTATTTATTATTGTATCTGCGCAGGCCAACTGAAATAATGAAAGACGGGCATTACATAAAAGTTCCCGAAAATACTTTTATCTTATACGAAAAGAATAAACCTCAGATTTACAGGCATATTAAATCAGAAAATTCTGATGACTGTTTTATAAATGACTGGATTCATTTTGACTTTGACAATTATGACAATTTTTTTGAGAAACTTGAAATTCCTTTTAATACACCAATCACGCTTTCTACTCCGAAGATAATAACCGATATGATTGCCGATTTGTTTATAGAATATTTTAACGAAGGCGATCAGCACGAATATATTATGAGCAGCAAAGCCGAAACTCTTTTTCATAAATTCAGCGATATTTACAGGACTACAATAAATTCCGGTTCTGCTTTTGACAAGTATTTTGACGAATTTTCAGAGCTAAGACAGCATATTTACAATTATGAATATGTCCCATCCGGTGCAGACGAAATTGCAGCTAAACTAGGACTAAGCACATCTTATTTTCAGCATACCTATAAAAAACTATTTGGAATATCAGTTCACCAGGACATTATAAAAGCAAGAATAGAACATTCTGCAAGACTTTTGCAGGGAAGCAACAGCTCTATCTCTGAAATTGCAGCCACTTGCGGTTATGAAAACCTTGAACATTTTTCTAGACAATTCAAAAAAATAAAGGGAATTTCTCCACAGAAATTCAGAAAATAATTATTTTATATTAAGAAACAACTGCTTAAATATAAAAATAAAAAACAAAAAGAATGCAATCTTGTAAAGACAAAACTGCATTCTTTTTACTTTCTACTTTCCGCACTGGCATGATTTTGCAATAACACTGCGCACATTTAAATCAGTTGGATAACCGCATGCCGCAAGTCCCGCCTTTATAACCTGATGCCATTTTTTTGCCGACAACTCAACAACCGTATCATCATCAAACTCAATAGTGCAGGCATTTTCAACTTCACACCCGGAACCGCAGGCTATCTTATACATATTTTTTCTGCTGATAGCCCCGATTTCCTCGAGTTTGTTAACCATTCTATATACGGTGGCAGTGCCTATCCTGCCGTCCTGTTTTGCCGCCTTGTAATATATCTCTTTGCAGCATGAGCAGTCTTCTTCCAATATAATGTCAAGTAACATAAGACGCTGCTTTGTTATACGACACCCATCATCTTTAAGACGTTGTATCACCATATCTTTCTGCATTTTTGTACGCTGATAATTCTGTGATTCCTGTATCTTTCTCTTTTGTTCCATCACTGCCATCGCCATAGTATGATTCCCCACCTCTCATCTCTTTGTTGTTAACTGTCTATTTATCTTTAAAAAAACCTATTATTATCTTTATCGCTAACACTAACATAATTGCAAGAACAATTAAGATAACCACATCAACCGGTTTAACTTCTAAATTAGTATGCATTGTAAAAACTCCGCTTATCTAAAAATCACTTTATGTTATTTTTAAGCTTCTCCTGCTGCTGTCTTATATTCCCTCTTCTTGTTTGGGTCCGGACGGAAAAGGAAGTAAAGTATTACTATTGCTACGATAAATGCTACTACTGTTGCAGGTCCGAATGCTACTGAACCTGTGATAAGTCCGCCAATCTGATATACCATAAGTGCTATGCAATATGCTAATACATTCTGGAATATAAGTGCAAATACTACAAATTTCTTTGATTTCATCTCTCTTGCCATTGTTGAGATAGCTGCAAGACAAGGTGAATCGAAAAGGTTGAACATAAGGAATGATACTGCTGCGATTCCTGTTGGGAAGAACTGTGCAAACTGATCATGCATTGATGCTGCATATTCTTCTACTTCGCCAAGTCCGCTGAGCACACCCATTGTTGATACGATACCCTCTTTTGCAACAAATCCTGAAAGTGATGATGCAACTGCCTGCCATGTTCCAAATCCGAGTGGCTTGAAAATCCAAGCGATAGCTCCACCGATTGAAGCAAGGAAACAAGATTCTGTATCTACCATACCGAATGTTCCGTTCTGGATACCGAATGTTCCGAGGAACCACATAACTGCACAGCAAAGGAAGAGGATTGTTCCCGCTTTCTTAAGGAATGCCCATACTCTCTCCCATACATGAAGAAGTACACCTTTAAGTGAAGGAATATGGTACTGTGGAAGCTCCATAACGAATGGTGCCGGATCACCTGCAAAAAGTGATGTTTTCTTTAAAATAATACAAGAAACGATAACTACGATTATACCAACGAAGTACATAAGTGGTGCAAGCCACCAGCATCCGTTTAACAAATATCCTGCGATAAGTGCAATAACAGGAAGTTTTGCACCACAAGGAATAAACGTTGTTGTCATGATCGTCATACGACGGTCTTTGTCATTCTCGATAGTACGTGTTGCCATGATTCCCGGAACACCACATCCTGAACCGATAAGGAACGGAATGAAACTCTTTCCAGAAAGACCAAATTTGCGGAAAATTCTATCCATGATGAATGCGATTCTTGCCATGTATCCGCAATCCTCAAGAAGTGAGAGGAAGAAGAATACAATAGCCATCTGAGGTGCGAATCCGATAGGAGCACCAAGACCTCCGATAATACCGTTAACTACAAGTGATACAAGCCAGTCTGCTGCACCGACATTTTCCAAAAATCCCTGTACTGCCGGCTGAATCCATGCACCTACGAGTGTATCATTTGTCCAGTCTGTAACAATTCCACCAAGTGATGATACTGCTATGTAATAAACTACAAACATAATTGCTGCAAATATAGGAAGTGCAAGTATTCTGTTTGTAACAATTTTATCAATCTTATCCGATGTTGTGAGCTTTCCTGCTGATTTTTTCTTAATACAATCCTTAATGATAGATGTGATAAATGTATATCTCTCATTTGTGATGATACTTTCTGTATCGTCATCAAGCTCATCTTCTACATTTTTGTTAATTTCAGCAATCTCTTTAAGAACATTGTCTGAAAGATTTAACTTCTCTGCAACCTTCTCATCGTTCTCAAAAAGCTTAATTGCAAACCAGCGTTTCTGTGACTCCTCTACTGAACCAAGTGCAATGCTCTCAATATCTTTAAGGGCATCTTCTACCTTAGCTTCAAAAGAATGCTTAGGAACTGCCACTTTCTTACCTGCAAGTTTAACTGCCTGCTCAGCTGCCTCAACGATTCCCTCACCTTTAAGTGCTGAAATTTCAACAACCTCACAACCTGTTTCCTCTGCAAGTTTCTTAATATTTATCTGGTCACCGTTCTTACGAACAACGTCCATCATGTTTACAGCTATTAAAACAGGAATTCCGATTTCTGTAAGCTGTGTTGTAAGATAAAGGTTTCTTTCAAGGTTTGTTCCATCGATGATATTCAAAATGACTTCAGGTTTCTCATCAATAAGATAATTTCTTGAAACAACCTCCTCAAGAGTATATGGGGATAATGAATAAATACCGGGAAGATCGACTACTGTCACATCTTTATTTCCCTTTAATCTTCCCTCTTTCTTTTCCACTGTAACACCAGGCCAGTTACCTACATACTGGTTTGAACCTGTCAGTGCATTAAATAATGTTGTTTTTCCGCAGTTAGGATTACCTGCTAATGCAATTTTAATTGACATTTTTTCTCTCCAATCCGCACATATGATTTTATATGTATAATGTATAATCCATCAACCATATATGTGCCAAAATTATTTACTACTACATTTGGTTTTGACTGCCTATACCAAATTTGTATTCACTTGCTGTAATTAGTACAAGCTAACCCGTGACCAAAAAAAATTTGAGCCTTAAAATTACTCAACTTCAATCATTTCTGCATCTGCTTTTCTCAGTGAAAGCTCATAACCTCTTACTGTCACTTCAATAGGATCACCAAGTGGTGCGACTTTTCTTACAAGAACATCAGTACCTTTGGTAATTCCCATGTCCATGATGCGTCTCTTTACCGCTCCTACTCCTGTAAGTTTTGTAACTTTTACAGTTTCGCCACATTTAACTTCCTTCAATGTTTTCATCATTTTCCCCTTTCTAGACCATGATCTTATTTGCCATATCTTTACCGATGGCAACTCTGGCATCCTTGACATTTACTATCATATTTCCACCAATCTGTGAAATAACAGTAACTGTTCCACCCACAACAAAACCAAGATTTTCTAAAAATCTGCGTGTTTCTTCTTTACCGCCTATTTTTTTTATTACGCTAGGCTGTCCTTCAGCTATCATTGATAATGGCATCATATCATCCTCTTTCTTAATCTCTTTTGTTGATTATCATTCATCCATGCGTTAGTATAATCTAATCGAGAATAGTTGTCAATAACATTATTGAGAAAAATTTATCAATAATGAACAAATTCGGGTTCCGGCATTTTCCCCTGCCCAATGCTACGGATTGCTTCATTGCTATGCAATTTTCGCAATCCTGCAAACACCTCCAATCCCGCATATTTGCAAGCAAATCTGCTACTTGTCGGTGTTTGGCGGGTCAAGCCACCAGATAGCAATTTGTATGTAAACATACATTGCTATCTGCTTTTGACCCTTGTATCATCTTATACGCTTTCTAAAATTTTTCCGTCACATGAAATCGTCACAACCTGCCACGGAATCATCTTACCGCTGTTCTTTAAGGCATTTACAACTGCATTTTGCAGACCTCCGCAGCATGGAACTTCCATACGGACTATTTTCACGCTCTTTATGTCGTTATTCTTAATTATCTCAATAAGCTTCTCACTGTAATCAATATCATCAAGTTTAGGACATCCGACAAGCGTAATGTGATTTTTGATAAAGTCCTCATGAAAATTTGCATAGGCATACGCTGTACAATCTGCTGCCACCAAAAGATTAGCCCCATCAAAATACGGTGCAGATGTCGGAACAAGTTTTATCTGAACCGGCCACTGGCTTAATCTGCTTACAGGTTTCCAGTTGCCGTTTCCTGTATCTGCGTTACTGCAGTCTTTTTCTATAGCATTTTCCGTCTGTGCATGCTGTAAACTTCTTGCCATGCTGCCCGGACAGACATGAACAGGTGCACCGTTCTTTTTTGCATTCTCAGCCATTTTTTTTGCGGCGATCCTAGCCTTGACAGCCGCCTCATCATATTCATTTGCCTCTCGCTCTATAATTTCAATTGCATCCATAGGACATGCAGGCAGACAGTCTCCAAGACCATCACAATAATCATCTTTAATCAGCCTTGCCTTTCCGTCAATCATAGCAATCGCATCCTCGTGGCACGCATTAGCACACGCACCACAACCGTTACATTTTTCTTCATCTATATGAACTATCTTGCGTATCATTTTATTCTTCCTTTCTAAAATACAAACAACGTCTCACTTACCGCATCATTTTATACAAGTGTTTTGCTCACAACCTGTCCATCTGCGTAGGAAATCTCATCCTTGAGTATAAGTACCTTTGATTTTCAATGTTTTTCATAGGCTCTGCCATAATTTTATTCCTCCAATATTTTTATTTTAAACTTTTAATGGTCTCAAGTTTTTATAAATACTCTTCAAGTTTTTCCTGCGACACAATAACTATCTTTCTGCCATCAAGCCTGATGATGCCTTCTTTTTCCATATTTCCAAGTTCTCTTGAAAGAGAAGGTCTTGTCACATTAAGATAATCTGCAAGTTCCTCCCTTGAAGGATTTTTTGCTATCTCACCTGACGGTGTCTGATTTTCAATAAGATAAAGTGAAATTTTTTCCCTTATGCTGCCACATCCGAGCAATCTTACCTTGCCGCTTAGATTATATGCTTTCATTGCAAATATACTCATAAGATTTTTTCTTATCTTTTCCGCAGCTAAAGCATTAGTATTATACGATATATTCTCAAAAAACTCACTCGAAATACTTAGTATCAACGACTCTTCTCCAGTCTGCGCCGACATGTCATACTTGCTTTTTCCCATAAACATATAAACTTCCGCAAACATATCTCCGGGATTTTCAATAGTTGTTATCAAAATCTTCTTCCCCGAAAAAGTTAGTTTTGAAACTTCAACCAAACCGTATATCAGCACATAAAGTCTGTCGGGTACGTCACCCTCTTCAAATACAAAACTTCCCTTCTCGTATTTTTTTATCTCTGTATTGTTTTCTTCTAATAAAGATAAGAGTTCATCCTGTGCAAATTCTTTGCAAAGTGCCGATTTGCTCAATGCCTGTATTATACTGTCATTTTCATCTTTATCCATATATCTGCCTCTTATATCCGTCTCCTATTTGAGGAATTTTTTCAAATCTTCCTCCGGTGAACCTATAGGTGAAATTCCAAAATTTTCAACAAGAATATCAAGCACACCCTGCGATACAAATGCCGGAAGTGTTGGTCCTAAATGTATATTCTTTATTCCAAGATGAAGAAGTGTAAGTAAAATACACACCGCTTTCTGCTCATACCACGAAAGTACGATAGATAGCGGAAGTTCATTTACCGAACATTCAAACGCATCAGCAAGAGCTGTCGCAACTTTTATAGCACTGAAAGCATCATTACACTGTCCCATATCCATAATTCTTGGAAGTCCTGCAATCTCACCTAAATCAATATCGTTAAATCTGTATTTTCCACATGCTAATGTAAGTATAACAGAATCTTTCGGAGTCTGCTTAACAAATTCTGTGTAATAATTTCTCCCCGTTCTTGCTCCATCGCATCCTCCCACAAGGAAGAAATGCTTTATATCTCCATTCTTGACAGCTTCAATAACTTTGTCAGCAACAGACAAGACAGTTCCATGTGCAAATCCTGTCATCACTTCATGACCGCCGTTTATGCCGGTAAAACTTTTATCTTCATCGTAACCACCCAATTCAAGTGCCTTTTCGATAACAGGTGTAAACTCTTTATCCACACCAATATGAATCATCTCAGGATATGATACCACTTCCGTTGTAAATACTCTGTCGGAATAGCTTTCTTTAACAGGCATAAGGCAGTTTGTTGTAAATAATACCGGTGCCGGAATATTTTCAAATTCCTTCTGCTGATTTTGCCATGCAGTTCCAAAATTTCCTTTAAGATGAGAATATTTCTTTAATTCAGGATATGCATGAGCCGGAAGCATCTCACCATGCGTATAAATATTTATTCCCTTGTCTTTTGTCTGTTCCAACAACTGTTTAAGATCATACAAATCATGTCCGGTAATCACGATAAACGGACCTTTCTCAACTGTAAGAGGAACTTTTACCGGTGTCGGTGTTCCATAAGTTTCAGTATTTGCTTTATCGAGCAGTTCCATACATTTGAGATTTACTTCTCCAACTTCCATAACAACAGGAAGAAGATCATCCTTATTTAAGTCATAGCCTAGTATGCACAATGTTTTTATAAAGAAATCATTCACCGTATTATCTCTATAGCCAAGTACATTTGCATGATATGCATATGCCGCCATACCCCTTATACCAAAAAGAATAAGTGATTTAAGTGAACGTATATCCTCCTGTTCATTCCAGATTTTTGTAACATCATAATCATCCGTGTTCCCACACTTTGCTGTACATACGCTGCAATTTGGAACAACCTCATATTTCTTTTTTCTGACTTTTTCTGTAATTTTTCTGATAGTTTCATCATTAAAATTGACATTTGTTATTGTTGTAAACAGTCCTTCTACAATAATATCCGTAACACTCTCATCATGTGGATTACTTTCGCATGCTTTTGCAAGACCTATCAATGCCCCGGTAAGTTCATCCTGAAGATTTGCTGTTTCTGCTGTTTTTCCACATACTCCTGCATTTCCTGTACATCCCGAACAGCCCGCTGTCTGTTCACATTGAAAACAAAACATTTTATTTTCCATATTTTTCCTTTCTTATATATATTGTAACACAAACTTTTAGTTTTTCTTTTGACATTGACTATAATACAGTAATACCATAAAAAAATCCGTAACATATGTTACGAATTTAAAAAATTATTCAAAATCCCAAATATTTATTATCTCCTGCGGAATATATTTCTCAGTCATCAGAAGATTTTCAAAGTTTTCCCACATTTCACTTCCAAAATATGAAGCAAATGTCTGACCAATATTTCTGTTCTGTTTTTCTTTTGTAACCGGAAGTCTGTCCATTCCAACCCTTTCAGCCTTTTCATACATTCTTATGTATGCTTCCTTAAATGGTTCGACCATCATTTTTTCAGCAATTATACCCTCTGTGCTTTTTTCCTTAAAAATTTCCACAAGTTTTTCATAAATGCCTATCCCCTCGTAGTCCATATCCCCAAAATATAAAAATTTATTTTTTCTATGCGCAAGATATTTCTCGGCTGTATATTCAAAATCCCTGAATGAAGCTATGACTTTTTTACCTGAACCATAAATAATTGTTCCAAATTTTTCACCTAATATCACATTCTTTCCGGTATCCTGCATGTATTTTCTAATAGTATAAAATGTATCTTTATTTTCAATAATAAGTACATTTTGCGGAACCAGTCTGTCAAATGTATAACTAACAAAAGGTTCCGGTGTTTCATATACATTCAAATCCGAAAAATCAAGCCCAAGATTTTTTAGTATCCTTTTTCCTCTGCCTCTGTTTTCATTCTTACTTTTGTTCTCACTGTCACCTTTTATAAACTTTTCATCATTCCATATCTCAAAACTGCGCTCATTTACAGACTCTGCTTTTTCAAGCTTTTGTTTTTCGCTGTCATTTTTCAAAAACTCACTTAATTTAAGTACGGCATTTCTGTCTTTTTTATATTGTTCAGTATGCTTTTTATAATATTCTGTGCTGATTTTTGCTGATAATTTAAAGTTTAATTCATCATCAAACTCTCTGTTATCTTTTTCCTCTTCAATCTGCCAATATGCATTGTAAAGTGATGGTCTTTTTCCATTTGAGCCACTACTTTTTATAGGAACAAACTCCCCCAATTCCATTTTTTCACTTATGTAGTCACACAATATTTTATATGAGTCAATTCCTGCCGTAAATTTTTCTGCAATGGCTTTGTCTTTACTTTTTGATATAAATTTTTCTATTTGTTCTAAACTTATTTTATGTTTCATACCAATTTTTCCTTATATCATAAAAATTCTGCCATATAAACCACTTAGTCTATATGGCAGAAAACGTTTCGACTATTTTTCAAAGATTTTATTTTAACATCTTTTTTATATTAATTGTCGGAAGAATTACCGGCTTTATATTTGCTCCAGCTGTGTATGTAGATACAATAGCCCTCACATACGGATACAAAATCGATAAAGCATTTGAATAAAATAGATTAATATCATAATCTAAATAATCTTGTGATAATTCAAATAGTCCTTCTAAACAAATACTCATAAAAAACGGACTTTCATCTTTATCTCCAATTTCAACATTCAGTTCAACCAACATATTTTTTAATTCTTTATCAACCTCTTTATCCGAACTGACCTCTACATTCAATTCATTAGATTGCTTTTCTGTTTTATTTAAATAAAACTCAACTTTTGAAACCCTATAGTCTAAAAACTTAATTGCTCCCTGCTTATCTGACATATTATGCCGCTCCTATTCTATTCTCTGATAATCCGAATACCCCTAAATCCTCTTGATCAATATTATCTTCTACATTAAATTTCGTTTGCAATGTTAATTCATCAAATGCCTTTACATAACTGCTATCGCACGCAAACTTAACTTTTCCAAAATCAATTTTTTTCTTATTAATATTGTATTGCTCAACAGTAAGATTGCTAAAATGTTCTTCAATTCTATTAAGTTCATCTCTTAAATCTATTCCATTTATCATGACAATCTTCCCTCCCTAAATTCTTAAAATCAATATTGATAATCTTGTTTTCATTACTTTCCCTAATATCTATATATTTTTCTTCATCAATATTATTATTCAAATCAGTTATATTTGTTATAATTTCTCTTTTTTTTACACATATCTGAAGTTGCTGTCTTTTTTCTGTCCTAAGACACGGATATGTAATTCTCTTTCCCATAGGAATACTCCTACGGACTAAGTCGTAATTATCTTTATATTTTAATATTTCAAAAAGATAATTAAAAACATCTCCTTCTCTTACCTCGTGTCCTTCAAGCTCTACTAATTTATCTTTAACAATTTCAAATATTTTAAAATGCTCAGGATTAAAATTTGTAAACTCCCTTTCTTCATTTCTCTCTAATTCACACCCCAAAATTGTAAATTTACATAACAATTTTTTACTATTTGAATATTTATTTTTCTTTATATTAGAACGATGCATATCAAATATCCACTTATATGCATCTCTCTCATACTCATAAAAATACCAGCCATCACCAAGCCATTGTTCTCTCTTGACTGAAGAAGTACTTATTGGAAGTTTTTGCTCTTTAACAGCCTTTCTTCCTCTTTCAATTTCTGTACCATGATAATACACTATATTCTTCTCTTTCTTTTGAATGTACCATTGTTCTATTCCATTTTGATTATATTAACATTGCCAACACAAAAAGTCAATTTATAACATTTTTGAGTTTCCCCATTTTTCAAACCGCTATCACTCGA
>FR887264.1 GCA_000436755.1 Clostridium sp. CAG:253 | reverse complement strand
GCCCTTGAAATATCATTGCCAGATATAGAAATATTTGACTATACAGCATTTAAAACGATTTGTCAGGAAATGATCGCAAGTCTGCCATTAGCGGTTCAAAGAAAAATAACAGACAGAGAACAAAAACAACGAGCTCAGAAAACAATGATAGATCTAAAGAAGGATGCTCAGTTTTTAATTAAAATACCTAAAACATATAGTGGCAAAATCGTTTTACAGACAAAAGAAGAAATTGTTCATGTGACCGATGTTGATTTTCAGGGAAATCTTGGTATTTCTACAAATACAGGCGAAATTTTACTGGAACAAGATATGAATTAAGGAGGACGAAAGTGAAAATTATAGATATTGTTGGCGAAAATTATTTGGGGAGTTGGGATGAAACCAGAACCGCTTGTAGAGGTATAGTTATAGATAGGGAACATATGTTGCTTTCATATGAAACAAAAACAAATCAGTGGATGATTCCGGGCGGAGGTGTGGAAGATAATGAAAGTGATGAAGAGTGTTGTATTAGAGAAATTGCTGAAGAAACAGGTATAGAAGTGGAACCTTTGCGTTTTTTGTTAGAAATTGATGAATACTATGAAAATTGGAAATGGGTTAATAAGTATTTTATCTGCAAAGCAGTAGGTACAACTCAAATAAAACAAACGGAGGAAGAAAGGCAAGCAGGTATGGAACCAAGATGGCTTCAAATAGCTGAAATTAAAGATATCTTTTCAAAGCATAATCTATATAATGGAATAGATGAGATGCGTAGAGGAATGTATTTGAGAGAGTATACGGCATTGCGTGTTATGCAGATTCCATGATATACTTATAGCGTAATTATGTCATGTGTAGCTATGTAAAATTTAGAAAATTATTAGATATTCAATCAATAGAATTTATAAGGATAATGGGAGAAATAGATATGAACGAGAAATGTGTGGTATTAAATGCAAAGAAAATGAATTTTGATGGTAAGTTGGATTTTTCCATTTTATCTTCTAATGTTACAGTATATGATGATACAACCGAAAAGCAGTTGTTAGAACGTATTCAGGATGCAGAAATCATTGTGACAAAGGAGATGGCTGTGAGTGAAGAAATGATACAGAGATTTCCGGAATCTGTTAAACTGATTTGTGAGGCAGGTACAGGATATAATAATATTGATCTTGATGCAGCACGAAAGAAGGGGATTACAGTCTGTAATATTCCATCATATAGTACAGAACGTGTAGCACATACTGCAATCATGATGATATTGAATTTGAGTTCTGCAATGCAGGTACAGATGAAGATGCTGGCATGTGGAAACCATGACAATTTTACAGGAAATCTTCAGGTGCCACATGTTGAGGTAAACGGTAAAACACTTGGTATTATAGGGGCAGGACATATTGGCAGGAAAGTCATGCAGAT
>FR887263.1:9903-13801 GCA_000436755.1 Clostridium sp. CAG:253 | reverse complement strand
ATAGTTTTTCATAACCGTTTCCTTTTGCTTAAAGGCAGACAAATTTCTTGAAAGTCTGTCAATGGTTTTCTTGAGTGTAATATTTTCGTTTAAAGAGCGGGCAATTTCGCTCAAATGAAGTTTGTTTCCTGCTAAAATACCATAAAGCATCTGTAAAAGAAATTTGCTTTGTGGTTGTTTCAATCCGTTTGAAATTTTTTCTGAGAAATTTGCTAAATTCCGTTTAAGTTCATATCCTAATCTGTTATAATTAATCATGCAAAAACACTCCTTTGTTTTATTTGTTTTGTCGTGATTTAATTATAACATTAGTGCAGTGTTTTTGCTTTTTTATTTTGCAGATGATTTAGTTTCTCAAAAAAATGGGGAAACTCAAAATAACATTATATATACTATTGCTGTCTGCGTCTTAGACACAAACAGCAAAATACCATTAATATATGACAGTCACCGACATTTCTTATCTACTCAGCCTGTTCTAAAACTTCCTTAAGTGTTTTTGCAGAGTCTTTAAGCCTTTCTACTTCATCACTGCTCATGCTTATCGGAACCAATGTTTCGACACCATCTTTGCCGACTATTGCCGGCATACTCAGAACGACATCATCAATTCCGTATATACCATGTATCATACTTGATACAGGAAGTATTGATTTTTCATCTCTTACTATAGCTTCACAAATTCTCTTTACAGCCATTCCTATACCATAATAGGTAGCTTTCTTCTTTTCAATTATCTCATATGCACTGTTTTTAACCTGCTCGGCTATTGCACGCATATTTTTATCATGATTTATATGACCTCTCATCTCGCAGAAATCGTCAACTGCAATCCCCGAAACATTTGCACTGCTCCATACTGCAATTTCACTGTCACCATGTTCTCCTACGATAAATGCATGTACGCTCCTACTGTCAACAGAAAGATGTTCTCCAAGACGATATTTAAGTCTTGCACTATCAAGCACTGTTCCTGAACCAATTACTCTGTTCTCAGGAAATCCACTTGCTTTAAGTGCAACATTTGTAAGCACATCCACTGGATTTGATACTATTAGTAAAATTCCCTGACAATTCTGCTTTTTAATCTCTCCTATTATTGATTTCATAATTGCAGTATTCTTTTTTACAAGGTCAAGTCTTGTTTCTCCCGGCTTTTGAGCTGCACCTGCTGTAATAACAATAATTGCCGCATCCGCAATATCACTGTAATCTCCTGCATATATATTCATAGGTTTTGTAAACGGAAGACCATGCTTTATATCAAGTGCTTCTCCCTCGGCTCTCGCCCTGTCCGCATCTATAAGAACCATCTCCGAAAAAAGACTGCTCTGCATCAATGTATACGCAGACGTAGAACCAACAAAACCACAGCCGATTACTGCCACTTTTCTTATATTTACTTCTTTTACCATGATAAACCTCCTGTCATGCACACATATGTATGCATTTGCTGTTTTTATTAGTATTTTCATTAAACGAAAATAAAATACTAAATTTTTATCACCTGCATCATAGTAATACCACATTTTTCCTGTAATTTCCGTAACAAATGTTACTAATGATAAAAAATAACTATTTTGAATAAAAAAACACCGCAAATTTGCTACTTATTAAATCTTTTTCTTGCAAATATCTTCCAACACACATCTTTCACAATGCGGCATTGTCCTTGCCGTACAAATCTCACGACCATGCCATACAAGTCTGTGGCAAAAGTCACTCCCCTCTTCTCCCGGTATTATTTTCCACAATTCCATTTCAACCTTTTTAGGCTCTTTTATTCCGTCAACAAGTCCCATCCTGTTTACAAGGCGTATGCAATGTGTGTCAGTAACTATAGCAGGTTTCTTAAATACATCACCCATTATCAGATTCGCACTCTTTCTTCCAACCCCCGGAAGTTTTAAAAGCTCATTAAAATCATCAGGAACTTTACAATCATAATCGTCACGCAGCATTTTCATACATGCACTTATATCTCTCGCTTTGCTTTTTCCAAGACCACATGGTCTTACTATATCTTCAATATCTGAAACTTCCGCATCCGCAAGTGCTTCTACACTCGAATATTTTTCAAAAAGTCCTTTTACAACCACATTCACTCTAGCATCTGTACATTGTGCGGCAAGCCTTACACTTACCAGCAATTTCCATGCCTCATTATAATCGAGTGTACAGTCCGCATCAGGATACTCTTTTTTTAATCTGTCTATTATCTCTAAAGCACGCTGCTTCTTAGTCATTTGTTTTCCTCCGCTGTTACTGTTTTATATTAGAATATCTCAATTTTAGATAAGTATAATTCATTGAAAAATTACAGTCAACCGCATAATATATATTTAGATTTTCAAAACCAAATCTTGAATCCTGCTAATAATAATGTTAATATACTAATGCCACGGATTGCTTCATTATACTTATATTACATTCAGACAGAGTTTCAAAATTTGAAGCTCTTTTAAATTGCTTTTTAGGAGGTTTTATAATGACAAAAGATATGACTGAAGGGAACATATGGAAACATCTTTTTAGTTTTGCCATCCCACTGCTTCTTGGCAATCTTTTTCAACAGACATATAATATGATAGATACCGCAATTGTCGGACAATATCTCGGAGAAGAAAAACTTGCCAGTGTAGGAGCATCTTCAAGCGTTCAGTTTCTCGTGCTCGGTTTCTGTATGGGAATCTGCTGTGGTTTTGCAATTCCGGTATCCCAACATTTTGGTGCAAAAAATATTCAGAAAATGAAAGAAGCCATTTTTCATGCAGGCTTTCTCTCAATACTTTTCGCAGCGGTTATAACAACCGCCTGTGCTATTCTTTGTCCAAACATATTACATATTCTGTCTACTCCTGAAAATATTTTTGCCGATGCATATTCATATCTTTTCATTATATTTTTAGGAATACCTTTTACAATTTTATATAATCTCTTATCAGGACTGTTAAGAGCTGTCGGTGACAGTAAAACACCATTCCTTTTTCTTGTTTTCTCAAGTATTTTAAATATAATACTTGACCTTACGTTTATCATTGTTTTTAAACTAGGTGTATCAGGTGCGGCACTCGCAACAATAATGTCACAGGGTGTAAGCGGACTTCTCTGCCTTGTATATATAATAAAGAAATTTCCCATTTTGTGTATATCTAAAGAACACTGCCGTATAAAGTCAGATACAACAAAACAGATGATAGTGATGGGTGTTCCGATGGGACTTCAATATTCCATCACCGCTATAGGCAGCATGGTTATGCAGTCTGCAAACAACGGTCTTGGAAGTACATATATCTCCGGATTTACGGCAGGTATGCGTATCAAGCAGTTCCTTATGTGTCCTTTCGATGCGATTGCAACAGCAGCATCTACATTTTGCAGCCAAAACTTCGGTGCCGGAAATCTTAAGCGAATTAAAGAGGGTCTAAAAAAAGGTGTAACGATAGGTGTATGTTATGGGCTTATTTCAGGATGCATACTCATTCTTTTTGGAAGGACATTATCTTTATTGTTTATAAGCCGTAATGCAACAGCAGTTTTGGATGCATCGGGCAAATATCTTGCATGTCTCGGATGTTTCTTCTGGGCACTTGGAATACTAAATGTCTGCCGAATGAGTGTGCAGGGTCTTGGATATGCAGGCAGAGCTGTTTTTTCCGGTGCTGTTGAAATGATTGCGCGTATATTTGTAAGTCTCGTGTTCGTACCGATTTTCAAATTTAATGCAATATGTTTTGCCGACCAGACCGCATGGATTTTTGCCTGCCTGTATATTGTACCAACATGCCTAATATGTCTGGGAAAAATAGAAAAAAATCTTAAATCGGCTGAGTAAAAATATTATTACCGTTTACTGTTTACCATACAGTGTGATAATCAACCTTTTCCAAGCCTGTGT
>FR887263.1:0-9879 GCA_000436755.1 Clostridium sp. CAG:253 | reverse complement strand
CAACCTTTTATTTTTAAAGGTTGACATTTCTTTTTTATACCTATATAATAACACTTGTTACTGCTCTGATTTAATACTTTTCAAGCAGTACTCTAACCCACAAAAGAGCAGACTTTCTCTACAGTTTGCTCTATTTATTATTAAGACAAAAGAAAAGAGGCACATTATGGATTTAAAAAAACTTGCTGATGACATAATTAACGGAAAAAGACTTACAAGAGAAGATGATTTGTCGTTTTTCATCGACTGTGAACTCAATGAACTTTTAGAAGGTGCTGATAAAATACGTGAATATTTCTGTGGCGATAAAGTTGACCTTTGCACGATAATCAACGGACGAAGCGGCAGATGCGGCGAAGATTGTAAATACTGTGCGCAGTCTGCTCACAATCACACAAACTGTGAAGTATATGACTTTCTTCCAAAAGAAAAAATACTTGCCGAGGCTCTTGCAAATGAAAAAGAAGGTGTTGACCGCTTTGCTATAGTTACAGCAGGAAGAAGCCTTTCTGGTGAAGATTTTGAAAAAGCTATAGATGCATATGAAACAATGCACAAAGAATGCAAACTTGATTTATGTGCTTCTCTTGGCTTTCTCACTAAAGAACAGTTCCACAGACTCCATGAAGCTGGCGTTACAAGCTACCATGACAATATAGAAACATCACGAAGGAACTTTCCGAATATATGTACAACTCATACATATGATGAAAAAATTGCAACTATCAAAGCTGCTCAGGAAGAAGGCTTTTGTGTCTGTTCAGGAGGCATAATCGGTATGGGTGAGACTTGGGAAGACAGACTTGATATGGCAGTTTCACTTGCCGAATTAGGTATCATGTCTATTCCTATCAACGCTTTGATGCCAATCCCCGGCACACCGCTTGAAAATCTTGAACAGCTCTCAGAAAATGACATATTAAGAACAATTGCATTCTTCAGATATATAAATCCTGAAGCAAATGTCCGTCTTGCTGCCGGACGTGCACTTATCACAAATGATGGTGAAGCTGCATTCTCTGGTGGAGCAAGTGCAACAATTACAGGAAATATGCTTACAACATCAGGTTCTACCATAGAAAGTGACAAAAAGCTGTTCTCAGGCATGGGAAGAGATGTCACACCTGAATACATGAAATAAAATCATTTTAATTTTATAGACATATAAACTTTTATCAAAATAGTAAAAAATTTAATATCCAAAAAGACAAAAAAGACCGTATACCCTCTACTTAAAAGGTATACGGTCTTTTTATTAACATCACCAAACATTCCCCACCAGCCATTGTCCCAGTGAATATTTATAATGACATACATCTCATCATTTAAACAATACTTGTCAACTTCCTTTGCCACAACTTTCACTTTTGTCTGAATGGTTTTTGATGTATACTTTTTAGCTCCTTTAACCTGATTTTTCTTGTAATCCTGCCCTTAAGTGCAAGTGTTTTGCCCTCCTACACAGTATAAGCGGCACTTTTAAAACTTACCCCTGCCTTTTTCGCCGCTGCAGCGGCCTGTTAATTTTTTACAGTTCCTGAAGCTAAACCTGTAATCATCATAGTTGTCGCTATAAAAATCGACAGCATCTTTTTAAAACTTCCTTTTCTCATACACAATCTTCTCCTCTCCTTTTTAACTTCTCAGGTCATTTTGAAACCTCGACAAATGCTCATACGGAAGAATCTGTCTTCCTCGATAAAGACCGCAGCCATCATTTATCAGACTGTTATTTACCGCCGCAAACATATTTACATCAAGTTTTGAAAGTTCAAGCTGCTGAAGTTTCATGCCTCTTTCATAAGCCTCATCAAAATAAATACATTCACCTTTTGGAATCATGTCCCTTCTTGCTCTTTCATGCTCCTGCTTTTTTTCATATCCCAAATGATTTGCCGGTCCTATCTCTGCATTATCGTCCATAGTTTTTGTTCTAAGCTGTACTTCCATAAAACAGCGTGCAATATTATCAAAAAATGTGATGTGAAGTGATTGATACTCACTGCTTTTGTCATCTGATATATAATCTCTGTAATATGGTCTTACGTCATCGTTAAGCAGTTTTGAATGACTCACTGCCACACCTCTTACCGGTTCTGCCGTAAAACCTCTTTCCTCCAAAAAACCAAGAAGAATATTTGCTATCTCATACAAAATTTTTATCTCTTGTTCATCCTTATCCTCTCCCTGCTTCAAATGACATTTAGGCATTGAAATAACAATTCTGTACGCTATTATATCCCTAAAACAGCTTAATTTGTTTTTGAGGTCCGAAACAGGCGGAAATTTCCTGTTTTTCATATAATAATCATAAATATACTCAACAATATAACCGTTGAACTTTTCCTCGGCACGAATCAAAGACTTTATACGACCTTTAAATGTAAAGGCAAGATATGGATACTCCTTTGCCATGTACATATAAAAGTCTCTTATCTTCTGTGACTGTACCGTCAAAAATTCATTGTGTTCAAGAAGCTCCAAAATCTGTACAAGAAAATTGCAATGCATCATGTCTACTTCATTGCGTGTTTCTTTCGCATCTTTTCTCAAATCTTCAATATACTTCTGTATTATACGAAAAACCGTATCTCCTGAATACAAATAATCATTTAATGTAATCATTTTATCCTCATTTCCACCTTATAAAAATCAGTACCACCTTGTCATTGGTAATTCGTTATTTACATCATTTGTAAATACAATCTGATGCAGGTCTATTATACCATTCATAAAGGTTGCGGCACAAGCACAAAGATAAAGTTCCCACATTCTTGCAAACTTTTCGTCAAACATTTCAACAACTTCTGCTCTGTGCTTTTGAAAATTTTCATTCCAGCAGAGAAGTGTTCTGTTATAATGTCTTCTAAGACTCTCAACATCAACAGTATAAAATCTCTGCTCTCCTGCAATCTGAATAATCTCTCTGAGGCTTGGAATAACTCCGCCCGGGAAGATATATTTTTTAACCCATGCATCTCCAGGATATTCCTTTAATGCACTGATAAAATGCAAAACGAAAATTCCACCCGGTTTTAAAACACTCTTGACGCACTGCATAAATTCCTCATAGTTTCCTCTTCCAACGTGTTCTATCATTCCAACACTTACAACCCTGTCAAATTTTTTATTAAGTTTCGGTAAATCCCTGTAATCAAGCAGTTTTACCTCAAGTCTTTCTGAAAGTCCCTCATCTTTGATACGCTGTTCAAATTTTGCCTTCTGTTCTTTGCTAAGTGTTATTCCAACGCCTTTTATCTTGTATTTCTTTGCAGCCTCTATAAGAAGAAATCCCCATCCGCATCCTATATCGCACAATGTCATATTCTCTGAAAGATTAAGTTTTTCCAATATTCTGTCAACTTTATTGCACTGTGCCTGATACAAGGTATCATTATCATTTTTAAAATATCCACATGAATAACTTAATGTTTCATCAAGCCACATTTTATAAAAATCATTACCTATATCATAATGTGAGGAAACTTCCTTTTTCTGATTTGCCTTTGATTTTGATGTAAATATAATATTTTTCAGCTTTTTCTTATCTGTAGAGAATTTCCCCATCTGTCCCAAAAACATATTGAGAGCCGTATATAAATCGCCTTCAATCTCTATATCGCCATTCATATACGCCTCTCCTAATGTAATTGATGTACTTGTAAGCATATCCGTCATTTTGGGTACCTTGTTTATCTTTACGGTAAACACAGGTTCACCATCTCCAATCATATGCTCCCCATCTTCCAAAATAATCCTGAAAGGGTTCGCATTAAACTTCTCCATAAATTTAATAAATTCATTTTCTACAAGCTTCATAACTTTTTCCTCCTATTGATTATTTCAAAAAAAAATTCTATCACTACAAAATTTGAATTTCAAGTCTTTTCACATATATACCATATACATATTCGTTATATAATATATACTTTTTACATATATCCTATACTCAATTATACTTAATATAGATATATTTTATTTTTAAAGGAGGCTGTTACTATGTCAGAAAAAATAAACACTATTAAAAAAATTCCAAAAGAAGAAGCCGTTGAACAGATTTTTGAAAAAATTTTATCATCTCCAATCGCCTGTGAAAAATTAAGTGATGTTTTTTATGAACATATATCTATGGATAATCTTACGATTGATGAAAATTCACAGAGGTTTACAAACATACTTTTCTCTTCATATAAAACAGGTGACATTAGCGGTCTGCTGCTTGAATTATGCCAAAGAAGCATGCTTGATCTGCTCCGTGAAGCCTACCTCATCCCAAAAAGATTTCACGGAAAAGCCGGAAAAAATCCTGCATTACTCACAGATGCTGATGGTATGCTCTTAAAAAACATAAAATCAGATATTTCACATCATGAATTTTCAAAATTTCAGGAAATCCAAAAGCAGCACACCCTTGCACCACGTTCAAAACTTTTTCTTGCGGATGGCTATGATATTGAAAGAACTTATACTGATAATATGGAAATTGACGAAAAACTTGCCAATGGCAAAAGAGGCATTCTTATATTATATGCTCTTCCTGACACAGCTGCATTGGGTCTTAAAGAAGCAGAAGCATATGCAATCATATGGGATACTTTTCAGGAAATTCAAAAGTGTGCCCCTACCGCTATGGTCTACTACGGACAGGAAACAGGACTTAAAAATGAGCAAAAATATGATGAATTGGGTGTTTTGCTTCCAATTCATCAATTTAAAAACCATATGCTGCATCATCTTGAATGTATTGACGGAATTGTACTTTCATGTCGTGAAAATATGTTTAAAAATTCATCATGTACAATACCTGAAGGTTTTATCAGTTAATATTCTAGCAAATATAAGTCCAAGCGGCAATGCAAGTATAATTAGCATGGCTGATGCAAACCATGATGCCGATGTTACAAGCGACATTATTCCAAGATTATAAACCGCACGATACAAATAAAGTCCCGGTACCATTATAACAATAGACGGTACTGTTATGGATATTCTCGGATATCCAACTCTATTCTTTAAAGCAGATGCCAGAATTCCGGCACAAAATGCTCCGATAAACGCTGCAGCTGCCGGAGGCATACATGCCAAATCAACAAGTTCAAGACGAAGTGTATTTGATATTGCTCCAATAACAGCCGCTGCTGCTGCAAGCACAACCGGACTGTTAAACATTATTGAAAATCCAAAGACACCGCAAAAACTCATTATCAATCTAAGGAAAAGATGCAATCCCACAGACATTTTGAGCACTGGAAAATCAATCGGTTTAAGATTTAGCAGCAATGCCATTATCCATGCCGTAATCGTAGCAACAATAATTATAACCAGTGCATATACAAGTCTTTCAATTCCCGACCTCATATCAAGCTTTGCCAAATCAATTCCACTTGTAATAAACGGAAATCCCGGAATTATAAAAAGCATGGAACAGATATATCCAGCCTGATGCTGAAGTGAAATATTAAAAATCTCTTCTGCCACTCTCAACATTCCCGTATAAACAAGGCATGCTGCTGCCACAGATGAAACAATACAAAGGAATAAAGTAAAATGATGTTTTGCGAGTTTGCATCTTAAAAAATTGCCAACACCTGCTCCCAAAAAAGCTAAAAGCATTTCAACAGGTCCGCCGCCAAGTAAAAATGTAAAAGCACTGCATGCCAATGCCGCAGCAAATCCAAGTGCAACAGGCGAATAAAGTCCATGAAGCTTCTCTATTTCATCAAGATGTGCATGAAGTTCTTCACCTGTCATATTCTCACCTTTTTTTTCAAAATCAATTACAAAATGCTCAAGTCTGTTCAATTTTGAAGTATTTACCCCTGTATTTGTAAGACATAATGACTGTGAAAAACAGTCATGACCATCAAAACAGGTATAATCAATCGACATAAGTCCAATATTGACTGTACATGTTATCCCAAGTTTCGTAGCTATTGTATTCATAGAACTTCTGACACGCCATGCACCGGTTCCGCACGAAAGCAGCATAAGACCTGTTCTTCCTATTACAGACGCTTTTTCTGTAAGACTTGCATTTACAATAGGTGTTTTTCCCATACTGCCTGCATAATCATGCCAATATATCTCCATATGATTTGATGGAATACTTTCTTTTGACATAAACTCACTTCCTCTTTTATGTAATTATTTCTTCACAACTTCTCAAAAATGTGCACTATTTCTTTTCATCAAGACTTATATAAACAACTTTATGTACACCGTCAGGTGCATTCTCTGATTCTACCCTGAATCCGTCAATTTTCCGCATCATCTGTGTCATATTGCTAAATTTATAATTTCTTGCATCAAATCCTGAAAATCTTTTCTTAAGTACATTGCCGAGTGTCGCAAGATTTACTCTCTCACTGTCCAATGTTTCAATGTAAGAGGATATATATGAAGAAATTTCCGACAACTCAGGAATGCTTATCTCACTCTCATCAATTTCTTCTTCGTCCTCATCATCCAAAAATTCCTCTTCATAAAGTTCTTTTTCTAATATATTTTTATTTGGCTTTTTATCGTTCTTTGCATCTTCAACATTACTTTCATCAGGCTTTGAAGTTTCCTCTTCCGTCTGATAAATAAGATTCAGTATCTTAAATTCATCACAAGCCTTTGCAAGAGCTTCTTTAGTCTTTGACTCACCCATCCCGATAACTATCTTTCCGGATTCTTTAAGCCTGTATACAAGTTTTGTAAAATCACTGTCACTTGATGCAATGCAAAATATATCAATACTGTCCGAATGAAGCAAATCCATAACATCTATAGTCAGAGCCTGATCTGCTATACTTTTGCCGCTTGCATAGGAAATCTGCAAAACAGGCATTATTCCCTGTTTTGGCATAACCGGATACCATCTTTTTGTATTTGGAGAATTAACGGAACCATACAGTCGGAAAACTTTTATATTTCCATACTGTAATGCCTCCTGCTTTATACTCTCTGCATATTTTGCAGAAATGTTATCTCCGTCTATCAATACTGCAACCTGTTTTTCCATAACTTTCCCTCACCCTCTTGTTATTCACTTTTACTTATTTTTACATGAATATATTTTCAAATTATTCTCCCGGTCTTGTAACTTCCATGTCTTTTGGCAAAACCAGATTTAATATTATCGAAACAATAAACACTACAGCCACACAATTCTGTGCAAAAACAGTCTGCACTATCTGTGGGAAAATTTTAAATAAATCTTCACACTGTGTAAATCCAAGTCCGACACTAAGCGACAATGCAGCGATAACAATATTTCTCTGTGAAAATCCACATTTGCTTATCATCTGCAGACCGCTCACAACAATAGTTCCAAACATCATTATCGTACAACCTCCAAGTACAGCTTCAGGAAGTGTTGAAAGAATGGCACCGAAAGCTGGGAATATACCTGCAATTATCATTATCACTGCTCCTGTTGCAATGGTAAATCTGTTTACAACTTTTGTCATAGCAACAAGTCCTACATTCTGACTGAACGATGTAATCGGAAGACAGCCAAACACTGATGAAAGTGCACTTACAAATCCATCACATGCAATAGAACCTGATGTCTCTTTTTCAGTTGCATATCTGTCAAGTCCCGAAGAAGCAAGCGCCGAGGTATCTCCTATAGTTTCCGTTGCCGAAACTAAGAATATCAGCACTACCGATACTATGGCATCGGCTCTGAATTCCATTTTAAACGGCATAAGGTGTGGTATTGCTATAATCCTCATATCACTTAATGAAGAGAAATCAACAACTCCCATTATTAATGCCACTATATATCCAACAATCAGACCAAAAAGAACTGACAACTGTCTGTAATACGATTTTGCAAAAATATGAAAAAGTATACAGCATAAAAGTGTTATCGTTCCAAGAATCCAATTCTGTGCTGAACCAAAATCTTCACTGCCGCTTCCTCCTCCAAATGAAGTCGCACCAACCGAAAGCAGAGAAAAACCTATCGCCGTAACAACACTTGCCGAAACTATCGGTGATATTATCTTAAGCCAGTATTTTGCAAACAGTCCCAGAGTTCCCTCTATAATACCGCCGACAAGCACTGCACCCATTATCGTTCCATAACCGTACTTTGCACCAATGAAACACAAAACCGATACAAATGTAAAACTGATTCCCATAACTATAGGAAGTCCTGAACCGATTTTTCTGAAAATCGGAAACAACTGAATAAGCGTTCCTATTCCGGCAATCAGCATTGCACTCTGAATAAGTGACGCTATATTTTTGTCACTGATACCACTTGCCCCGCCGACTATGAGAATAGGAGCAATATTTGCAACAAACATTGCAAGAATATGCTGTAAACCAAACGGAACAGCCTTTAATACCGGAACAGTTCCATCCAGTTTGTAAATATTATCAATTGAAGCCTCATTTTTATTTTTATCTGATATCTTATCGTTCATCTCATTTTTTCTCTATTTTATTTTTCTGTTTTAAGCCTGCTCACGAAAAACAACTGAACCGTCAGATGCATCCATGCTTTCAACAATTGCAAGTGATTCAAGCTGAAAACCCAGGTTTCTTATTATCTTTCCACCCTGCTGGAAACCTTTTTCAATAGCAATTCCGATTCCCTCTACTGTTCCGCCTGCCTGTGAAACAATAGAAATAAGTCCCTGTAATGCACATCCATTTGCAAGAAAGTCATCTATAATAAGAATGTGATCATCAGTATTTAAAAATTTCTTTGACACAAGAACCTGATTTTTACATTTGTGAGTAAATGACTCAACTTCCGCATTATAAACTTCTCCGTCAATGTTAACACTTTTTGACTTCTTTGCAAATACAACAGGAACATCAAAACATTCTGCCACGATACAGGCAATTCCAATGCCAGAGGCCTCCACAGTAAGGATCTTATTTATCGGCTTATCTGCAAAACGCTTCTTAAACTCCTCACCCATCTGTTTAAAAAGTTTAACATCCATCTGATGATTCAAAAAACTGTCAACTTTTAAAATATTTCCTTCCTTTACAACGCCTTCTTTTACTATTTTTTCTTCAAGAAAATTCATAGTTTCAATTCCTTTCTTTGTTGTTCCATAAAAATAAAAAAGCTTTGCCATTCACATTTTAAATGTGAACAATCGACAAAAAAGCAGCAGTAATAATACTGCCACTTTTTAGTCTATCACAGATTTTAATTCTCAACAACAATATTTTGTTAATGAATTATTTTTATATTTTGCTGTGTTTAACACTGAAATTGAAATAAACTATTTACATTATCACCATCTATGAAATAGCTCCGCCTGAAGCAGTCCCGGCTTTTTTAACAATATAAATTGTATATTTAGCCTGATTTCCCGCCTCATCCTTCACTGTATAAACAACTTCATATCTGCCTTCAATATCTGTAGACTTTATCTTGATATTTACATCAGAAACTTTAAGCTTAGTATAATTGTCACTTACACCACTTATAAATCCACCGCAGTAATCGTCATTTATAACTGCATCAGCTTCTGCCTCATACTGTGCACCGTTCTTGATTCCTAAGATTACAGGTACTTTTTTATCAATATAAACTTTTGCTGTTTTCTTAGCTTCATAGCTTTCTCTCTTTGCAATATAAGTCACTCTGTATACATTCTTCTTAAGTTTCTTAAATGTAACTTTTACATATTTTGCATCAAGTTTTATGCCTTTTTGTGTAATAACTACATTTTTAAGAACGGTCTTCTTTGTCATTTGGCTCTTTGATTTAATGTATATATTCTTAACATTTGAAATCTTTGGTGTAGCTCTCTTTGCCTTAACCTTAATTTTCACTGTTTTAGAAACGGCTTTTCCTGCCTCATCCGTAATTGAATATGTAACTTTGTAAACTCCCGGATTTGATGTATTAACTCTCTTTAC
>FR887262.1 GCA_000436755.1 Clostridium sp. CAG:253 | reverse complement strand
GTGATAAAAGGAGAGTAAAAATGGCACAAATGCGTATTCGGCTAAATAGGCTGAAAAGCGGAATGATAATAAAGGACAATATCTATTCAAAGACAGGTACGTTCTTGATTGGTTCAGGAACGGTTGTTACACAGGAAATTATTGAACTTTTGACAAAGCATTTTATAGATTTTGTAAATGTTGAATATAGTGTGGCTGAAGAAAGCAATCAGGAAGTAAGTAAAATAACACCTGAACAGGAAAAGGCTTTTAAAGAGGGATTTCAAATTGCAGAGGACACTGTATCAAGAAATCTTAAAGAAATTGCATTAAATGATAAGGATGTAGATGTTAATGAATTGCTTGATTCGTTGAACGAGGTCGTGACTAAGGCTGATACTACAGTAAATCTGTGCGTGTTACTGTCAAAGATGAAAGAGAATGCAATGGGACTTTATAACCATTCTGTTAATGTTGCATTGTGGGGACAGATACTTGCAGGCTGGATGGGATATAGCGATGAAATGATTGACAGAGTTGCAATTGCGGGAATTCTGCATGATATTGGTATTCTTAAATTTGCACAAAATGAATTAAAAGGATTTTCTTTCCATAAGGAACTTGACGGGCAGGGACCTTTTACAAAACATACAATGTATGGGTATGAATTAGTTAAAAATAAAGATTTAGACCAGAGTATTAAGCAGGCGGTTTTAACACATCATGAGCATGCCGATGGAACCGGTTTTCCGCTTAGTGTTAACAATAAAAGTATAAATCCGATAGCACGAGTTATTGCGATAGCCGACGTATATGATACTATGCTTATGAAAGAAATAGGATTTAGAAAGCTGTCTCCTTTTGAGGTTTTGATACAGTTAAGCGAAACTCAGAGTAAAAATTTTGACCCGGTCACTCTTTTGACATTTACATCGAGACTTGCACAGACATTCATACAGTGTAAGGTAAGGCTGAACAATGGTCAGGAGGGAAGAATAATTTTATTTAATAAATATAATATATTGAGACCGCTTGTACAGATAGGAACAGGTTTTGTGGATCTTGCATTGAGAAATGATTTGCATATAGTTGAATTGCTGGATTAAAAATAACTGAATAAGAAAATAACTGTAATAAAAAAGCAGCTGTATTTAAATATTTTGTACTACCTTGGAAAGTTTAAATTTTTCAGGTATCAAATATAATTAAAGTACAGCTGCTTTTTATATTTATATTTTTAATTTGGGTTTGTGAAATTATCCAAAGTATCTTTCAAGTAAGCCTTTGAATGCTTTTCCGTGTCTTGCCTCATCTCTTGCCATCTCATGTACTGTATCGTGAATAGCATCAAGTCCGAGTTCTTTAGCTTTCTTAGCAAGAGCCATCTTTCCTGCTGTAGCGCCACACTCTGCATCTACACGCATCTCAAGATTTTTCTTTGTGCTGTCTGTGATAACTTCGCCGAGAAGTTCAGCAAATTTAGCTGCATGCTCTGCTTCTTCATATGCTGCTTTTTCCCAGTAAAGACCGATTTCAGGATATCCTTCACGATGAGCAACTCTTGACATAGCGAGGTACATACCCACTTCTGAACATTCTCCGTTGAAATTGTCTCTGAGACCCTGAAGAATTTCCTCATCTACACCCTGTGCTACACCTACAACATGCTCTGCAGCCCATGTAAGCTCGCCTTCTTCCTGTTTGTTGAACTT
>FR887261.1:6673-15074 GCA_000436755.1 Clostridium sp. CAG:253 | reverse complement strand
AAGAGAAACAAGCGAAAATAAAAATGCCTATCCTGTCGGCAAACAGGATAGGCGGTGTCCGTAAGGACATTTAAAAACCATCTGGGAGCATCCACTTTGGAGTGGGTACTTTCCTTTTCTAATATCAATATATCATATTTCCCCAAAACATTCAACAGAAAAATCAAAAGCATACATACAGCCCACTGAATATAATTGGAGGTGGCAGCGAATGGATCATCTTGATAAAGAGGTCATTGAATCATTAAGTGAACCGGCAAAGCGTGTGTTCGAAAGTCTGGATTATCGTTCCAAACAGCGAATGTTAAAGAAAGCCAGAGAAATGGCTAAGACAGAAAAAATGAAACGGCGGAAAAAGAGCCGGTTCAAGAAAAAAGGTTTTTTTGTCATATAAAGATATGACGGCAGTATAAAGATTTGGGTTATCACAATCCCATAATTTCGGTTGTTTTATTGTGATTGTCACAGTAGAAGTTTGTTTTTCGTCAGATGCAATGGTATTGATTGGAGCATCTGAGGTTGTCACAAGCTTTTCGTTATTGTCATAAAGTGCAACCTGCGCAGCCATATTATCAACGGAAACAGTTGAATTATTCTGTATGGTTAAGTCAAAATCAGCCGAAGCAGAATCATAATTAGTGTCAATCAGCAGACACTAATTATTAGGATTTGAAAAAAGTGACAAGCTCAAAGCAGATTATAATAATATGGCACTGGTTTTTTTGATAAGAGTTTTTAGTCGCATAATAATACCTCCAAATGAATAAAATATGAAGTTAATAAGTTGGTTTGAGAATTGAAGCTATAATTATAGTAATTAAATAACACTGTTTCGGTATTCCAGTGGGGTTAAGTGTTCAAATTGTTTAAATTTTTGCAAAAATAGCTGGTGTTTTGAAAACCACATTTTTCTCCAATCTCTTTAATAGAAAGATTACTGTATAACAACATTGAACATGCAAGTTCGATACGTACCTGATTTATATATTCAGTTGGATGTATACCCAATGTTTTTTTTAATATTCTACAAACATGTTGAGGTGATACAGCTAATACTTTGCATAAATCACTTATAGAAACTGGGTGTACACAATGTATCTTGATGTACTCTTGTAAAGTACGCATTTGTTGTTCATAAGGTGTGTTATTAAATTCTGTTGAATTATACAACATAGGCTGGTATATAAATTCTATAATAAATGGATAAACAGAACCGGCAGCCAGTACATTTCCTGTTTTAGGGTGTTTAATAAGTTCCATACGGATTTGGTTTAATATACGATCAAGTTCTGATTCGTCATGTAATGTAAAGACTCCTCCGTTTTCTAAATTATATTTATGGTAAAGAGGTGTCAGGCTGTTTCCACCGGGGACCATCCAGCGAATATCCCACACATTCCCATCCGGATAATAACAATGTGGTTTTTTTGCTGGAATAAAAAAAGCGGAACATTCCGGTAATTCATATTTATGATCATTTATTTCTAACCATCCTGAACCGGTGCAATTATAGAAAAACTGGTCGTAGTCATAGCCATCGGGCCGTTCAATGCGTGGCTGCAATTCATGTAAACCAATACTTACAATGTAAAATGGTAAATCTGTAACTCCTTCAGTAGATGGATACATATAATACCAGAGCATTTTTAATCCTCCTGTAATATTGTCGCGACTATAAATATTTTAACATGTGTATGTTTTGTGTACAATATGAATTGCAATGTGATGTTCAAATTGTTCTATTGTATTCGTATTACGACAGATAAATTTGTTTAAATGGATTTATTTTGATAAATAAAAGGACGCTAAATTGAGAGCGTCCTTTCGTTGTGTTCATATAAATAATCGTTAGCTTGTATAACGGTATATTTCTGGTGTAGTGCAAACATAATATAGGCATCTCTTTTGACGCGGGGATATAGTGTACCCACATTGCCATAGTAGAGTAAATGGTTTGTTTCATCGACGGTCAATGGAAAACCGAAAGCAATTTTTAAAAGAATGTCTCTGCTTGGATGTTTTTTACCCTGAAAAATCTGGTAACCATAAGTTGTGTCAAGCTGTGCATTAGAAATTACATTGATTTTAGAAATATTATGTATTTCAAGCATACGTTTTAAATATTCTGCTAAGGTAATCTCGTCGATAGAATCCTTTTTGTCTTCTGACCAATTTTCAAGTGAATCAGAAGCTGTGATTTCATTTTTTAATTCTTCAGTTGATTGTTTCATTGTTTCCTCGTTTCTATATTATTAGTCTTTGATATTAAAGGTGAGTAGTGTGTACCCATTCGAGTCAATTATCTGCGATACAGTATTGTAATAAATCTGCAATTTGATATTTGCATTGTTTCCAAATTCTTTAAAGAAAGACTTCTTAAAAGTAATGTATGAATTAGTTTTATCTATACTGTAATATTTTGAACTTAATGTTTTGCCTGAATCGTTAAATTTAATCTTGGTGACCTTGCGTCCGTATCCGTTTGTCAATGACAGCGTTATATTTTTAGGATTTTTGTACGAATAGTCAATGCAGGCAGGTGATATTGCGAAAAGATTAAAAGGTTTTGTAACTTTGCTGAGTTCTTTTATAGCCCTAATCTTAACGGTAATATATGCGTTGTCACAGTCAAGAATAATTTTATATGTATGATTTGTCTGCAATGCGTCTAAAAATTTGTCAGATATATTTACAATGTGATTATCTTTAAGTGACCAATATTTTGCGGGAATAAGATAGGTATAACCGTTGGAAATATCTTCAAGATAAACATTTTGAAGTTTATATGTATCCAATAATCCACATCCGACATTGACAGGTGTAAGTGACGGATTGGTTTTCAAATAAAAAATAATAGATTCAACAGATTCCTGAGTGTCTGCAAAATATGAATCAAGATAATATACTGTTTTGTTTGAAAGTTCTACGGCAACCGGATTGGAGAGCTTCGGAGTAGAAGCTGCTTTTGGGGTAGAAGTTGCTTTAGGTGCACTTTTCGTGGTTTTTTTATTTGTTGCAGTTTTATTCTGTGTGGTATTTTTTTTGCTGTTGCTGTCAGCATTTTTTTCGCTTTTAACTGTATTAGTTGGATTAGCTGCACTGCTTATTGTTGGGACAGCTGATTTTTGTGGCTTAATGCTTTTGGCTTTTTTCTTTTTTGTATTATTTTTAGTTATTTTTGTTGCTTTTGCTAATTTTTTAACAGGATTTTTCTTTGTATCATTGTCAGCAGTTTCAGAAACGGAAACATTTTCAGGTTTTACGGGTGCTTCGGTTTGTGCAGCGTCAACATCAGATGCCGGTTCAGAAACAGGTGTGTTTGCAACAATGTGCTTTGCACCGTTAGCTTTATCATTTGGCTTTAATGATATGATGAGACTTCCGATAAGACAGCATAATGCGAGTGCCGCAACGCTGCATGAAGCTACAAGTTTTTTTGTGCGGTTATTGTAATTTGTTAATGCATGTTTTAATTCATCAATATTCTGGTATCTTGCAGAAGGATTAAACATAGTGCATTTTTCAATAATATGAATTAGTTTTTTGGAAGATTTATGCGCAGAATTTCAAAGTTCGTCTGCATTTAAAGTTAATTCAGATGAATTTTTCGGAAACTGTCTGCCCGAAAATAATTCATACATAACAGCACCTATGGAATAAATGTCGCTTCGTGCATCCGTCTGTGAATAACCGTAATGCTCAGGTGAGGCAAAGCCGGAGGTACCGAGATGACATGTATCAGTATCTGCAGTATCATTATATTTTCTGGCTGCATCAAAATCTATAATTTTAACTGTGCCGTCAGTTGATACAAGAATATTTGACGGTTTTAAATCTTTATGAATAATAGGCGGATTTTGTGTGTGCAGTGTTTTAATGCCATCGCACACCTGTGAAATGAGACTGATGATTTCAGGCTCTGATAATTGTTTATCTTTGATATAGGAATCAAGGGGCATACCTGAAATGTATTCTTCGACAATAGTGGTAATATCGCCGTTTGTTTCACAGGATAAAATATTAGGAATGTGAATATTTTTTATGGATGCAACAGAATTTAAAACATCTGTATTTGCGTTGGAAATTTCTTTTACAACAACAATAGTGTCTGAATTTTTTAAATTTGCCAACCATACCTTGTTATAAGTTTTTTCCGAAATAAGTGATATTTTTTCATATGATACCATGTGCTTCTCCTCCTAGATGCGTGTCTGTTTATAGTATAGCAGATGTGGCATAAAATTGGAATTAGAAAAAAGGCATTAAACATTAGTCAGATAACAATTTTTTTGATAAGGTACGTTAAAATGCGAAAACGGGAAGCTAATAGGAGAAAGTGCGACATTTTTGTGGATTTTTATATTATAGCGTGATATACTAATAGAGTAAGGTTTATTGAAAGAAATTTATTAAACAAAGGAAGAAAGGGGAAAAGGTATGAAAAAATCACTTGCGAATAAATTAAGTTTATTTTTCTCAGGCGTTGTCTTGGTGACATGTCTGATTTTAGTTGGAATTACAGTATTGATTTTTGGAAACATTCGGGAGAGAATGGAAAATGTTTTATATGAGAACACTTTAGAATCATATAAAACAGAAGTTAAATCAGAGGTTCAATCTGCAATAAGTTCTGTGGAATATTATTATAATCTTAGTGAAGATGGTAAGATTGACGAAGATACTGCGAAAAAAGATGCGTTGGAAACATTACGCAATCTAAGATATGGAGATGATTCTTCAGGATATTTCTGGGTTGACGATACCGATTATAATCTTGTTATGCATCCAATTCTGCCGGAGCAGGAGGGAACAAACAGATATGACCTTACAGATAAAAACGGAGTAAAAATAATTCAGTCTATCATGAAAACTGCCGATGAGGGTGGAGGATTTAATGAATTTTATTTTACTAAATCGGATGGAAAGACGGTAGCACCAAAGGTTGCTTACAGCCAGAAGTTTGATAAGTGGAACTGGGTTATTACGACAGGAATTTATTCAGACGATATACAGGGGATTGTTCAGAAATCCACAGGTTTGAATAGAATTATAAAGATATTCAGCGGTTCTACAAGTTTTCTGATAGTAGTTACTGTTGTACTTGTAGTTTTGATGCTCGTTGTATCATACATAATTGTAAGACAGCTTGTAGGAGTTATCGAGAGGGTGCGCGGTAAACTTGAGTCAGTTGCATCAGGTGATTTGTCAAGCACTCTGGATGGCAAAGTTGTTTCAAGGTCAGATGAATTGGGACAGATGGTGGCACATACCAATCTTGCCATCAAATCATTTAGAGACAGTATTTCCAAGGCAAAAGAGACAGCCGGAACAGTACAAAACAACAGTACAGATATAAAGGGAAAGACAGAAACAGCGTTGACGGCTACTTCTCAGGTTGCAAAAGCTATTGAACATGTTGCAACAGACGTTACAACTCAGGTCGATTTACTTTCTGAAATTGCAAACAATGTTGAGGTTATGTCAGGTGACGGTAAAGAAATGAACTTGAGTGTAAACAATGTAAGTGAGTATGTGGAACAGCTCAATGTCTCAAGTAATGAGATGAAAGAAAAAGTTGAGCTTATGAGCAAGGGAAGTGCCGAAATGACAGAACAGATTTCCGGAATAGCAACAAAGATAAATGAGACAAATGAATCTATTAAACATATGACTCAGATATTGAATGTTATTGAAGAAATAGCTGTTCAAACAAACCTTTTATCTCTCAATGCAAGCATAGAAGCAGCAAGAGCAGGAGAGGCAGGACATGGATTTGCCGTGGTTGCAGGAAATATAAAGACACTTGCCGAGAATACATCAGCAGAGCTTAACAACATTAAAGATATTATTGATTCATTGACTACCGATTTTGAGGAATGCCACAGAGATATTGATAATGTTGTAGGAAGTAATGAAGAAAATGCATCATATACAAAACAGGTTATTGAACAGTTTGATAAAGTATTTAGTGGAATATCATTTACAAACGAAAAGCTTGTTGACATAAATCGCATAACAAAGAACATGACAGAAACTGTCAACGATATATCTGACAAAGTGCGCAACATAGAAAAAGGAACTGAGAGTACGGCTGCATCTACAGAAGAGGTGACAGCATCATCACAGGAACTTGAAGCACTTATGACAGGAGTTGCACAGAGTTGTGATGAGATGGCACAGCAGGCAGAGGGACTTGTCGGAGATATGAGCAGATTTATTGTCTAAGATTTATTGCTTAAATTGAAAAGTTTATCTGTAAACAGCAGAATAAATATGAATAATTAAAACAAAAAATATGATAAAAATGTGACTGTATATTTTGAAAAAAGCTGATATGCAGTCATTTTTTACTTTATTTATATATTTTTATGGCATAGGACAATATATTTTGATATAATCAAAGCAAATTTATATTTTTTAGTTGTTTATGTATAAAAATAACTTACATAGAAATGAATTATTTGTTTAAAAGCAGATTGATAAGGGGAATGGAGCCATATGAAAAAAATCAATAAGAGACAGTATATTGCGACGTTGATAGTATGTTTTTGTGCGATTGCAATTTTATCATTTTGTACAATTCAGGCATTTTATAAAAAGGCTGTGGATGATACGCTTTCGGTGGGAGAAAGTGCATTAAAGCAACAGAAAGAGCAGATGGATGCATATTTGTCGAGAGGAATGGATGCAGTTGAACTTACGGCTATTACCGTAGAATATATGCTGCGTGAAAATTACAGTGGGGATGATATTTTAGACTTTCTGACACAGGAGTCAAAATATTACAAGAGGGATGTAGATAAAAGTTTTACGGGAATTTATGGACTTTTCAATGGAGAATATCTTGACGGAATAGGCTGGCAGCCTGAAAAAGATTATGTGCCGCAGGATAGAGAGTGGTATAAAGCGGCTGTTGCCGCAAACGGCGAGCCTACATTTGTACAGCCGTATCTTGATGAGCAGACAGGGACTATTATGGTTTCGATAAGCCAGCTTCTGGAGGACAAGGAGAGTGTTATATCTTTAGATATAGAACTTGGAACTCTTCAGGAAGAGACAGAAGCCATAAAACTTAATGGTCACGGTTATGGATTTGTGTGTGATAAGACCGGACTTGTCGTTACACATTCAAATAATAAAAGCATTGGCAAAGATTATTCAAAAGGTGAAATGGCACCTATTTATAATAAAGTAAAATCAGGCAAAGAGCAGACTTTTACATACAATATGAAGAGCGGAAAAGTTACGGTATTTTCTGCCCCGATTATGGGTGAGTGGTATGCTGTTATGCTTGTAAATAATGACAAGTTGTATCAAAAAACAAGCAGACTTATTATGTATGATGTATTGCTGAGTATAGCGCTTTACATAATAATTGTTGTTTTTTGTACGATGTCAAGAAAAATTACAATGCGCACATTAAATGAACTTGATGAGACAAATAACCAGCTTATTGAGATAAATGACAGTGTAATGCAGGCACTTGCAAAAACAATTGATGCGAAAGATAAATACACAAAAGGTCATTCAGAGAGAGTGGCAAAGTATAGCAGGGAAATCTCGGCGCGAATGGGCAAGTCGAAGAAAGAACAGGATGAGATATACAGGGTAGCATTACTTCATGATATGGGAAAGATAAGGATACCTGATGCAATAATAAACAAGCCGGGAAAACTTACAGAGCAGGAGTTTTCAATGATAAAACTTCATCCGGTCACAGGTTACCATATTTTAAAAGGAATACGAAGATTTAAGGACTTGGGTATTGGTGCAAAATATCATCATGAACATTATGACGGAACAGGATATCCAAGCGGATTAAAAGGCGAAAATATACCTGAGATTGCACGAATAATAGCAGTGGCAGACAGCTACGATGCAATGGCATCAAACAGAAGTTACAGAAATGCTTTGCCGCAGGAGGTTGTCCGTGGAGAAATTGAAAAGGGAAAAGGAACACAATTTGACCCTGAAATTGCAGATATTATGCTTCAGATGATTGACGAAGATAAAAACTATGACATGAAGCAGACTGATGAATTGAAGCGGACAATACTTGTTGTAGATGACCAGAAAATGAACCTTATGCTGGTGAAGGGAATATGTAAAGACGAGCCTATGTATGAGATACTTACGGCACAAAGCGGAAAAGAGGCAATCGAAATAGTTAAAGAAAAAGAAATTGACCTTTTGCTGCTTGACATTGAAATGCCTGAGATGGACGGTTTTGATACATTATCACAGATACGCGGATTCTCAGATGTCAAAGCAGCCTTTATAACAGCAACACGAGATTATGATACAATAGAGAAAGCACGGGAAATGGGTGTAGAAGATTATATCACAAAGCCATTTCTGCCGGCAGTATTTTTGGAAACAATACATGGCATAATTGAGTGAT
>FR887261.1:0-6634 GCA_000436755.1 Clostridium sp. CAG:253 | reverse complement strand
ATAAGAGCGTGTGAAAAGAGAAAAGTATTATTCACACGCTCTTTGTGATTTTTATTTTAATTTCCCATTTTTATTAAAACTTAAATTATAAGGTTTACAGAAGCTGTTCATTTTTGATATAATGCGTTTTTTTGCGGCTCCTTTAGCCGGGGTAGGCTGATAATTGTTTATGTTGTTTGAAGATGAAACTTTGCAAGGAATAATTTTTACATCTTTAGTTTTCTTTAACTTTTTGTTCTTAAAAGTAAAAGTCTGCTGAAAAATCATAGTATCCTTATCGGCAGGATTGGTGTTTCCACCAAAACAGAAATTGGCAAGGCTGTAGACAATGTAAGCACCCTTGTATTTTTCTATACCCTGTAAAGTGTGAGGGTGATGTCCAAGTACAAGATTTGCACCATGTTGAACCGCATAATGGGCAATGCTTTTCTGTACATCATTTATCGAACTTGTCTTTTCAATACCTGCGTGCATACTTACAATGATGAGATTGACTTTTTTCTTTTTGAGTTTTTGAATACCTTTTTTTATGTAATATTCACTTGATGAAACACCCTCAAGACCGTTGACAGCAATCATACCGATTTTTTTGCCCTTAGTTTTATAAACAGAAACTTTACCGTAAGAAGCATAAGGCATTTTATTCTTTTTAAAAACAGAAATAGTATCCTGATAGCTGCCCTCACCGTAATCACGGCAGTGGTTATTTGCAAAAGAAACAGCATCGACATTTCCTTTTTGCAAAATCTTTAAATATGAAGGATTTCCTTTGAAAGCAAAAGTTTTTTGAGCTCGGGTATTCCTTTTAGTCAAAGTACCCTCAAAATTGACAATAGTCAAATCATCATTTTTAAACATCTTTTTTACATTCTTAAAGAAGTAAGAAGCATTTTTTTTCTCGTTATATTTTGCATAGAAATTTACGCTGGACGGTGACTTGTAGTCAGAGCCGAGAGTACAATCACCGGCAGCACTGATAGTAATTTTTGTGATATTGCTTTTCTTATTAGCAGCCGGCTTTTTAGCAGCAGTTGGCTTTTTAGTTGAAGTTGGCTTTTTAGTAGTAGTTGGTTTTTTAGTGGTGTCAGGCTTTTTAGTAGCAGCCGGTTCTTTTGTCGTAACAGGGCCTTCAGTAGCCGTGATTTCCTTTGTGCTTAACGTTTTTGCTGTAGATGTCTCGGTTGCTATTGAAGCCGGTGTTAATGTGCTTGTGCATAATACAGCAGTAACGGCTGATATTGAAATTATTTTTTTAAGCGATAGTTTTTTGTCTTTTCTTTTCTTCTTCATTTTCATTTGACATTACCCTCCTTGGTTGTGCTTTTTAAATGGTTCTTTAGGTATGATGCAAGGGTCAAAATACCTTTTGACCCCAACATCTTAAATATAGTATAACATAGTTTTTGGATGTGTTGCTGAAAAAAGAGAAAGTGTGTAGAATGTAGTTAGGAATAAAGGTTGTGGGTAGCAAATTTTGTGGAAGAGGGAGAAATGTTATGGAGAGAAATATAAAATTAAATCAGTTAAAATCCGGGCTTGATACAGCATTTGTTGACTATACACATAATTCAAGTCTTGCATACAGACCGGAATTTATTTCAAATGATTATCAAAATGGGAAAAAGGTTCTTTCTTCATTAGAGTATGAACTTTTGCATTGTGATGCATTTTCGATAAGTGTTGCATTTATAAAAATGAGTGGAATAGCACCGCTTCTTCAGGTATTTAAACAATTGGAAAGCAGAGGGATACCGGGGAGGATACTTACAACGGATTATTTGACATTCAGTGAGCCGGAGGCATTTGATAAATTAAATTCATTAAAGAATATTAGTTTAAAAATGTATCAGACAGAAGGAGAAAAGGATGGATTTCATACCAAAGGGTATATTTTTAAAGATGGAAAAATTTATCGCATAATTGTGGGAAGTTCTAATCTAACAGCATCAGCTATAACAGTAAATCAAGAATGGAATACAAAGATTGTTTCAAGTGAAAATGGAGCAGTAGCCAAAGATATAATTTCAGAATTTGACAGGCTTTGGAATAGCGAAAGAGCATGTGATTATGTTGATTTTATAGAAGATTATCGTATAAGATATAAAATAAAAAAGGAACAGCAGAAACTTGCAAGAGAAAGTGAAGTTATAAGTATTGAAAAGTATAAGTTAGAACCAAACAGCATGCAGGTTAAATTCATTGAGAGTGTAATGGATTTGTATGAAAGTGGTGAAAACAGGGCACTTCTTATAAGTTCAACAGGAACGGGGAAAACATATGCGTCTGCATTTGCACTTAGAGAAATGTTGCAGAAACGGGCAAAGGAGACAGGTAGAAATGTTAGAGCACTTTTTTTGGTACATAGAGAGCAGATAGCTAAACAGGCACTTAGAAGTTATAAAAATGTATTTGGAGAAAGATATAGTTTTGGACTTTTGTCGGGAAACTCAAAGAATTATAAATCAGACATTTTATTTTCTACAATGCAGATGATGGCGCGTGAAGATATAATGAAGAAATTTAATGCAAATGATTTTGATATTATAATAATTGATGAGGTGCATCGTGCGGGAGCTGATAGTTATCAGAGGATAATGAATTATTTTACCCCGAGGTTTTGGATAGGAATGACAGCATCTCCTGATAGGACAGATGGTTATGACATATATGGACTTTTTAATCACAATATAGCCTATGAAATTCGTTTGCAACAGGCAATGGAAGAAAAGTTACTGTGTCCGTTTCATTATTTCGGAATAACAGATTTGGAAGTTGATGGGCATGTAATTGATGATGATGATTTAAAAAATGTGCAAAATTTTGCAAAGTTGGTTTGTGATGACAGAGTGCAATATATTATGCAACAGATAGAATATTATGGATATTCGGGGGATAGAGTGAAGGGACTTATGTTTTGCAGCAGCAAGGAAGAAGCGAAAACTTTATCTGTAAAATTTAACATGAGAGGATTGAGAACCATTGTTCTTACAGGTGATAGTTCGCAGAATGAAAGAGAAGATGCTATATTACGTTTGGAGCAAAATGAGCAGGAGAATGCACTTGATTATATTCTTACGGTTGACATATTTAATGAAGGTGTTGACGTCCCGGCAGTAAATCAGGTAATTATGTTAAGACCCACAGAATCACCCATAGTATTTATTCAGCAATTGGGACGTGGGCTTAGAAAATATGCAGGTAAAGAATATGTAGTGATACTTGATTTTATTGGAAATTATATGAATAATTTTATGATTCCGATTGCTTTGTCGGGAGATAGAACATATAACAAGGATACAATCCGCAAATATGTAAGGGAAGGTTCGAGAGTAATACCGGGCGAGTCAACAATTCATTTTGATGAGATAAGTAAAAAAAGAATATTTGAGTCAATTGACAGTTCCAAAACAACAAAGAGTTTTTTGAAAGAGAAATACTTTGCATTAAAATATAAACTTGGAAGAGTACCAAATATACTTGATTTTTATGAATACGGTGAAATTGATCCGATGTTATTTATTCAATATTCAAGATCTTATGATCAATTTGTAAAAACAGTAGATAAAGATTTTAACATTATGTTTGGAGATAGAGAAGAAGCAATACTTGAATTTATATCTTCTCTTGTAAACGGAAAGAGAGTACATGAGCTGTTGATGTTTAAATGTATTTTAAATAATGAAAAAATGAGTCCGGATGCTTATAGAGAACTTCTTGAAGAAAAGGGAGAAATATATCGTGAAGCGGATTATGTATCAGCATTAAATGTTTTAGGTAAAGTGTTTGTAAATGCACCGTCGGAAAAGAAAAGATATAGTAATATTGAATTTATAAGTATGGATTATGCAAAAAATGGAATATTGAGACGTGCATCAGCGTTTTATTCATTATTTAGCAATAATGCATTTGTAAATGAGGTGGAAAGTCTCGTAAAGTATGGCTTGAAAAGATATGAGGATTTATTTAAAAATCACGATGAGGATAATCTTGTTTTGTATGAAAAATATTCAAGAAAAGATGTATGCCGAATATTGAACTGGGAGCATGATGACAGCTCTACAGTTTATGGTTACAGAATTAAACATAATACATGTCCGATATTTGTAACATATGAGAAAAAAGATGATATAGCAAACAGCACAAAATATGAGGATCAGTTTATAAATAATCAGCTATTTAGTTGGATGACAAGAAGTAAAGTAAGCCTTGAAAGTCCAGAGAGCCAGAAGATTATAAATTATAGTAAAATAGGTTTGAAAATATATTTATTTATCAAGAAAAGTGACGGTGAAGGAACTGATTTTTATTATATGGGAAAAGTTTCGCCTATTGATTATATGCAGACTGAAATAGAGAATGACAATGGACAGAGACTTCCTATAATGAATTTTAAAATGAAACTGGAACATTCTGTTCGTGAAGATATTTATGAGTATTTTGTTGGCTGAGAAGCTTAGCACAAAACAGGAAGGATTTAATAAAAAAGTATGAAAACAGATAAAAAAATAGTAACTGTAGTTGCGGCAGTTATATGTGATGATATGAAATCACCGAAAAAAATATTTGCAACACAGAGAGGATACGGAGAATTTAAAGGGGGTTGGGAATTCCCGGGAGGAAAAATAGAACAGGGAGAAACCTCACAGGAAGCATTAGAAAGAGAAATTATTGAGGAACTTGCAACAAAAATAAAGGTAGGAGAACTTATAGATACAGTAGAATATAATTATCCTGAATTTCATTTATCAATGAAATGTTTTTTGTGTGAGGTAGTATCGGGAAATCTTGAGTTAAAAGAACATGAGGCAGCGAAATGGCTTCAAAAAGAACAGCTCTATGAAGTGGATTGGCTGCCGGCAGATGTGAGTTTGATTGAGAAAGTTGGTAAGATGCTTCAAGACTGAGAATGAAAAATAAAATTAGCTCTTGTCATTGCAAAGAGCCTAATTTATAATAGAAAACAGAGGTTTTACGAAAATTTATGAAAGGAAAAGCTATTTATAAATAAAAATATTTGTAAATGGCAGGATGAATATCAATGGATAAGGAAAAAGTAATAGTCATTGATTTTGGCGGACAGTATAATCAGCTTGTTGCAAGACGTGTCCGTGAATGCAATGTATATTGTGAAATATATTCTTATCGTACAGGAATTGAAGAAATCAAGGCGATGAATCCAAAGGGAATTATTCTTACAGGTGGACCAAACAGCTGTTATGAAGAAGATTCGCCAACATACTCAAAAGAGTTGTTTGAACTTGGAATTCCGGTACTTGGACTTTGCTACGGAGCACAGCTTATGATGCATGTACTTGGCGGCAAAGTAATTACTCCGGAAGTTGGAGAATATGGAAAGACAGAGATTGAATTTACAGAAAATTCGGTTCTTCAAAAAAATCTTCCGAAGAAATCAATATGTTGGATGAGCCATTTTGACAGAATTGCCGAGGCAGCACCGGGATTTGAAGTTACAGCTTCAACCGCTGACTGCCCAATAGCAGCAACACAGAATGTAAGCAAGAATCTTTATGCGATACAGTTCCATCCTGAAGTGCTTCATACAGAAAACGGAACAAAAATGATTTATAATTTTGTCCGTGAAGTTTGTGGATGTGCAGGCACATGGAGAATGGATTCGTTTGTAAAAGAATCTATAGAAGAGATACGCAACAAAGTCGGAAACGGTAAAGTTTTACTTGCATTGTCCGGCGGAGTAGATTCGTCGGTGGCAGCAGGACTTTTGTCAAGAGCCATTGGAAAACAGCTTACATGCGTATTTGTAGACCACGGTTTACTCAGAAAAGACGAAGGCGACGAAGTAGAAAATGTATTCGGACCAAATGGTCAGTTTGACTTAAACTTTATACGAGTAAATGCACAGCAACGTTATTATGACAAGCTTGCAGGAGTTACAGAGCCTGAGCAGAAAAGAAAAATTATCGGTGAAGAATTTATCCGTGTCTTTGAGGAAGAAGCAAAGAAAATCGGAGCCGTTGACTTCCTGGCACAGGGAACAATTTATCCTGACGTTGTAGAAAGCGGACTTGGCGGAGAATCTGCCGTAATCAAATCGCATCATAATGTAGGAGGACTTCCTGATTTCGTAGACTTCAAAGAAATCATTGAGCCACTCAGAAATCTGTTTAAGGATGAGGTTCGCAAAGCCGGTCTTGAACTCGGAATACCTGAAAATCTTGTATTCCGTCAGCCGTTTCCAGGTCCGGGACTCGGAATTAGAATTATCGGTGAAGTAACAGCCGACAAGGTTAAAATTGTTCAGGAAGCAGATGCAATCTACCGTGAAGAAATCGCAAACGCAGGACTAGACCGCAGCATCGGACAGTACTTTGCAGCCCTTACAAATATGCGTTCAGTAGGTGTAATGGGTGACGAGAGAACTTATGACTATGCCGTTGCATTAAGAGCAGTTAATACTGTGGATTTCATGACAGCAGACAGTGCTGAGATACCATATGATGTATTGCAAAAGGTAATGAGTAGAATTATAAATGAGGTGAAGGGAGTCAATCGAGTATTTTATGATCTGACGAGTAAGCCACCTGGAACGATTGAGTTTGAATAAATCGAGTTGCTTAAAAAAGCCAGTGTTTATGCGGGTTTCAGCGATTTCGAT
>FR887260.1:9907-26059 GCA_000436755.1 Clostridium sp. CAG:253 | reverse complement strand
CCTCCTTTAACTCATATATCATAACAGTTGTACATTCTTATTTAATATTTATTGTACATATTTAAGTATAACTTACTATTTATGCTTTGCCTTGTCAAATAGTACCTGAATATTTGCTTTCAAATCTTCATCTGTATCACCATAATTACGGAACTCAAGTGTTCTTCTCTTATTATTACCACTTTCCATTTCATCGAATAACTTTGTGAAGATAAGTTTAAATACCTCTTCAAATACATCTACTCCTGCATTTGCCAAAACTTCATCTTCCATTTCTTCGATAAGTCCCTTAAGGGATTTACGCTCATTTATCAGTTTATCCTTGCGGATTAAGTCATCAATAGTCCATCTCTCAGTAAGAATATCTTTCAGTTTTTGATTTTCTCTTGGGATGTTTGGAATATCTTCAAAGTAATTAGGGTCTTTTCTATGGTAGTATGAAATCTGGTCTCCATTAGTCCATACCCCAATTATTGCTCCAGTTGCATTACAGTAAGACTTAAGCTGTTCCTTACCATCTTTCAACTTAGGCTTTTTTAACTCTACAATTATCTCAGGTGCAGTGACATGGTCTTTATTATAAATTACAATATCAGCTCTCTTTTTCTCTCTACCAAACGTAATTACTGATTCCAGTTCCATACGCTCTACTGGATAACCATACTCTGTCGTTAACTTATAAATATATAACTGTCGAATCAATTCTTCTGGTGTTAACTTTACAAATTTATTTCTTACAAAACAATTTACATATACTACATCATTACCCTTTTTACCCTGTCTAATTTCTATATTCCTCTCAACGCTATCAATAGCTTCTTGAGAAAATTGTGTTAATTTATAATTAGACTCTTTTATAATTGAATTCAAAATTTGATTCATTACTTTATCTCCTAATCTGTGGCATAATCAACTAAATTATATCACAAACCAAGTTTTATCGCATTATGTATTTTCAAAAATAGTACCCCTTTTTACATTATGAAAAAAGAGATAACCCTCAGGCTACCTCTTCTATCGTGTACTTCTTTAATTGTCTTGCATCAACAACTACCTCTTTCTCTCCTCTGCATGAAATATAGCAAAATATATAGTTGAAATACAGTAGCAACTCAATCTCAATTCAAACTCAAGTATGAATATAAAAGTCAACACATATTTATAGTTATTAGTTCCATTAAAAATAAATAATCCTACGAAAAGATGAAGTGGGTCTTGTGGGTCTTTTAGAGTGGGTATTGTAGGGGGATTATAAGTGTCTTATACACAAAAAATGAGGGCTTCTCAAACTGTACTACGACTTAAGAAACCCCCATAAATAGGCACTTTATAGCTTATATATTAAAATTTACCAGCGTCAGCTGCTTCCTGAATAGAAACTGCAACTGCAACTGTCATACCAACCATAGGGTTGTTTCCGGCACCGATAAGTCCCATCATTTCAACGTGAGCAGGTACTGAAGAAGAACCAGCGAACTGTGCGTCTGAATGCATTCTTCCTAATGTATCTGTCATACCGTAAGATGCAGGACCTGCAGCCATGTTATCAGGATGAAGTGTACGTCCTGTACCACCGCCTGAAGCTACTGAGAAGTATTTCTTACCCTGCTCAAGACATTCTTTCTTGTATGTACCTGCAACAGGATGCTGGAAACGAGTTGGGTTTGTTGAGTTACCTGTGATAGATACATCAACACCCTCTTTGTGCATGATAGCTACACCTTCACAAACATCGTTTGCACCGTAGCAGTTAACTTTTGCACGAAGTCCGTCTGAGTAAGACTTACGGAATACTTCTTTAACTTCGTTTTTATATGGATCATACTCTGTCTCAACAAATGTAAATCCGTTGATACGAGAGATAATCTGAGCAGCATCTTTTCCAAGACCGTTAAGGATAACACGGAGAGGTTTCTTACGAACCTTGTTTGCCTTCTCAGCGATACCGATAGCACCCTCTGCTGCTGCGAATGACTCATGTCCTGCAAGAAATGCGAAACATTCTGTCTCTTCTTCAAGGAGCATCTTTCCTAAGTTACCATGTCCAAGACCTACTTTACGTGTATCTGCAACTGAACCAGGGATACAGAAAGCCTGTAATCCTTCACCGATTGCTGCTGCTGCATCTGCTGCACGACGGCAGTCTTTCTTGATTGCGATAGCTGCACCAACTATATATGCCCAACAGGCGTTTTCAAAACAGATTGGCTGAATGCCCTTAATCTGGTCATATACATTTAATCCAGCATCTTTAGTAATCTTTTCAGCTTCTTCAATAGAAGCAATACCATAGCTGTTTAAAACGCTATTGATTTTATCAATTCTTCTTTCATATGATTCAAATAATGCCATTGTTCGTTTGCCTCCTTTATATTATTTTGCGATTTCTTCATCTGTTCTTGGGTCGATAAGCTTAACAGCATCGTCAACACGTCCATACTGTCCACAAGCCTTTTCCCAAGCTGTGTTAGGATCATCACCTTTTTTGATGAAGTCTGTCATTTTTCCAAGGCTAACGAATTTGTAGCCGATGATTAAGTCATCTTCGTCTAATGCAATAGCTGTAACATAACCCTCAGCCATCTCTAAGTAACGAGGACCTTTCTTTAATGTACCATACATAGTACCAACCTGTGAACGAAGTCCCTTACCAAGATCTTCAAGACCGGCACCGATAGCAAGTCCATCCTCAGAGAAAGCACTCTGTGAACGACCATAAACAATCTGAAGGAAAAGTTCTCTCATAGCTGTATTGATAGCATCACAAACTAAGTCTGTATTTAATGCTTCCATTACCGTAAGTCCTGGAAGTATCTCAGATGCCATAGCTGCTGAATGTGTCATTCCTGAACATCCGATAGTCTCAACTAAAGCTTCCTGAATAATACCTTCCTTAACATTGAGAGTAAGTTTGCAGGCACCCTGCTGTGGTGCACACCAGCCTACACCGTGTGTAAAGCCGGAAATATCCTTTACTTCTTTTGCCTTAACCCATTTTGCTTCTTCTGGGATTGGTGCACAACCATGGTGTACTCCCTGAGCTACTGGGCACATGTTTTCTACTTCCTGTGAATAAATCATGTTCTTGCTCCTTTCAATAATGCTTATTATCTGCGGAATTATCCGCAGTCCTAAATTATATTTTCGCATAAAATTATTGTGAAGTCTATACCTTTTTGAAAAATTTTGTCAAAAAATTTCAGGTATTGCAAGAAATTATCTATTAAGATACAAAACAGGATACCATATAAGAAAGGTATCCTGCTTCATATGTTTAAAAAACGCTTATATATTTTTGTGTATCGTAAATATTTCCTTTAAATTGTATTGCAACATTATACTCACCATGTTTTACTTTCATAAGAGGCATGCTCATAAAATAATGTTGTGTTCCAAAAACTTCAAGAGGCTGTTCCGTATCAGTAAAATCCTGAATATATGTGTCTTTGTCGTTATACAGATAAATTTTTTCAAGCATATGGTCGAGTGCTCTTATCTGCAGTAATTCTCCATACATACAAAGCTGTGGTTTATCGTCACCGTCTTCTATATCATCCATAAAGCTCAACATATTCTTAAATTGCTCCGAATTTGTATCTTCTCTTACAGGTTCACATAATTCTCCAACTATCATATCATTTGACAAGTCTAATGGTTTAGCCATATCAGCAATATTAAATTCAACTGAATGTGCACTGAAATAATCTAATTTTGATGAAAATTCATTTAGGATTTCTCCTGAATTATAATCAATTTCATAAATTTTCCCGTTGTAATCATCTATTGGAGGTTTAAGATTTGCACACATTGCTAATACTTTTCCGGTTTCAGCATCATATTCTTCATTTGACCTTGTAACACTAAGCGGAATAGGAAGATATTGCTCCTGCATTACTGTCATTTCTTTTTCATCAATGGCAAAAAACATAATATTTGATTTTTTTTCTTTATCAAACCATTTAACCGGCCTTCTGTTTGCCGTATGGTTGTCAAAAAGCATTACGTGAAGTTTACCATCTTTTTCTTTACCATGCACTATCTGAATGGCATGCTGCTGGAAGAACCATTTAATGTCTCCCTTAGGTTTAAGCACTTTGTCCTCAACATCGGTATTCTTATAAAATTTAGGTTTAGTTAAAAGCCATACTATACTTTCATCTTTTAAACTTATTTTTGCAATTGTATGCACATTACGCATTGAAATGATAACAGAATCATCCTCTTTTATATATTCTATTGAGTTAATATGAGCCCAGTCATTTCTGGTAATATATTTTTCTACCAAAAGGTGATTCATATTTATCTCTTTGACTATTTCTCCTGTCATTCTATCTATTTCGACTATCTCGTTTTCCATATATGTGTCGTCAATAGAGCTTGACAGTGCTAAGATATTGCCGTCGGGTTCTTTTTCTATAGCCCAGTGATGAAGTCCTTTCTTATCATAATAAGTACGGTACACTCTTCCCATCATATCCATCTCATGCATAACCACTGTATTTGCATTTCCCCATGCTGGTCTTCTCATATGCTTTTCAGGGAACAAAAATCTTCCGTCTTTAAATAAATATACTCCACAATACTGTGGTATTTTGTTTAGGGCAAAACGGATATTTCCCTTTTTATCAAAAGTATATACTCCACCGTGATAGCCGCCTGATACAAAAATGAAATCTTTTGACAATGGTTGTTTGCTGTTTGTAAGCTTCATGCCATTCCTTACAATTTTACCAAGACCTCTTATAATAATGCGAATCTTTTTTGATGCAATAATATTGTTTTCTTCATCAATTAAATTTATCGTCACTGTATTTATAGTACTCTCATACATTCCCAATATAGGAACTCTGTGATATCTGGTAATATTTTCATCGCACTTAGTAAAATCTTCGCTGCCTCGTTTACCTGCTACAGTATAACGTACTTTACATGGCTTATCTGTTACAAATAATGCAAGTGCCGACATAGGTGCAATTTCATATGGATTTTTTATTACAAGAATATTGTCAAAATCATATTCTCCGCTTTTCAGTATTTCATTTATTGCCAGTTCTCTTTTATATGATAATACTGCAGCATTTTCAATCTTTTTGATATTTGATTTGTAATTGTTTGCTGCTTTTGTATAAAGTATATTATACTTTTTTACCTGACTGTCAAGCCAACTAGAGTTTGCCACAAGGGCATTCATTGATAATTTTTTAATCGGTGCAAGTAATTTATCTATCGCTTTCATATATTCCATCCTTATTTAGATTGTCAAGTTATAAATCTTAAGAAAATCTTAAAAATTTACATTAGTTCAAAGTTTAAGGTATAATTGTGTCATTTTTTTTGCAAAATTATATTAAAATTGTCGATTTTTGGTTAAAAATGAGCATTTTGTATAATTCATATAGTACAATATTGCTTTTTATATAAATCTTTGTAACATAATTGTATTGAATTTGCAACATTTCCTTTGTTATAATATTATTTACTGGATTTATTATATCCATACAATGCATGGAGGAAATTATAAAATGAAAAATCTTAATGAATTACTTAACAGTTATAAAGTCGCAGAACTCAAAGAAATAGCTAAAAATTCGGGCGTTAAAGGATATTCAAAGTTAAAAAAATCTGAACTTATAGATATAATTATAAACCAGCTTGCTGATGCTGACGTGTCAACACTTGATTTACCGGACGAGATAAAAAACAGCATAAATGACAATGCTGAAACTGTAGCAGCAAATATTGTTTCTGCAGTAAAAAATGATGAAAATGAACATACAGAAAGTAACAGCACTTTAAATGACAGTGATGACGGTGTCATCAAACTTAAGAATCATTTATTTGGGGTTGCACCTCTTATGGCAAATGTAATACCTGATGATATGCCTGCACCATGCTCAAATACTCCTGACAGTTTTATGCAGATAAAAAAGATATATCCTAATGATAAATGTCCATGCGGCAGCGGAAAAAAATATAAAAAATGCTGTGGTAAACCAGCATAAGGTATTAAAACCAAAAGATTTATAGTAAAATGTTCGTAACATAGCGAAAAACAGGGCAAAATGCTGGATGTGCCCTGTTTTTTCACAAAATAAAATCATCAAAATTTATCTTTTTTCTACTATATTGCCCTTATTTTTGTATATACTTCCCTTAGGTATATATCCTCTGACACTTGACAGCGGATATATATTGGTATTGCTGCCTATAATAGTTCCCGGATTTAACACACTGTTGCATCCGACTTCTACATAATTGCCTAAGATAGCTCCCATCTTTCTAAGACCTGTGGCAATCTTGTCACCTTCATATTTGATTACGACATCGGATTTATCTGATTTAACATTTGATGTTATAGAACCTGCACCCATATGTGATTTATAACCAAGTATTGAATCGCCGACATAATTATAATGAGGTACCTGGACATTATTAAAAAGTATTACATTCTTTAATTCTGTCGAATTGCCCACAACACAATTTTCACCTACAATCGCATTGCCTCTTATAAATGCTCCCGGTCTCACCTCAGTATCTTTTCCGATAATACATGGACCGTTAATTGTTGCCGTATGTGCTATATCCGCAGATTTGGCAATCCATATATTGTCTCCTTTTTTATCATAATCTTCTTCAGAAAGTGATTTTCCAAGCCCTATTATAAAGTCCTTTATTTTAGGAAGAACGTCCCATGGAAAATCTATGTCAGTAAAAATATCAGCCGCAATTGTCTCATCAAAATTAAACAGATTTTTATTTTTTAAATTTTCATACATAAAAATGCCTCTTTTCTATATTTATTTGTTTGCCTGTGCCTTTGTTTTATTGCTTTTTATTGTGGTTTTTGAAGTTTTATAGTTAGCTGCTGCTCTGTCAAAATATGGTTTAAAAAGATTTTGATAATTTTTGCTTTTTACATTCTGCACATGGAATGTGATAAATTTGTTTAATTTCATCATGTACTCATCCTCAGTTATTTTTCCATCTGCAACCATAGTAAGACCAAGCTCCCAGCTTGCCGTCAATTCAGGGTTTAAAAGTGCATGAATAGATGCAAATACTACATCATATACCATCTCACCAAGAAGTGTTGGTGTGATTATCTGTGTTTTTTTATTTAATGACAAATACTTTATATTTACAAGTTTGCTGAGAATTTCAGCTCTCGTAGCACTTGTACCGATACCGCTTCCCTTTATCTGTGCACGAAGATCCTCGTCATCGATAAGCTGGCCCGCATTTTCCATTGCTAGTATCATGGAACCCGAATTATAGCGTTTTGGTGGAGACGTTTCTCCTTCTTTTATTTCCGCAGAAAACAAATCTATCTCCATTCCCTTTTTTAACTGCTTCAATTTTTCAATTGTATTTTCATCAATTTTATTGTCAGTGGTTTGTGCATCCTCCGACTCATTATCGTCAGCCTGCCTGTCACTTAATTTTTGTTTTGCAAAAGAAGCCGAGGCTATGGCAAGATACCCCTCTTTTGATAAAATTTTAAAACTTGAAAAAAACTGTTCATTTAATCTTTCGGCTGCTATCGTTATTTTAAGATACTCTGCCGATGGATAAAAGATACACAGAAATCTTCTTACAATGACTTCATATACTCTGGCTGCCGTCTGGTTTACGCTGTTTAATGCGTTAAATCCCTGACCTGTCGGTATAATTGCATAGTGGTCTGTAATCTGTTTATCATTCACATATTTTGTTTTTTCAATTCCTTTGTAACTTTGGCTTTCAAGTATACCGGAAGCTATGTCTCTCACAATTGAATAATTTCTAAGACCACCTATGTTCTTAGAGATTTCCTTTGCAACTGCTGTAGATAATACTCTCGCATCGGTTCTTGGATATGTAACAAGTTTCTTTTCATAAAGTTCCTGGACTATTTTCAATGTTTCATCAGGACTTATTTTAAAAAGCTTGGAACAGGTATTTTGTAATTCTGCCAGGTTGAATAATAACGGCGGATTTTTCTTTTCCTTTTTCTTTTCAGCCTTACACACAACTGCCTTGACAGAAGGCGGAATTATTTTTAATTCCTCAATTAACTTTGCAGCATCCTCTTTATTATTAAAGCCATTTTCTTTATATAAAAGATGTGACTCAAAATATTTTGAACCTTTTACTGCACGCCACTCACCATCAAAGTTCTGACCTTCATATCCAAATTTTCCAATAACACGATAAAACGGAGTTTTTACAAAGTCCCTTATCTCACGCTCCCGCTTAACGACCATTCCGAGTACACAGGTCATAACCCTTCCTACAGATACAGCTGACCATTTACCGTTATTAAGATAATCCATTATTGTTCTGCCGTACTTTAATGAAAGTACCCTTGAAAAATTTATTCCCATAAGGTAATCACTCTTTGCTCTAAGATATGCCGCCGAAGAAAGATTGTCATATTCTGATAAAAGTTTTGCTTCTTTTATCCCTCGTTTTATTTCTTCTTCTGTCTGCGAATCTATCCAGACACGTCTTTTTTCTTTTTCTGAAGATACCTCTGCCATATCATCAACGAGCCTGTATATATATTCACCCTCACGTCCCGAATCAGTGCAGACATAGATACATGATACATCCTCTCTGTTTAAAAGACCTTTTACTGTGTTAAACTGCTTTGAGACTCCCGGAATAATTTCATAAAGAAAATGCTCCGGAATAAACGGAAGTGTCTGAAAACTCCATTTTTTAAGTGCTGGATCATATACTTCCGGATAACTCATTGTGACAAGGTGCCCTACGCACCATGTTACAACGTAATCATCAGATTCCAAATAGCCCTTAGATGCATTTCCGCCGACATTAAGTACCTTGGCAAATTCCTTGGCAACACTTGGTTTTTCGGCTATAAATAGACTTTTACTCATTATAATTTATCCTTGATTTTATTTGTCACTGTATCAATTATTCGTTGCATAAGGCTTTCTGTCAGCCAAAAAAGCTGTATAACTCTTATGGCTGAATATTGCAAATACTATTGCAACACCGGCAAGACAAACATATTTAACAATTTTTGTTACGTTTACATCTACATTTACTCTTGTTCCTTTTTCCATAATTAACCTCATTTCTAAACAATATACCTGTTATTTTGATGTTTTAAAATCCCCCCTGCTTACAGTCATTTCATACCCCACAGATTCTATCCTGCGTCTGAGACATCCCGCACACTGTGCAGATTCCTCTCCTGTACATATCTTGTTATCATAGAGCTGATATTTTTTTCTGACCGAAACCGGTGACAAATTTGGCATAACTACATTTGCTCCAGCCCTAAGACCTAGTTCCCTGCCGTTTGGCGCAATTGTTCCAAGAGCTGTCGTTGACGGTAGCAAGACATTCGGAAACATAACTCTTAATATACCGAGAAGAAATAATGTCTGTTCAAGTGTACCGTTTTCCATGTCCGCAAACGGAGTATCCTGCTGTGATATATAAGGACCTATTCCTATCATATGCGGGTTGAGTTCTTTTAAAAATAAAAGGTCGTTTACCAGATTTTTGGTTGTCTGATACGGAGAACCCACCATAAATCCGGCACCTACCTGATAACCTATATCCTTTAAATTAAAAAGACATCTTTTCCTGTTCTCAAGCGAAAGGTTTTCGGGATGAAGTTTTCTGTAATGTTCATTTGTAGCTGTTTCATGTCTTAAAAGATATCTGTCGGCACCTGCATCAAACCAATATTTATATGTGTCGTAATCTCTCTCACCAACAGATAATGTGACTGCACAATCATCATGTCTATTCTTTATGTTTCTTACAATCTCAGCTATTTTTTCCGTCGTAAAAGACATGTCCTCGCCACCTTGAAGCACAAAAGTTCTGAATCCAAGTTCATAACCCTCGTCGGCACATTGGAGTATCTCTTCTTCTGTCAATCTGTAGCGTGATACGTTCTTATTACTTGTTCTTATACCACAATAATAGCAGTCATTGCGACAGTAATTGCTAAATTCTATAAGACCTCTTATATAAACATCCTTTCCATAATATTTTTTCCTCAAATTTCTTGCCAATTTAAAGAGATATTCAGAATCTTCGTCATCATGCTGTGAAAGTAATTCATCAAATTCTTTAGCAGATAATATACTGTTTTTATATAATTTATCAATTAATTCTTTTTGAATCATATTTAATATCCTAATTCCTCACCTACAAGTATTACTTTTATTCTTCCTGGAACAGCAGATCTTCTTGTAATAACCGTCTGACAACAAATACAATCATCCGACTGGCAGTCAGCACATCTTCCAATCTTTGAACACGGAGTATTCTTTGCAAGTCTTACAGCATTCGGAGGTGCTGCAATATTTCTTACTCTTGAAACAGCTTCATCCACATTCCTTACCACTTTATTCATTCCGACAATCAGAATAATATTCTCAGGCCCATGACAAAGACAGGCAACCCTGTTTCCTGCTCCATCTATATTAACAAGTTCACCATCCATTGTAACAGCATTTGAACTCATAAAATAGTAGTCGGATGTGACTATCTTTCCATAAAGCTCTCTTTTTTCTTCAGGTGTTTTAGCTTCAGCTCTGTCATAAATAATATAATCATCAGATTCTTTTAGATCGTCTAAAAGACCAATCTCAGAAAGTGTCTGAGAACCTCCCCATGATATAGTACAGTCCGGTGTCAAAAATCTTTTGGCTTTTGCATTTGCCTCTTCTCTGTCTATACAATAGTAACCTTCAATTCCTCTCGCATTAAATTTATTTATAATTGTTTCAGCAAGATTCTGATAATTTTCCTGCTTTGGAGTAAGTTCTGTCATTTCTAAATCATCCATGTCTTATCCTCCCCATATCTGTGTCTGTGTATGCTTTTTTGTAAATAATGGGGCATTCGGCATTATATTTTACCGAATCCCCCATGTAACTTATAAGTCATAAACTTTCTGCAACGTACATTCTATTACTCATAAAGTGGATATTTATCTGTAAGGCTCTTTACAATTGCAGCTGCTTTTTCAGTATTAGCCTCATGGTCATCAATAATAAGCGCTATAGCTTCAGCAACTTTATCCATATCGTCTGTGTTAAAACCTCTTGTTGATACTGCAGCAGTTCCAAGACGGACACCACTTGTCACAAAAGGTGACTGAGGATCATCCGGAATTGTATTTTTATTACATGTAATATGTGCTGCATCAAGCCATTTTTCAACTTCTTTTCCTGTAAGTCCCTTGTCTGCAAGATCTACGAGCATAAGATGATTATCTGTACCGCCTGATACAATCTTTATTCCACGTTTGATAAGTCCGTTGGCAAGTGCCTGGGCATTATCAATAATGTTTTTACCGTATTCCTTAAATGCAGGATCGAGAGCCTCTTTAAAACATACTGCTTTTGCTGCAATAACATGCATAAGCGGACCACCCTGAATTCCAGGGAATAAAGCTTTGTTAAGTTTATGCTCTTCTGCAAATTCTTTGCTTGAAAGAATCATGCCACCACGAGGTCCGCGAAGGGTCTTATGTGTAGTAGTTGTTGTAACATGAGCATATGGAATTGGACTTTCATGATAGCCTGCAGCAACAAGTCCTGCGATATGTGCCATGTCAACCATAAGATATGCGCCTACTTCATCAGCAATTTCTCTAAATCTCTTAAAATCAATTTTTCTTGCATATGCACTTGCACCTGCAACAATAAGTTTAGGTTTACATTCTTTTGCAATACGCTCAACTTCATCATAATCTATATATCCGTCGCTGTTTACTCCGTATGGGACACAATTAAAGTATTTACCAGAAAAGTTTACAGGACTTCCATGTGTAAGGTGTCCGCCATGGTCGAGATTCATTCCCATAAATGTATCTCCAGGCTGCATAAGTGCAAAAAATACTGTCATATTTGCCTGAGCACCTGAATGTGGCTGAACATTTGCATAAGTACAGCCGAAAAGTTTCATCGCTCTGTCTCTTGCAAGATCTTCAACGACGTCTACATGCTCACATCCGCCATAATATCTTTTTCCCGGATATCCTTCCGCATACTTATTTGTAAGTGTGCTTCCCATCGCTGCCATAACAGCTTTACTTACAAGGTTTTCTGATGCAATAAGCTCAATGTTGTCTCTCTGTCTCTGGGTCTCATCCGCCATAGCTTTTGCCAGGTCCGGATCATAATTCTGAACTTCACTAAATGAATACATTCAAATGTCCTCCTTGTTTTTAATATATTATTTAAAATTATGCCTCGTCTATTGCTTTTCCAATATCGTGACGCATATATTTGTTGTCAAAATCAATCCACTCGGTAGCTTTGTAAGCGTTTGCTCTAGCTTCTTTAAGTGTTTTTCCTTTTGCAGTTATTCCGATAACACGACCACCATTTGTAACGATACCCTCGTCTGTTTTCTTCGTACCTGCATGGAATGCGTAGTAACCTTCTTTATCTTTTCCTTCAAAGTTTTCAAGACCTTTAATGAGTTTTCCTTTTTCATAGTGCTCCGGATATCCGTCAGATGCAAGAACAACACATACCGCAGCATTGTCTTCAAATGAAAGGTCTATCTGGTCAAGTCTGCCGTCTATACAAGCATCTATAACATCAATTATATCATTCTCCATGCGTGGAAGAACTACCTGTGCCTCTGGGTCACCAAATCTTGCATTATATTCCAGAACTTTTGGACCATCATCTGTAAGCATAAGACCTACAAATAAAATACCTGTAAAATCTCTGCCCTCAGCTTTCATAGCATCCATTGTAGGTTGATAAATATATTTTTCACAGAACTCTTTTACCTCATCAGTATAGAACGGACTTGGAGAAAATGTTCCCATACCTCCGGTATTTAAGCCTTGGTCACCATCTTTTGCACGTTTGTGATCCTGGGCACTTGTCATAGGTTTAATATGAGTTCCGTCACAGAAACAAAGAACAGAAGCCTCACGTCCGGTCATAAAATCTTCGATAACAATTGTATTTCCGGCATCACCAAACTGTTTATCAAGCATAAGTGTTGTAACACCCGCTTCAGCCTCTTCAAGTGTATTGCAGATAAGCACACCCTTTCCGAGAGCAAGCCCATCTGCTTTTAAAACAATCGGAAAGCTTGCACTCTCAAGATATAAAAGTGCTTCTTCCGGTGAATTAAATGTCTCATAATGACATGTAGGAATATTGTATTTCTTCATAAGATCCTTTGAAAAACTTTTGGAACCTTCGATAATGGCTGCATTTTTGCGAGGTCCGAATACGCGAAGTCCTCTTTCTTCAAAAACATCTACAATTCCACCTACTAACGGATCATCCATTCCGATAATTGTAAGTTCGATTTCATTGTCTATGGCAAAATCGGCAAGTTTGTCAAATTCCATTGCTGAGATGTCAACGCACTCAGCAATCTGCGAGATACCACCGTTGCCGGGTGCACAATAAATCTTGTCAACCTTTTTACTCTGCGATACACTCCATGCTATAGCATGTTCACGTCCACCGCTACCTACTATAAGAACTTTCATATTAATCCTCCATTCTTCCCCTCTACTCTTCAACATGTGCAATGCCGTCAATTACTTTAACTTTTCCGGCACCAATCAAATCAATAGCTTCAGGTAAAATATTCCATTCTGCTTCTTCCATAACACGCTTCTGTAAAATTTCAGGTGTGTCATTCTCATGCACCTTTACAGCTTTCTGTAAGATGATAGGACCATGGTCGGCCTCTTCATCAACAAAATGAACTGTAGCGCCTGTCACCTTGTTTCCGGTAGCGAGTACGCTTTCATGTACTTTAAGCCCGTAATATCCCATTCCGCAATGTGCTGGAATAAGTGACGGATGTATATTTATAATTCTGTTTCTGTACTCATGTATCATCTTGACAGGTACAATTACAAGATAACCTGCAAGGACGACAAGATCAATATCATGTTTTTTCAATGTTTCAACCATGGCATTTGCAAAATCATCCCTGTTTTCAAATCCTTTAGGACTGATACATACAGCATCTATACCGGCTTTTTTTGCACGCTCTAAAGCATATGCATCGGGCTTATTACTGATTACTATTGAAATTTCGGTATTTCTGATAGTGCCATCATTTACCTTGTCTATGATAGCTTGAAGATTTGTTCCACCACCTGAAACACATATAGCAATCTTTTGTTTCTGTCCGCTCATGTACGAAACCTCCTCATAAAGCATTAAGCGGATATAACCTTATCCGCTTTTAGTTTCTTTTATCTGGCTAATTATTAAACTAATGTAACACCCTTTTCACCTTTGATGATTTCACCAACGATAAATGCTCTCTGACCTGATTTGTTTACAAGCTCAACAGTCTTATCTGCATCTGCCGCATCAACCGCAAGCATCATGCCAATACCCATATTGTATGTATTGTACATCATTTCTTTGGCAATATCGCCATCTTTTGCAAGCATATCAAAAATAGGAGGAATCTCGTAACTGTCTGCCTTAATCTGAGCTCGAACTCCATCGTGAAGCATGCGAGGAATATTCTCATAGAATCCACCACCTGTAATATGACTGCATCCTTTTATAGTAACGCCGCCCTCTTTTACAGAACGAAGTGCTTTTACATAGATAATAGTCGGTGTAAGTAAAGTCTCACCAAGAGTTTTTCCACCAAGTGATTCATAACTTACATTAAGATTTTCTTTCTTCATAGGAAATACTTTTCTGACAAGAGAATATCCGTTGCTGTGAATACCTGAAGATGCTATACCCACAAGGACATCACCCTCTTTGATAGTCTTGCCTGTAATCATATTCTTGCGGTCAACAACACCTACTGCAAATCCGGCAAGATCATACTCATCTACAGGATAAAATCCTGGCATCTCAGCTGTTTCGCCACCGATAAGTGCAGCATTTGACTGTCTGCATCCCTCTGCAACACCGCTTACGATAGACGCAATCTTCTCAGGTTCGTTTTTTCCACATGCTATGTAGTCTAAGAAAAATAATGGTTCACCACCTGCACATGCAATGTCATTTACACACATTGCAACACAATCAATACCAACTGAATCGTGTTTATCCATCTCAAAAGCTACCTTGAGTTTTGTACCAACACCATCTGTTCCTGATACCAGTGTAGGCTGCTCCATGTTTTTAAATGCCTCCATAGAAAATGCACCAGAAAAACCACCTATATCTGTAAGTACCTCATCTCTCATAGTACTTGCAATGTGTTTTTTCATCAGTTCAACAGCTTTGTAGCCAGCTTCGATGTCAACTCCAGCGTTCTTGTAATCCATTATTGCCTCCATTCTGCCATTACGGCACTCTTATTATCATGTGTTTTGTAACATTCTTGTGTATATTTTTTACAAAATCACTATAAACAGTATAAATTTTATCACAAATGTTTTAATTTGTCATTGAAAATTTATTGTAAAATTCAAAAACTTGTTTTTATGCCTAAAAAAATGTATAATTTGATTTGTCTTATCTAAAAAAATAAGACACAAATTACTATATGCACAAAAAATATGGGCAGAAATGAGGAACTGATGAATTTTAAAGATTATATTAGAACACATAACATTCTGGCAGATGGTTCATTTGGAACATATTATGCAGAAAAATACCATACAAGTGAGGCCCCTGAATATGCAAATATCTATCACAAAGCCAGAGTTACAAAAATACACTCTTCTTATCTTGAAGCAGGTGCAAAACTTATACGAACAAATACTTTTGCAGCAAACACCATGTCTATGCAGAAAGATTTTTCTTTTGTAAGAGAGAACATACAAGAAGCTGTTTCTCTTGCAAGAATAGCAATTAAACTTGCCGGATGCAAAGATGCATTTATAGTAGGTGATATAGGACCTATCTCAACTGCGTCAGGTTTCTCAAGCGAAACAATTGAAAATGAATTTTATGACATAGCAAAAACTTTTGCCGACGAGGGAATAGAAATAATACAGTTTGAAACTTTTATGAGCATGGAAATACTGTCTAATGTAATACCAAAAATCAAAAAAGAACTTGGTCTTTATATTATGGTATCATTTTCGGTAAATCAGCTTGGATACAGTGCTTCCGGACTCAGCGCAAAAAATCTCATAAGAGAAGCTTGTGAGGTCGAAGGTGTAGATGCCGTAGGTTTAAATTGCGGAATAGGCCCTTATCATATGTATAATAT
>FR887260.1:0-9889 GCA_000436755.1 Clostridium sp. CAG:253 | reverse complement strand
TATGTATAATATCCTTGAAAAAATTGAGCTTCCGGCAGATAAAACGCTTATCGCTGTGCCTAATGCCGGTTATCCTGTTCTTACAAGAAACCGAATGGAATTTAACAGCCGTCCTGAATATTTTGCCGAAAAAACCAGAGAACTGCTCTCTCTCGGTGCGGATATAATCGGTGGCTGCTGTGGAACATCACCGGAATTTATATCTTGTTTATCTGAAATAACCGGTATGGATATAAAATCTGAAAAACACATAGAAAAATCTATTGCCGCCACGGCTAAAAATCCTGTAAATTGCGGATTTTTATACGATGAAACAGGCAGAAAGAAAGAAAAAAAATTTATTGCCGTTGAACTAATTCCACCATTTAATACAGACGATGAAAAACTTCTCGAATCAGCTCATTATCTCAAAAATGCAGGCGTAGATGTTTTGACATTCCCGGATTCACCATCCGGAAGAACAAGAGTTGACTCCGTATTAATGGCTGCAAAAGTTTACAGAGAAACAGGTATTGAAGTAATGCCGCATGTATGCTGCCGTGACAAAAATGCATTTGCCATGAGAGCGATGTTTATGGGTGCAAAAATAAATGATATAAAAAATTTCCTTATTATTACAGGCGACCCGGTACCCGCATCAGCAAGAAATCTTGTTAAATCGGTATTTAATTTTAGCTCGGTGGGACTTATGAAGATTGCTCAGGAAATGAACAAAGAAGTATTTAATGACAATCCTTTGAATTACGGTGGAGCAATAAACCAAAACCTTATAAATCTTGATTCAGTGATAAATACCACTAAAAGAAAAATTGAAGCAGGTGCAAACTTTTTCCTTACGCAGCCTGTCTTTTCCAAGGAAGAAGCCAAACGGCTAAGAAAAATAAAGGAAGAAACCGGAGCATGTATCTTCGCCGGAATAATGCCGCTTATAAGCCGCAGAAATGCTCTTTTCATGAAAAATGAGATTGCAGGGATAAATGTTACTGATGAAATTGTTGAGCGTTATCCTGAAAACGGTTCAAAAGAAGAAGGTGAAAAAGTCGCCGTTGAACTTGCAAAAGAAATCATATCTTATATTGATGATTTTGCGGATGGTTATTATTTCAGCTTTCCATTCAACAGGGTTTATCTCTTAAATAGAATTTTGGGGTAACCTATTTACTTGACGAAAAAACGGATATAGTATTTCCGACTCAGAAACGGCTCTCGCCTCGAAGAACATCGTAGCAGTACATAAAGGTGTCAAATACACACCTTAAGTACTGACGATGTTCTAACGTTATTCGCTGAAAATACTATATCTGTTTTTTCTGTGTAATGATAGTTGTTAGTTTATAATTATAAGTCTGTGGTTATTATTTTGACGGTCAGTCTATAGTTGTTGCTATGATATTTTTTCTGATAATTTTTTTATACAAACAATATTCTGTATTAGCAGTCATAGTTTTATGATTGTTTTATATTGATGTTTATTACTTATAGTTATCAGTTTTAGCCATTTTTTCTTATCAAATATACAATTTGTAGTTTTCGTTTTTAACTAAGGCTGTCTAAGAATTTTTTCATGGTTTCATGGTTTACTCCGCCTGAATATATATATTCAACATCGTTATATACAAATACTGCAATTGTTACTTTTATCTGTGTGTTGTCGTATCCCCAGCCGGTCGGACCATCTGTTTTGTCATCAAATAATACAGCTTTTATTTTAAGATTTTTTATATTGTAGACTTCTGCATTATGCTTTTTTCCTGATTTGCCTGTGAGGTCTATCTGTGTATTTTTTGACGCAAAACTTAATTCTTCGCCTGTATATTTATCTGTTGAATTTTCTGTATCATTTCTTATTGAAATCTGCATCATTATCGGTGATTTATACAGTTCTGTTGTCTTATAGTTTAATAAATCTGTTTCACCGCTGACAGTTCCTTTATTTACAGATATATTTTTTAAGTCTCCTACAGAATACATATCATCAGATATGAGTGCTCCGATAAGATTACCATATTCGTCTTTTTCTGCAGTGTATTGAATACAGCCATCATATTTATATCTGTTTTCTGACTCTAAAAGTTTGATGCCTATCCTGTCTCCTATTTCTTTTACCGAGTTAAATCTACAGTCCGTTTTTGGTGCATTTTTTGAAAAAGAAATATTTTTAGTTGTCATTTCTATATTTTCTGAACTGCCGTTGTCATTTTCTATTTCAAAACTGTAAGAAAAATAATTAAATACTTTATTCATCGCTGATGAAACAGTTTTTATATTAATTAAACATACAAGTATTACTGCGGCTGCAACTATGCCTGTACCTGCTTTGTAATATGTTCTTCTTGCAGCTTTTTTCCCTGCCTGCTCGGACATGATTTTTTTCTTTAATATCTCGTCCATTCCTTTTGACATCTCTATTTTGTCATACATTTTTTTATAAACATAATTAAATTTCTCTGATTTCATATACATTTTCCTCTCCTAAATCACTTTTTAATAATTCACGGCCTTTTTTTAAACGCATTTTTACGGTTGAGTCTTTGCATTTTAAAATTTCAGCTATCTCTCTGCATTTATATCCCTCATAATAATATAAATAGATAGTAATCCTGTATTTTTCAGGCAGGGATATTACTGCTGAAAAAAGTTCACTTTCTTCCGTATTAAAACCATATTGGTCTGTTTCAAGGAGTTCCGTTGTATTTTCCGAAGTAAATACATTTTTCTTCCAGAAACTGCTTACCTGATTTTTACAATGATTGACCGTTATGCGTATAAGCCACCTTTTTTCATGTTCTTCGGATTGAAATTTTGGAGCGTGATACATTCTCTTAATAAAAACTTCCTGTAACACATCCTCAATATCCTGATTGCCTTTTAGATAAGTAAAAGCAATCCTATACAATAAATTTTTGTATTTATCGTACATTATTTCAAATTCATGAGCACTCATTTTTGACTTCATATAATGCCTCCTTTCACTATATATACAAGTGAAAATGAAAAAAGGTCAATTTTTTTATTTTATTTTTTCAATCAGAGAATAAAGTGTTTTTATTATGTCATAATATCTGCTTTCATTCATGTTAAATTTCCCATTATGTATAGGATAATTTGTTTCTTTTTCGATTTCTGCCGTAAATACAATAAAAAGTCCTTTTGCATAATCAAAATAATACGCTGCACTGTCACCGGATAAAAAGTGTTTGTCTACTAACCGGCAGTTTTTATCCCAAATTTTACTGCCACATTCCAGCACGGTGTCTACAAGATATTTATCATTTATTATAGGTGGTATCGGCTCTTTTGTTATATCCATTTCTATTTTTACATTATATTTTTCTTCAATCTGTGATGCAATGTCAAAGATAATATTGTATAATTTGTGATAATCTTCGGGTTTTGCCGCTCTGAGTGTTCCCTCCATATAAACATCTGATGCGATAACATTTTTGGCTGAACCGCCGTTTATCGTTCCTATCCCCGTTATAAATGGCAGGTCTGATGTGTATGTGCTGTTTAGTTCGTTTAATTTTAATATAAATTCACTTGATGCAACAATCGCATCAACGCCTTTGTCCGAGTTGCACCAGTGAGCCGATTTACCTTTAATCCCCACTTCCATTTTTCCTATTGCTGCGGATGCTGAACCATATTGAACTTCCATTCCGTAAGCAGCATCATTTACAAAATGAAACATAAGAAAATAATCAACATCAGGCGAGCTCATAACACCACCGTTGAGCATTATATCGGTCCCTTCACCATTCTCCTCTGCCGGCTGAAAGATAAATTTTATCGTGTTATTTAATGACTTTTTGTTCTCATTGCAGATTTTGGCGAGTACAAGTGCACATGCCATTATTGCATCATGACCACATGCGTGTGAAACACCTTTATTTCTGCTTTTATATTCAATATCATTTTCCTCTTCAACAGCTATCGCATCCATTTCCGCACGCACTGCTACAACTTTTGCATCCGGATTGTCAGAGTATAACACAGCAGTAATGCCGCACTCTCCTACCCTTTTTGTCACAATACCGTTTTCATTTAGATATTTTTCAATATAGTCAGCCGTTGAATATTCTTTTAGGCTGGGTTCCGGGTGTGCATGAAAATATCGCCTGAGTTTTACTATTTCATTTTGATAGTTCTTAAAAGCTGTTGTATTCATTCTTGTCCTCGTTTATATTTAAATTTCTGATGGTCTAAGATGTACTCTATAAATCATTAAAATTAACAGAAATAACCCATTTTCCGGAACGATTATTTCCAATTCTTTTTATTATGCCATTTATTAAACAAATTAAGAAAGAACCCTATAAGTATCAGAAGTTACCAATACCTATAGGGTTTGATTTTTCAAAAATTATATTAAAATATGAGATTAGTTACCCATCTGAGCTGCAACTTCTGCTGCGAAGTCTTCTTCTTTCTTCTCAAGACCCTCACCAGTCTCAAAACGAACAAAACTCTTAAGGTTGATGCTTACGCCCTCAGCCTTAGCAACGCTCTCTACATACTTCTTAACATTTTCTTTATTTTCTGCTTTAACATATTCCTGCTCAAGAAGGCAAACCTCTTTAAGCTCTTTGTTAAGACGTCCTGTAATCATTTTCTCAATGATTTCGTCAGGCTTGTTAGCATTCTTAGGATCGTTCTTAGCCTGCGCAAGAAGAATTTCTTTCTCATGCTCTTTATACTCAGCATCTACATCATCTGATGAAAGATACTTTGGATTTAATGCAGCAATCTGCATAGCTACATTCTTTAAGCACTCTTTGACTGCATCACTTGCATTGTCAGTGTCAGCTTCAACTAAAACACCAATCTTTCCGCCTGCATGGATATAAGAAACAACTGTTCCTTCTGTCTCAATCTTAGCGAAACGACGAATGTTCATGTTCTCACCGATAACAGCGATCATAGCTTTAAGCTTCTCATCTACTGTTACACTTGTATCAAGTGCCCAAGGCTCAGCAAGGAAAGCGTCGATGTCTGCTGCTGTTGTTGTCTTAGCCTGAGCTGCAACTTCTGCAACATAATCCTGGAATTTCTCGTTCTTAGCAACGAAGTCTGTCTCAGAGTTTACTTCTACGATAGAAGCTGTCTTTCCGTCTTCTGAAACATCAACTGCAACGATACCTTCTGCAGCGATACGACCAGACTTTTTAGCAGCCTTAGCAAGACCATTCTCTCTAAGCCATTCTACTGCCTTGTCCATATCACCATCAGTCTGACCAAGTGCTTTCTTACAATCCATCATTCCGGCACCAGTCATTTCTCTTAACTCTTTAACCTGTTTAGCTGTAATTGCCATTTTAGAATCCTCCTATATAAAATTGATTATGCGTCAGCTTCCTCAGCTGCTTCTTCTGCCATAGACTCACCCTGGTTTGCTTCGATAACAGCATCAGCCATCTTAGAAACAATAAGTTTAACGGCTCTGATAGCATCATCGTTACCTGGGATAACATAGTCAAGTTCTTCAGGATCACAGTTTGTATCTGCGATACCGATAAGAGGAATACCAAGTGTATGTGCTTCCTGAATACAGATTCTTTCTTTCTTTGGATCTACAACAAAGATAGCATCTGGGAGTTTCTTCATATCTTTGATACCGCCAAGGTTCTTCTCAAGTTTCTCCCACTCTTTTTTGATAAGGATAACTTCTTTCTTAGGAAGAACATCAAATGTACCATCTTCAGACATTGTCTCGATTTCTTTTAATCTCTTGATACGAGTCTGGATTGTCTTGAAGTTTGTAAGCATACCACCAAGCCATCTCTCGTTTACGAAATACATTCCGCAACGCTCAGCTTCTGTCTTGATAGAATCCTGTGCCTGTTTCTTTGTTCCTACAAAAAGGATAGAACCACCGTTTGCAACGATGTCTTTAACTGCATTGTAAGCTTCATCTACTTTACCTACAGATTTCTGTAAGTCAATGATATAAATACCATTACGCTCTGTGTAGATGTACTCAGCCATTTTAGGATTCCATCTTCTTGTCTGATGTCCAAAGTGAACACCTGCTTCAAGTAACTGTTTCATTGAAATAACGCTCATAATTGTACCTCCATGGTTTTTCTTCTTCCATATGCTTCCAAACATAAGACCTTTGACATGGCGTTACTATGTCAAGGCACCGATACGAAATCCGCATATGTGATTAATAGATTAATAATTTAATAGGTATGTCATGTGACAAAGCACACAACATACCTACTATATCATAATAATTTTTAGTTTGCAAGTATTGTTTTTGAAGAATTATATTTTTAAACTTTATAAACCAAGGATTTTTTCAACTGTCTTCTGCATATCCTCTGTCTCGCATACTGTATCATGAAGAACAGGTGCTGTACGAATTTCCTCTACAGCATTTGGAATCTTAACTCCTGATGTTTTGCAGAGTTCATCGATAAGAGCAAAATCATCCATGCCCTCATACTTCTTATCAATGGCACTCATTACGCTTGTACCAAATTTGTATGGACTTGCTGTCGATGCGATAATAGTCTTTGTATCGTCTTTTGTATTCTCTTTATATGTATGATATACAGAAGAAGCAACTGCCGTATGAGTATCCATAACATAACCTGTCTCATCGTAAACTCTCTTTATCTCTTTGGCTGTGTCCTCCTCACTTGCCCATCCCCCTGTGAAATCAGCAAGTTTTGCTTTCATATCGTCTGTAATAGTATATTTGCCAGTTGTTTTCAGCGCATCCATCATATCTGCTGTTTTCTTAGCATCGTCTCCTGCAATTCTGAAGATAAGTCTTTCAAGATTGCTTGAAATAAGAATATCCATAGATGGTGATGAAGTAAGGATAAACTCACGGTTTCTGTCGTAAACACCTGTCTCAAAGAAATCGTAAAGAACCTTATTTTCATTTGAAGCACAGATAAGTTTTCCAACCGGAACACCCATATTTTTAGCATAGAAAGCTGCAAGGATATTTCCAAAGTTTCCTGTAGGTACTACAAAGTTTACTTTCTCTCCTGCTTTAATATCTCCATTTGCGAGAAGTCTTGTATATGAATAAACATAATAAACAACCTGTGGTACAAGACGACCGATGTTAATTGAGTTGGCAGATGAGAACTGATATCCATGCTCATCCATAACTTTTGCAAGTTCTTTATTGTTAAACATAGCCTTAACACCACTCTGTGCATCATCAAAATTTCCTGTAATGCCGACAACTTTTGTGTTTGCACCCTTCTGTGTAACCATCTGGCGTTCCTGAATTTTACTTACACCGTTTTTAGGATAAAATACAATGATACTTGTTCCCTCAACATCTGCAAATCCTGCAAGTGCAGCCTTTCCTGTATCTCCTGATGTCGCAGTAAGAATAACGATTTCATTCTTGATATTGTTTTTCTTCGCTGATGTAGTAAGAAGGTGAGGCAGTATAGAAAGAGCCATATCTTTAAAAGCAATTGTTGCACCATGGAATAACTCAAGATAATATGCATCTGATTTTTTCACAAGCGGAGCAATCTCTTTTGTGTCAAACTTTGAATCATATGCTCTCTCAATGCAAGTCTTTAATTCAGCTTCGGTAAAGTCTGTGAAAAACAGTTTCATAACTTCATATGCTGTCTCCTGATATGTCATTTTGGAAATTTCCTCTAAAGAAATATCAAGTTTTGGGATACTGACAGGTACAAAAAGACCTCCATCATCTGCAAGACCCTTCAAAATAGCCTGAGATGCAGTAACCTTTGTTCCCTCGCTTCGAGTGCTCTGATACATAAGTTCCATTATTTCCTCCATTCCGCCGCACCATATTTTTATAGTACAGTCATTAAATAATTATCTTTTTGTCTTTTAATGTTATATTATACATTATGAAGAAAGTTATTGCAAGAATGTACTTGAGGAATTTATTTTTAATTTGATTGCATGATTTTTAAGCTATGTAAAATCAATCCTTTCTTATTGTTACCATTCCCTGTAGTCCAATATATATGATTGTTATCATATATCATAGTGTCAAAATTACTCAGCCTTGCTTTAACAGATGTTTCCCCCTGCAAAATTTTACCATATTGATCGATAATACAAAAATATGTTCCAATATATTTATCAGATGATTTTGTACTGTTTCTTTTTTCAAAAAAAACAGCAGATGTATTATCATCAAGCTTCACAATCTTAGATGCTGATACATAATTTGAGCCTTTATAATTTGTCAGCCATTTAACACCATAATCTGCTACATTTTCAGGCAGATAATCTTTTTTATTGTGCTCATTAAATGTTGCATTATAATAGTTATCATAATTAAAAGAACCCTCTGCATATCTTGTATCAGCTGAAAGTAGTTCTAAATCTTTATTTGAATAATAGTTTTCAAAATCTTTTCTTAACAACTGTATATAAAGATTTCTCTCCTTTACGCTTCCTCTCCTCTGTTTATCATAAGAAAGTGTTTTTTCAGATGCACCTGCCAGCAGATAGCCCTCCTTCATCTGAGATACACCTCCAAAATTAGAAAATGTATGATTATAAGAGCCTGTAGAATTACGATAGTGAAAAACATCATAACTATATAATTCCTGTAAATCAGATGACACTTTACTAACTTGCAATGCTCTTGGAGAAGCATCCCCATGATTAACAAAAAGAAGTGCATTGTTTTCTACTGCATAAGCCTGTTGTTCAAAACTATGGGAACAGTAAGGAGAATTAAATTCCAGTTTTTCCATAGTATTTATATTGACTCCAATAACATTGCTGCTTTGATGACCATTATACATAATGCGGGCATAATCGCAAAACAATCTGTCATTCTTATCAATGACAAGTGCACACTCCCCAGCGTCAAATGGTATTTTTGTTCCAAAACCATCTGAACCTGTTTCATTGGATGAAAATACAGTACGTTTAATTTCTTTTGCATTTCCATCATACTTTACTATTGCCATTACTTTTGTATTGTTTTCCTCAGTATGTTTTTTATCATAATGACCACAAATTACATATATTTTTCCGGTATTATCAACTATAACATTTCCAAAAAGTTCATAATTTTTTATATATGGAAAATCAATTCTTTTTTTAACCTTAAACTTTTTATCCAAAATAATACCATGCAATTCCCAATATTTTTTATTCACAGCCTGATAAAATATGTAATAATCATCTCCAATTTTATATTCTGCTGTCTGGCTTATGTCACCCCGACTATCATCTTTTGTTGCAATACACTCTGTACTATGTATCTTTTGTTTAGTTGATATTTTATAATTTATTAATTTCGTGTTGTTTTGTTCTTCTTTTGTCGCTTTTTTCTCTAAACCAAACGAAGCAAGATTATATGAAAATTCTTTTGTATAATTATCTGCTTTCAACGAAATTGTAGTCTTCAATTTTGTATCTGCAGTTACTTTTTTGGCTAAGACAACTTTGTCCTGAATCTTTTTAGTGGCACCAACAGAAATTTCATCAAACTTTTTAGTCTTTTTGTTTGAGCCATTTTCAAATTTTAATTCTGAAGGCAAATTTATAGTAATGTTGACATTTGTTAATTTTGTTAGTGTTTTATCATCTTCATCGTATTCATAATTTTCTTCTGCATTATTTGTAATTGCAGTTTCTAAAGTTATTTTTTTACCTTTTAATTTTTTCTGTGTCGATATATCAACCACTTTCTTTAAATATGAATTCACACTAATATTGTATGGTATATTATGCAGTTTTCCAATTGTTATATTTTTTTGCTTTGCATAATTATGTGCCATACTTCCATAATAACACTCTATATTTAATTTTTCATTACACCAATTTAATACACCTGAACCAATCTTTTTTATACTTTGAGGCATATTTATACTCTTTAAATTTGCACAAGACGAAAAGCAATTCTCCCCTATTTCTT
>FR887259.1 GCA_000436755.1 Clostridium sp. CAG:253 | reverse complement strand
GGTTCTATCAACGATGTAGCTGAAGAAGTAATTGACTACTTAACAGCAAAGGGCGAAAAAGTAGGTCTTGTAAAAGTAAGACTGTATCGTCCATGGGTATCAGCTTCCCTCTTAAAGGTTCTTCCTAAGACTGCTAAGAAGATTGCGGTACTCGACAGAACAAAGGAACCTGGTTCATTAGGTGAACCTCTTTATCTTGATGTAGCAGCAACACTTCGTGAAGCCGGTATGAATGATGTTATCTTAACAGGCGGCCGTTACGGTCTTGGTTCTAAGGATACACCACCTTCATCAGTATTCGCTGTATACAAAGAACTTGAAAAAGATGCTCCAAAGGCAAGATTTACAATCGGTATCGTAGATGATGTAACAAACTTAAGCTTACCGGAAGTTAAGCCGGCTCCTATTACATCTGCTAAGGGTACTGTTGAATGTAAATTCTGGGGTCTTGGCGGTGATGGTACTGTAGGTGCGAATAAGAACTCTACAAAGATTATCGGTGACCATACAGATAAGTACATTCAGGCATATTTCCAGTATGACTCTAAGAAGACTGGCGGTATTACAATCAGCCACTTAAGATTTGGTGATAACCCAATCAGAAGTCCATACTATATCAATCAGGCTGACTTTGTTGCATGCCATAACCCATCTTACATCACAAAGGGATACAAGATGGTTCAGGATGTTAAGCCGGGCGGAATCTTTATGATTAACTGCCAGTGGTCAGACGAAGAACTCGCTGAACATCTGAATGCAGAAGCAAAGCAGTATATTGCAAAGAACAATATCCAGCTCTACACAATCAATGCAATTGACAAAGCAATTGAAATTGGTATGGGTAAGAGAACAAATACAATTTTACAGTCTGCATTCTTTAAGCTTGCAAACGTAATGCCTATCGATCAGGCAGTTGAATTCATGAAAGCAGCAGCTAAGAAGTCATACAGCAAGAAGGGTGACGCTGTTGTAGAAATGAACTACAAGGCAATTGATGCCGGTGTAGATGCTGTACATAAGGTAGAAGTACCTGCTGACTGGGCAAATGCAACAGAAGAAAAGAAGACAATCAACCGTACAGGTCGTCCGGCTACTGTAAAGATGGTCAACGAACTGTTAGATCCTATCGGATTAATGGATGGTGACAGCCTTCCTGTATCTGCATTTAAGGATATTGCTGATGGTCAGTTTGAAACAGGTGCATCTGCATACGAAAAGAGAGGAACAGCCGTTATGGTTCCTGAATGGGATCCTACAAGCTGTGTTCAGTGTAACAGCTGTGCATTCGTATGTTCTCATGCAACAATCCGTCCGTTTATTCTGGATGCAGGTGAGGTAAGTGCAGCACCTTCACAGATTAAGCTTGCTGATTCTAAGCATGCAGTAGCTGAAGGCATGAAGTTTACAATGTCTGTATCTCCATTAGACTGTATGGGATGCGGCGAATGTGTAACTGTATGTCCGGCAGCCGCTAAGGGCGCATTAAAGATGGTTCCACAGGAATCACAGGCAGAAGAACAGCCGGTATTTGACTACTTAGTAGCAAATGTTGGCAAGAAGGAGATTAAGCCTGTATTTACAGATGCTACTCCTATCGGTTCTCAGTACAACCAGCCACTCCTTGAGTTCTCAGGAAGCTGTGCAGGCTGTGCAGAAACATCTTACGCAAGATTAATTACACAGTTATTTGGTGAGCAGATGTACATTTCCAACGCTACAGGTTGTTCTTCAATCTGGGGTGGTCCGGCAGCTACATCACCATATACAGTAAATAAAGATTCCTTAAAGGGTCCGGCTTGGGCAAACTCACTGTTTGAAGATAATGCAGAACACGGTTTCGGTATGTATCTTGGACAGAAGACTTTAAGAGATCAGGCTATTGCTAAACTTGAAGAAATGGCAGCTTCTGAAAAGGCATCTGCTGAATTAAAGACAGCTGTAGCAAACTTCCTTGCATCTAAGGATGATACAAAGAAGAATGCAGCAGATGTTGCAGCACTGATTCCGGAAGTAGAAAAGGCAGCAAAAGAAGGTTGTCCTCTTGCACCGGAAGTTCTTGCAAAGAAAGATTACCTCGCTAAGAAGTCTGTATGGATCTTCGGTGGTGATGGTTGGGCTTATGATATCGGTTTCGGCGGTCTTGACCATGTACTTGCATCAGGTGAGAATGTAAACGTTATGGTATTCGATACAGAAATGTATTCTAATACAGGTGGACAGGCTTCAAAGGCTTCTAACATCGGTGAAGTCTGCCAGTTCGCAGCAGCAGGTAAGGAAATCAGCAAGAAGAGTCTTGCAGAAATCGCTATGAGCTATGGTTACGTATACGTAGCACAGATTGCTCTTGGTGCTAATCCTGCACAGGCTGTTAAGGCAATTGCTGAAGCTGAAAGCTACAACGGTCCTTCATTAATCATTGGTTACGCTCCTTGCGAACTTCACGGTATCGCTAAGGGTGGTATGAACCACTGCCAGGATGA
>FR887258.1:5831-8603 GCA_000436755.1 Clostridium sp. CAG:253 | reverse complement strand
TTGGCTTAAGACAATGGGTAGTTCACGGTGCGAAAGTGGACATTGAAAGCGTACTTTCCGCGAAAGGCAGCGATTTTTCTGTAAAAACGACGGTTCACATTCATAGACTCTTTGAGAAGTTTGGCTTTGATGGAGTATTTGGAAGAAGTGCAGTTATGGAACTTCTTGAACTGAAAAGTTCAGGTGCTTCGAAATTTCTTTCCAATTTGGTGCAGGCGGATATTATTGAACCAGTATCAGGTCACGGGAAAGGAAAATATAAATTTAACAAAATCTCATTGTTTATTATATAACAACATAGGAGTATAATAAACATAGAAACTTGAAATAAGGAGGAAACATACATGAAAGAAACATTACAGGATTTAAAAACAAGACGAAGCTGCCGTAAATATAAACCGGACCAGATTTCTGAGGAGCAGTTAAATGAAATACTTGAAGCAGGAACATATGCGCCGACAGGAATGGGGGCACAATGTCCGGTCATTGTTGTAATTCAGGATAAAAAGACAAGGGATTATGTATCAGAACTAAATGCCAAAGTGCTTGGAAACAACACAGATCCATTTTATGGTGCTCCAACAGTACTGGTTGTGCTTGCAGAAAGAAGCAGAGGAACCCATGTAGATGATGGAAATATGGTTATTGCAAATTTATTAAATGCTGCTCATGCAGTAGGTGTAGATTCATGTTATATTTACAGAGCGAGAGAGGCTTTTGATTCAGAAGAAGGAAAAGCACTTCTTGCAAAATGGGGAATTACAGGTGACTATGAAGGAATTGGAAATGTAATTCTTGGTTATGGATTACCGGAAGGAATAAAGGAAGCAGCCCCGCGTAAAAAGGATTATATCATTCGAGTAAAAGAGGAAGCATAAATGGAGTTTTTAGATGTTTTGAAAAAAAGACGAAGTATCAGACAATATATCGGTGAAGAAATCTCAGAGGAACAATTACAGATGGTATTAAATGCAGGATTATTATCCCCTTCCAGCCGTTCCATCAGACCTTGGGAGTTGATTGTGGTACAGAATAAGGACACCTTGAAAGAGATGTCCGAGTGCCGTATCGGTTCGGCTAAAATGCTTGCAAATGCTTCGGCTGCAATCGTGGTAGTCGCCGATACAGAAAAATCAGATGTGTGGACAGAGGATTGTTCTATTGTAATGTCTAATATGCATCTGATGGCAGATAGTCTCGGACTTGGTAGTTGTTGGATTCAGGGACGTTTAAGAGAAGCGTCTGACGGACAAACTACGGAAGATTATCTGCGAAGAATTTTAGGATATCCGAAAGAAATACATCTGGAAGCTATTTTATCATTAGGAATTCCGGCAGTGCATCCTGAGGGACACTCTTTGACAGATATTCCTGAAAACAAAATACACTATGAAAAATATGGAAATACTGAGATGTTATAATGGAAAATCAACTTATTAGATTGCCAAATAGTGGACATTTTGAAGATGGCAGTATTGTTTGATTCTGATTTTGGAATGTGATAATATTATCATAGACAAATGAGATATGAAATCTGAGATGGTTACGTTACTTACATCATTGGCAAAGATGATAAAGACATAAGATTAATAAAAACTGCGATATTGTATGGATGAATTATCTATACAGTTTCGCTGTTTTTGTGCTAATATATATGAAAAGAAAATAGAAGGAGATTTGAGAGAACTTTGTAAAATATATAGCACATACATGGAAGGGGAAAGTAATGTTAACAATAAACCAATTAATGAAATATTTGAGGACAAAACATCATATTACTGTTAAAAGTAATCAAGCGCAGGCTTTACGAAACATGGGGTATTATCACGGTTTTAAAGGATATCGTTTTATTCGTATACCAAGTCAAAGAATTTCGTTTACATCTTTAGATGAAATTATTGCGTTGAATAAATTTGATATGAATTTAAAGGCAATTTTTTATCCTAAAGTAATGTTTATTGAAAACGCTCTAAAAAGTTATGTTATCGAATCAACTTTGAAAAACGCGAAATCGGAGAATTTGGATGTTATTTTTAACAAATCAATTACTGATTATCAATCATATACTCCGGGAAGTGCTATGTATCACAAGCAATATGCTAAGAGAATGATGCTTAAAGGTAAGATAAATAGTGCATTGATTCGAGATTATGGAAATAATAAAAAAACAGTGAATTATTTTTTTGATACAGATAAATCAATACCGATATGGGCGATATTTGAATCTCTTACGCTTGGAGAATTTGGTACTTTTTTTGCATGTGCAAATTCTGATGTTAAGTTGTATACATCAGCAACATTACACCTTCCCAACAATCTTGATTCAGATGGTAAAATAACGGAATATATTATATATTCGTTGAAGGATCTTAGAAATGCGGTTGCACATAATAATATTATTTTTGATACAAGATTCAGAACTGGTAAGATAAATCAAAGATTAGTGGCTCTGTTAGAAGCAGAAGTAGGAATTGTAAATCTTGATTTTAAATATATTTATGCGTATATTATTCTTTTGACATATGTTTTGAGAAAAATGGGAGAATCCAAGACAACATGTAAACAATTTTTGAATATGTTTATTTCATCGACTGATGAATTACGTAACCAGCTTCCAGCAAATGTATGTAATCAAATTTTAGGAACCCAGCAACGTTCTCATCTTAAGCAATTACAAAATTTTATTAATAATTTCTGATAGAACTTGCATAAATTTTGACCATATGGTATATTATATGTATGAATTGCGGTGGGCGTCTTCGGACAACACCT
>FR887258.1:0-5812 GCA_000436755.1 Clostridium sp. CAG:253 | reverse complement strand
ACACCTTGAAAGAGCTTGATGCGTCGGGCTCTTTTTTTATTGTAATATGTGCATGATTATACTGTATAGGAATTACTATACAGTATTTTTTATAGACATGTTATTGTAAAAAAGGATTGGTACTATCTACGTATAGAATATTGTGCTAAAATATTTATTATAATATATTTTGTGGAGGTGCTTATGTCACTGATAGATACTTATAGGGGGTAATGCACTTGTATTTGTTGCACAATTTTATTCATTAATAGGATTTGGTAAAATTTTGAAAATAGCATTTAACAAGGCAAAGGCTGCGCTGATGTAAGAAGGAATTGAGGAAGAAACGACACTTGAGTTGTTTGTTCGAGAAGGAATGCAGCGTCCATAATATAAGGATTGGATAATTGTTCCTGTCAGAGAAGAAGAGGATACATATGTACTTGGACGTGCTGAAGCCCGTATCATTGAACTTGCCTGTGGTCCGGTGCCGGAAGGACATTCAAGGTGGACCATCCGGCTTCTGGAAGAGAAAGCAAAAATTGTTCTTGATACTCCGGTCAGCCGTGAGGCAATCCGAAGAGCCTTAAAAAAACAAACTTCGACCTCACAAAAACGACTACTGGTGCATCCCCCAAAAAGATGATGCCGAATTTATAGCATGTATGGAAGATGTCCTTGATGTATATGAACTCCCATACAATCCTGAAAGACCAGTTGTATGCATGGACGAAAAGCCTTACCAGTTACTGGGCGATGCAAGGAAACCACTGCCCATGCGTCCGGGTGACAATCAGAAAACAGATTCGGAATATGTCAGGAATGGTACCTGCAGCAAGACGGATTATCAAGCGTTTGGAAATTCACTATACACCCAAACATGGAAGCTGGCTTGACATTGCAGAAATAGAACTGAATGTAATGACCAGACAGTGTTTGTCACGAAGGATTGAAAACATTGCAAGTCTTCGTGAAGAGTTAGCTGCATGGGAAGTCGAGCGTAATAAAGTCGCAGCAAAAGTTAATTGGCAGTTCCGAACTGCAGATGCAAGAGTGAAGTTGAGTTCATTGTATCCTACGTTTACAACAGCTTCCGAATAGGAAGTTGTTGTAATGCTAAATATCAATATGCCAGCACAGTAGTATGTCCATTTATGCATCCATTGTGCTTTTCTCCAAGCGAAAGCGTGCTGCTGTAGGAAATCTGTTTTATCACAAGCCCTTAAAAGGGTTACAGCGAAAATAATTCTGTAAAATTATAGCTTGAATAAAATAGAAATGTGTGATATATTATAGAGAAGAAAGTAAAAAAATTTTAACTAGTATAACATAAAATAAATATCTGGATATATTTTTGCTTCTATGCTATAATCTAATCATCAAAATTTCCGAGGTGTTGGTTATGGCATTAGCAAAAGCAATTGAATTATCAAATAGTGATGTTGAATATTTACAGTCTCTGGTTAGACAAAGAACTATACAGGCACAGGTTGTTGAGCGAGCTAAGATGCTTTTATATAAAGCTCAAGGCGAATCAAACAAAGCAATTGCGGAGCGTCTGGATGTTAATATTAAGACTGTAAACCTCTGTATTAATAAGTTTAAAAACAAGGGAGTTTCCGGTGCACTTTTTGATGAGCAGCGGAAAGGACGTCCTGTTGAAATTACAGATGATGCAGTTGCTTGGATTATTAATGTTGCATGCCAGCGTCCGGCAGATTTAGGTTATTCCCAGGAAATGTGGACTCTCAAAAATCTTCATCAACACATCCAGAAAAATGCAGACGGAGCAGGATTTCCCAGACTTGCCACTATGACAAAACCAATGCTGCAGAAACTGCTTCGCAGATCAGATATCAAGCCCTTTAAAATCAAGTATTACTGTGAAAAACGTGACCCTGACTTTGAAGAAAAACTGCATGATGTTCTTCTGGTTTACAAACAAATCTCCATGCAGTTTGATGAAGAAGGAAGAGTCATTATTCCAGAAAATGAACCTATGATTCATACGGTATCCTGTGATGAAAAACCGGGCATTCAGGCAATTGCTACAACAGGAGCCGATTTACGACCAACAATGAAAACCGGATGCATCTATCGTGATGCAGAATATAAGCGGCTAGGTACATTGTCATTATTGGCAGGACTTGATCTGCTTACAGGAGAAGCAATTCCATTGGTAAGTGAAACACACAAAAGTTCAGATTTTATCACTATTTTGAAAAAATTGGATGAAAGATATCCCGCAGGAGATGTAATCCGCATCATTTGTGACAACCATTCTGCTCATAAATCAAAAGAGACTCGAAATTACCTTTCCACTTGTCCGGAAGGGCGTTTTGTGTTTGTTTTTACACCCAAGCATGGTTCCTGGTTGAATCTGGTAGAAAGCTTCTTCAGTAAGATGACAAAGCAGATGCTGCGAGGTATCCGTGTAAACTCAAAACAAGAACTTGAGGATCGGATTTATTTGTACTTTGAAGAAGTCAACAGAGAACCTATTGTGTATCATTGGACTTACAAAATGGACGATATAAGCCAGGAAGAAGCAAATAAAGCGGGTGTAAAATCAAATATTGATATGACCATTTAATTATTATTCGATATACTAGGAGGTGATGAAGCGACAAACATAAATCGTTTTTGTTATGTTTGTTAATATATGCGTAGGGACAGGGAGAGGAGAATTTTACTGGAGTAAAAATGTAAATTAGCAATGGTTTATAATTAAAAAAACAAGAAAGGATTTTGGAAGTATAATAATTTCCGAAAAAGTGTGAGAGTATGAAGAAAAAAATATTAATTGGAGCATTATGTATATCAATGATTGTACCATATTTTGCAAATGATTATGTAACAGAAGCAAGTGAGAATACATATATTAATGGAGTAGGATATGATGAAACTGGTGGTGTTATTGGGGAGGTTGAAGATGAAATTAGGTACAAGAAAGAACGCTATTATATTGATGATTTTAATACGGTAGATGAATATTTAGCATATTGTGAAAAAAATGGATTTACAGATGAATTGATAAACGCTCAATGGCTGGGTGGAAATCCAAGTGAATATGTAACTCCAACATTGCTATATAAAATAACTAATTTACCATCTAGTCGTGCAATGCAAAATTTTTATGTTGATTCAAGTTATGTATATGTTACACAACATATGGGAGATGGTAATGTACGATTGAATAGGTGTTCGATAACAGGAAGCGGTACAGCAACTTATATAGACCATATGACATTAACAAATGTTGGACATGGTTCTACTCTTGAAAATTATACTTATAATGGAAAAAAATATTTTTTAATAACAACGAAAAGTAATATGATAGTTAATACAGTAACAGGTGATACGAATTATTATTCTTTACAAATTGGAAGAATTCAGTATTCACCAGGTTCTACAATTGATAATCAACAGATTACTAGATTTTGTAATTTGAATTATGCGAATATGACAAATACGAGGTTCGCAGATGTAGAGAGAGTAAATGCAGCTTTAACGACTTCAGGTGATAAAATAATGTTGTGGGTACGTTCATCTTCTAATACAATTCAATATAGCGTTTATGATTTTGATACATTTAATTTGCAATTAGACAATGTAGAAAATGGAACTAAATTAGCATATTTTTCAAATAATAGTGTTATGAAGAATGCATGTGAATATTCAGTGGTACAAAATGGTTCTAATTGTGTTTTACCAAATGGATCGTTTCAGGGAATTGATTTGGCGAATTTAGGTAGTACAGGTAAGCATGCGGTATATATTGCATCAGGTGATGAGAATACCAATAAAGAGCTAGTGATTGCAAGGGTGAGATATAGTGTTGGGGCACAATTAACTTATATGGATAATGTTGGAATTACATTATCAGGAAATAATAATGAAATAGAAGGTATTCATGTCATAAATACAAAAACATTATATATAGGTATTGCTAAACATAATGCAAATGGAAAACAGAACTATATTTATTCAGTACCTAGAAGCAGTATTTAATAATTAAAAAATAACTTAATAACATGTATTTTAAGGAAAGGGGAGATTACAATGAAGTATTTTTTTACGAAAAAACATTTTTCAGTATTTTTTGGTAGTATTTTATTAGCCTTAATTTTGGGGTGTGGTCTGTATAACGGAGGCATAAAAGCATCTGCGGAGGTGACTACTGAAGTTTTAGGAAATACATTGACAGAGGTTTCGGGCAGTGGAACATTGAATGTTGCAGAAAATATTGAAGATATAAAATTGAATGTTTCAGAGACATCTGAGATAACAGATATCTGTGTTGCAGATGGAAATAAAAATTTTAAAGTATATGAAGGCGGACTTTATTCAGCAGATTACAGCACATTATATTTGGTGAGTGCTGGCAATGATACATTAAAGCTTCACCCTGATGTTAAAAAAATATGTGACGATAGCAGAGAAAAAAATCATTTTGTGTCAATAGAATGTGATGCTTCAAATGAAAATTTTTGTGTTGAAAATAATGTTTTATATAATAAGGACAAAACAGAAATCATTATTTTTCCGAGCAAAATGACAGAGTATACAATGCCTGAAACAGTCAGTGATATTTCGGTTATTACAAATGAATTCTGTAATGATTCTGAGGATGAGATGTTTGTAAGATACAATAATGTTGCATCTAATCTTGAAAAAATTGATGTTCACAGTGGTAATAAAAAATATGTTGCAATAGATGGCGTGTTGTACAACAAGAGCAAGACAGAGCTTGTTTTATATCCAGAGTCAAGGAATGGTGTATATGTGATGCCTAAGTCTGTGAAAAAGGCAGATTCGGCTGTATTTTGTTCAGCAAGAAAACTAACACAGCTTACCATATCAATTAACAAGACATTTGTACTCAATGGCTGCACTTCGTTGAAAAAAGTTAAATATACTGAGGGTGTAAACGGAGTAAAAATATATGGAAACTTGTTTGGTGAGACAGGAACAAAAATTGATAGGATATACCTTCCATCCACTATAAGATATATAGAAATTATAAATGTAGGTAAGGGTGCAACTGTATATGGATATCAAAATACAGGAGATTATGAGTATGATTTATCTCCTATAGCTGATATAAAAAAATATGTGATTTCTCGTGGTTATAAATTTAAAAATCTTGGTACAGCACCTACAAAAGTAAAGAGTGCAAAAGCAACAATAAAAGGAAGCAATGTTAAGGTGAACTGGAAATCATTGTCAGGAGCTAAAGGTTACAAGATTTCATTTGTACCAGATAAAAAATATCGTTTCAATGAAGTGGTTTTGAAACAAATTTCAGGTGTAAAAAAGACTTCATGTACTATCAAAAAGAGTAAATTAAAAGGGAAAAAGAAGATATATATCAGAGCATATAAAGTTATAAACGGAATAAAAGTATATGGAAAAGCTGTTGAGATAACATGTAAATAAAAAAGGTTATTTCACGGTACGATTGGTACTGTATAATGAAAGGAACTAAAGTTATATTAGGTGCAGATAAGAGTTATAAAAATACCAATGTAAAGAAAGTAAATGCACAAAGAGCAGCTACACATTGACAAAAGGAAAGAGTGCCAAGATTAAAGTATCCACAGTGCTTGCAGACAAGAAGAAAAATAATTATCTGACGACATATAGAATAGTTTCGCTATAGAAGTTCAAACAGGGATATTGTAATCGTAAGCGGTAACTGAAACATAAGTAAAAGAGGCTATATAAGTACATAGCCTCTTTTTTTATTCATCTTGAATGGTAATAGAAAATGCAGCAAAAGAGATAAAAGAGCAAGAAAATATAACTGAATAGATTTCGCTGTCGCGAAATC
>FR887257.1 GCA_000436755.1 Clostridium sp. CAG:253 | reverse complement strand
AACCACTGCCACTCCAACTGTCAGTACCTGCACCGTGATAGTTCTTTATCTCAGACTTGTATACAGCCTCCTCGACTAGAGGTAATGTGTTAGCACTGTCAGTACCCGCACCGGACTGCTTCTCCGCCACGCCCCATTTTCCTTCACTGTTCTTGACGAAAGTTAATTCTGTAGGATATGGTCCATAGCTGCCCTCGCAATTCTTTTCATCTGTTGTAGAATTGATTACAGTATTGCCAAGCTTCTTTGTCTGTACTAAAGTGTCTACTGCTTTGCCATTCTCATCATAACTTCTGCGATAAATTAAAGCGACATTCGGTACTTTTGGCTGGTAATAGTTAATCTCGATTTTAACTTCACCTGACCTGTCGGCATTCAGCTTAACTTTCTCATACACATATTTCACAATAGCGTTTAAAGCTTTCTCCGTGTCTCTGTGACCTGTGTTGATTGAGTAAGTCTTTTTGGTGTCTGTTTCTACAAAACCGTCACCGGCTGCACCGACACTCTCATTTGCCGAATCATAATAATAGTCCTCGATACTGAACTTCTTTGTTGTGTCATTGCCGTTTGTGTCGGTGTAAGAAATCTTAATATCTTTTGGGAAATATTTCTTGCTGCCCAGAGTTTTGTAGACAGCAGCACACCCTGCTTTGTCCGGTTTTTCTTTTGCAATACTTCTCTCCTGTATCTTGGTTAAATTGACAGCAATCTTGTCATCACCACTCTGAATCTTTTCCTTGTAAACAGGTGATGTTCCGCCACTCACACAAACGTAACCATCGCCGTCAACGTGCTCATACACTTTGTTAAAGACTTTGGTGCT
>FR887256.1 GCA_000436755.1 Clostridium sp. CAG:253 | reverse complement strand
TAAACAGTATATTGGAGAAAGAGGTGTAAAGGTATGGCAATGAATATTTTATTTACCGCTTTCAAGGGAAAGAATAATTCATCAGCTATATTATTAGATAAGATAACAGGTGATAAGTTATATCTGACAAATTCATATGTTGGACTTGCGAAAGAGATAAATCATCTTGAACAAATATATGATGTGGTATTGATGTTTGGTTTGGATAAAAATTTAGATAATGAGATTAGGATAGAAAAAATTGCAGAGAATGATGGTGATATTATAGTTACAAATTTTGATACAGAGAAAATAAAAAGATACTTTGAAAAAAGAAACATAAAATGTACGGTATCAAATACTTCAACAAAGTATTTATGTAATGCAGCATATTATGATATGCTACAAAAGAATTTTCGAAATGTGCTGTTTATCCATATCCCAACATTAAAAAATTTAGGACAGGATTTATTTACAGAACTATTAGGATTTACTGAGATTATTAAATTAGTGTAGATGAGGTGATAAGAGTGCAGAGATTTAATTTGAAGTTAGGCAGGTTAAAATTTAGTGCTGAATTGAAATATAGAATAACGGTAATCGATGATGAAAGTGGAAAGGGAAAAACTTGTCTGTTCGATGCTGTCAAGAAATTTCCAGGAAATAGAGCTGTTTTGACATCTAGTTTAAAATTACAGGCAGTTGACAGCTTAAATGATATTGAAAATAATAATGAGAAAAAAATAATATTGATAGACGAGGATTGTAACTGTCTGCAGAAAAATAATATAAAAGAAACAATAAAATATATATCAAATTCAGATGATTGGTTTGTTTTAATGACAAGAGAAAATAAACTTGCTCAATTAGCGTATTCGGTTGATGCTATTTATAAGATTGTAAAGAAAAGCACAGAATTGACAATAAGCCCTAAATATCAGAAACTTTACACAAAAAATTCAAAGTATCCAATAGATACGATAATGATAGAAGATTCAACGACGGGATTTAGCTTTTTTAAAAAGTGTGTTGAAAATTGTGAATCATTTTATGGCAAAGACAATTACAAAAGATGTTTTAATATTGTTAAATATGGAAAGTTAATAATTTTTGACAGAATGGGTTTTGGTACTTGTATAAAAGATTTTTACAATCTTTTATTGAAACATTCAGAACTTCAGATATTAGATTATGATAGTTTTGAAGCGTTTTTGCTGGAGATTATGGATAAGAATATTGATGTTGAAGGATATTCTGAAAAAGAACTTGTAGCATTTGTACATGACAAACTGAGTCAATATGGCAAATCATCTACTTGCAGTTGTTTTGAAAAGTGTAAGCAGTGTGAAAGTTGCAATTTTAAAAATTTTTTTACTGATAGCAGAAAAGTTTTTAAGTTAAGTAAGTATTCAGATTATGTGGTTTTGAAGTGATAATGTGAAAAATACTGTTTATACAGTATTTTGTCACAAGCTCATACTGATAAAGAGTCTATACAAGTATAGAACTCATAGTTGTATGGAGCGGCAATTTGTGTCTGTGCACACTTGACATAAATTTGAGATGTATAAAAATGTGTGTAGAAATGAGGATTAGAATGGCAGATAACATACAGGAATTGAAAGATGAAAAAAATAGTTGCAATCTTTCGGTTTATTTTGGACATTTGGATGATGAACTTTATTATGTTGACTCATATTTTGACAACTGTTATGAAGAAGATTGGTTTACAAGCGAATTAGCAAAAAATATTTTAAAGGGAATAGACCGTGTTTATGAGATAAATGGTCTTTCTTTTACGGCAAGGCATTTTGTTGATGATAAGCCGGTTGTAATTTCTCCTGATAAATTATCTTCTGGAACTAAGGCACTTCTGATTTTGCTGAATACTGATGAACAATATGTATGTGTTTCTAGATGCGGAGATAATTGTATTCCGTATCTTCTTGAAATTGCAAAAGAAAAACCGATTACGATAACAATAAATAATTCATTTAGTCCACAGCCTGATTTTGAGTTTTACAGTATAAACGATAAAAAAATATTTTCGACATACGAAGACTTTGTTCGCAGGGTAATCGAATATTGCAAATAAGCGGCGTTATGGCAAATGAAAATAAAGTATGTTAAAATAGTAAACAGTATATTGGAGAAAGAGGTGCAAAGGTATGGCAATGTTTGTTAATCCTGACAATAGTGCTTTTCAGGTGGCATTAAATTCAGAAATCTATGTGGATAAAACAGGGATGTTAGAATATACAAATAAAGTTATGAATACATTGCAGGGGTATATATGTAACAGCCGTCCAAGAAGGTTTGGAAAGTCTGTCACGGCAAATATGCTTGCAGCATATTATAGTAAAGGCTGTGATTCGAGAGAAATGTTTTCAACATTAAAAATAAGTGAAAGTATAGGGTTTAAAAAAAATATAAATAAATATGATGTTATACATCTTGACATTCAATGGTGCATTGAACCGGCAGGAGGTTCAGAAAATGTAGTGTCATATATAACAGAAAAAACGATATGTGAATTGAGAGAGTATTATCCGAATGAATTGTCTGAAAAAATAAAATCGCTTCCCGAAGCGTTATCTGTAATAAATTCGATGAATGGAACAAAATTTATTATTATTATAGATGAATGGGACATTATAATTCGTGATGAAGCAAATAATAAAAAAGTTCAGGAAGAATATATCAATTTTTTAAGAGCGATGTTTAAGGGGGTTGAACCCACCAAATATATAGGTATTGCTTATCTTACGGGGATTTTACCAATAAAAAAATTAAAAACACAGTTGGCACTTAATAATTTTAAACAATATACAATGTTAACCCCAGGACCGTTAGCAGAATACATCGGATTTACAGAAGAGGAAGTGAAAAAGTTATGTGATAGGTATGGACAGGATTTTTACAAAGTAAAAAGATGGTATGACGGCTATAAACTGGGCAGATATCATATTTATAATCCAAATGCAGTAGTAAGTCTGATGATTGAGGGGGAATTTAGGAGTTATTGGTCAGAAACAGGTTCATACAGGATAATAGTTCCGTTGATAAATATGGATTTTGACGGGTTAAAGAGTGCGGTAATAGAGATGCTGGCTGGCGGTTCGGTAGAAATAGATGTTACTTCGTTTCAAAACGATACGGTCAATTTTGAAGACAAAGATGATATTTTGACATATCTTATACATCTTGGCTATCTTGCATATAATCAAAAAAGAGAAATGGCATTTGTGCCAAATGAGGAGATAAGGGAAGAATTATTCAGAGCGATAAAAAAGAAAAAATGGAATGAATTCATAGAATTTCAACAAAAATCACTTGAATTACTTGAGGCAACTCTTGAGCTGGATAGTGTCAGAGTGGCAGCAGAAATTGAAGAGATTCATACAAATTATGCATCAGCAATTCAGTATAATGATGAAAATTCTTTAAGCAGTGTATTGAGCATAGCGTATCTTGGGGCAATGCAGTATTATTTTAAACCTGTAAGGGAATTGCCGACAGGAAAAGGCTTTGCAGACTTTGTTTTTATGCCCAAACCGGAACACAGCCTGAATTATCCTGCAATGGTTGTTGAGTTGAAATGGGATCAAAAAGCGGAAACGGCAATAAAACAAATAAAAGATAAAGATTATTC
>FR887255.1 GCA_000436755.1 Clostridium sp. CAG:253 | reverse complement strand
ATTTTTATATATAATAAAATCAATGCCTAGGTTCACTGATTCATTACCAAACTAAGAAAACTTAAATCGTCCGCATTCAAAATAGTTCTTTAATATTAAAATTAATTTCTTATTATCAAAATTAATTTCTTAACAACTTTTTACTTCCTGCGATATTTCTCGGGATGCTCTTTTTCTTCATAGTAAGAAGGAGCTTCACACTCTATCCCGTTTTCTTTCATATGCTTTCTAAGAGCCTTGCTTCTGACTATCTTTACATCTTTAGGTGCATCAATCATTATTCTGTGATGATTTCCCGTACCACCGAGAAAAATAATTTTTACATCATCACCAACCATCAGATACTCTTTGTTTTCAATAGAAAGTCTTAACATTCACATTACCTCCTTGTATTCGTTGTCCGGCAGTCTGTTTAATTCAGCACTCTGTCCGATTTTTTATTTTCATCAGGTTGAATTAAAATAAGCACTTAAGGAAACATTATTTACAATCCAAAACTGCCATATCCTTGCCTTGTAAATGGAAATGTAACAGAATGGACATTGTGTTACATTTTTTAATGGAAAATAAAATTGATTCTTTTGGGGATTTAAATCTGAAAAAAAA
>FR887254.1 GCA_000436755.1 Clostridium sp. CAG:253 | reverse complement strand
GGAGTGATTTTTATGTCTGCTATTAGATACAGCAAACAGCGTGAGGCTATCAAAGACTATCTGAAATCTGTCACATGCCATCCGACGGCTGACACAGTTTACGCAAATATTCAAAAACTATTTCCTAATATAAGCCTTGGCACCGTCTACAGAAATCTAAATTTTCTCGTTGAGCATGGAGAAGCTATTCAAATAGATTGCGGTGACGGTTTCGTTCACTTTGATGGAAATTCTGTTCCTCATAATCACTTTTTTTGCAGATCATGTAAAAAATTATTAGATATCGAAATGGATTCTATAAGCCATATAGACATCATTGCTAATGCCAATTTTCCCGGAAAAATTGAGGGACACACGGTACTTTTTCATGGTCTTTGTGGTGACTGCTGTTCAGATTTAAACAAAAATGAAAATTTAAAGAATAATTAAATACCACCCCCCAATAGTTAGATTTTTAGGTCTAACTTTTTGGGGGCGGTATATACTTCACATTCGGTATCTTATTTTTGTATATTTATTTTATCAAATGCAGCTCTTAATACAGATACATCCGCATCTTTGTCTATCTGCAATGTTATTCCCATCTTCTTTGAGTATATATTTTCCTCCGAAAATTCAGATTTTGACATTGCTATTATAGGAAGATACCCTCCATTGCTCTTCTCGTATTTTCTTATTTGCAAAGCCAAATCATAACCGCTTTTTTCAGGAAGCTGAGCATCTGTTATTATTGCCGAATAATATCCTGCTCCTCTTTCCTTATACATACACAGTGCTTCGCTTCCAGTAGACGCACTTTCAACCAGAAATCCAAGATATTTAAGTTTTTGCCTTAATAAATTTTTTGATATTATAAGATTTTGGACTATCAAAATTCGTTTTATGGCACTTATTTTTTTACCGCCTGATTCTGCCATGATTGCTTTAACAACCGTATCTTCATCATTCTGAAAATAATTTTTATCCGTCGAAACAGGTAAACTTATAATACATCTCGTTCCAACACCTAAACTGCTTTTTATTTCCAGATCACCATTTAAAACTCTTACAATATTATTAGAAAGCCACAATCCCAATCCGATTCCGCTTCTTTTTTCCTTTTGTGAATAATTTAAAGGAATACTTTTTACAGCTTTTTCAATAATACCTTTATCAATTCCCGGACCATTATCTTCTATAATAAATCTATATATATATATTTCTCCAAATTTTTGTCTGCTCTCCACAACTTTAATTCTTATATTTCCATTATTATCCGTATACTGAACCGCATTTAACAAAATATTCTTTATTACCTGCTTTAATCTCATTTTATCAATAAAAACATAGTGATGTACAACTTCATCAAAATTTACACTCAGCTCATGTTTTTTTTCTTTAATAAAAACAGCAAGTTCATTTATAATTTCTTCTATAAGCTCTTTTATGGATATTCTTTCAAACAAAAATTTTATGTCACCTGCTTCTATTCTGCTTACATCTACAATTTTATTTATATTTTCAAGAAGCAATTCAGAAGCCTCTCTTATCTTTTTTATATAAACCTCATTATCCTCGCAATAGTTTTTTGACATACTTAACATATCAGTAACTCCCATAATATAATTTACCGGAGCTTTCATATGTTGACCGATATGTCTTAGAAAAGCATTTTTTGCCTCGTTTGCTACATTTGAAACATCATAAGCAGATTTAAGAGACTTATTTTTCATAATTTCTCTCAGTTTTTCCTTATGAACATCTTTGACAGTCATAACACACTCTCTTACCATGCCATTTTCATCTGAGTTAAGCCAAATAAAACTCATTCGACTCAACAAAAACTTCTGCTCTGAATTTATATATCTCATATATTCAAAAGATACCATTCTTTTTTCTTCTGAAAGAACTTTTCTTATATGTTCCCGCTTCATAAAATTTCTTACATCTTCAAGATACTCTTTTGATATTATTTTTTGTGTAATATTTGAAACATATTGCGTATAATTCATCATGTGACCTGTCTCATGCTCATCTCCACGCATCTGTTCAAAGATGTAAATACTGTCCTCTTTCATATTACATATTGATACTACATAAAAAACTTGCTTTATCGCAGAAAAAATATTTCTGCTGCTAACAATCTCCATTTCTTCCCTAAATACACATATACAATAATTTTTATCTCCAGCCAGATAAAACTCTGCCGAAAAATATCCGCCAAGTTCTAAGTTATATGAAGAAATAACCTCTGTTTTCTTCACCCCATCAAAGATATCTTCAATTGCACATATCAACTGGTTATATTTATCTTTAAAAAGAAAATAAAGAATATTATTGTCCGTCTGGGCTATCAGACTTTTCTTCTTTTTAAGTGCATCATTTAAATAAACTTCTTCAAAACCAATATTTTTTTCTAAATTTCGTTTGATTACAATAACACTGACAGGCATATTATCAAACGCTTTTGTAAATTCCAATTTTACCCCTCCATTATCACATTTGAAGCCCCCTGTACTCCACGCAGGTCGAAAAAACGATAAGTGTCTTTGTTCTGCCATATTTCTGTAATTCTCCAATAAATTGATCTAATTCATCTGTACTTGGAAACAACACTTCAAGAAGCATAGAATAATCACCTGTTACACAATTACATTCTACAACATTTTTACAACTGTTTATATAAGGATAAAAATCCTTTTTGTCGATTGGTGACACCTCAAGATTTATAAATGCCTTTATGTGATATCCCAGTTTTATCGGATTTATTCTTGCATGAAACCCCTCTATATATCCATTCTGTACAAGATTTTCAATTCTTGCTGACACAGCAGGTGATGACAGATAAACCTTTTGTGCAATCTCTTTCAACGACATTCTTGCATTTTCCTGAAGCATCGTTATTATCATTTTATCAATATTATCTAATTCATCATTTTTCATTTTTCCCTCCATACTGCCGGCATATTTTTACTATATTAATATTCAAAATTTATTTCAGACTTTTAAGTTTATTTCTGATAAAACGTCTGATTATCAGCCTAATAAAATTAAGTTTTATGTTTTTATACTTATTATAATAGCATAAAACTCATTAATTCTGTAAATTATTTTTTATTGCCACAATACTCTTGACCAAAACCGATTTCAGGCGTAATATCACAAATGTTGATGTGTCAGACACAATACAGATATAGATGACATCTATACATTTACGAATGTTACTTTTATCTGATGATGACAATACAGTGACACTCATAAATTTAATTTAATATTTTTTAACGCCCAAAAGAAATCAGGAATAGTTATTTTTTTCCTGATTTTTTTATTTTAAAAATTGTTCACATTTAATTAACAAAAACAACATTGCAGGTTCACATTCGATTGTTATTATAACATCATCAAATGAAACGAAATCATTTGATAGTGCTTAAATTTTTTTCATACCTTCTCCTTAAGAATCGTCACTCCAGGCGATTCTTATTTTTTTCTTTAAAACATTTCAAACAACACAGCCAATATATGCTATAATTGCAATGAACAGAGAAAAACAACGGAGGTTAATAAATTAAAAATGAAAGATAAATTTTTAAAAGCAGCCGCCATCACCCCTGACATAAAAGTCGGTGATACGGATTTTAATACAGAAAACATAATAAAATCAATGAATATAGCACATAAACATGGCGTAAAACTTGCCGTTTTCCCTGAACTTGTAATATCCGGCTACACATGCAGCGACCTTTTTTTACAGGATATTCTTCTTAAAGGTTCACTCAACGGTTTAAAAAAGATAATAAATGCATCAGAAAATCTTGATATGATAACCATAGTCGGTTTACCTTTTCTATTCAATTTCAAACTTTATAATGTCGCCGCCGTAATATTTGATGGTGAACTTCTTGGAATAGTTCCAAAACAGCATATTCCAAATTATTCAGAATTTTATGAAGCAAGGCACTTCTCTACAGGAAATAAAGAAGTATCATATATAGAAATCCCTGAACTTGGTGACACATGTTCATTTGTTCCTTTTGGTGCAAACCAGCTTTTCAAAGCAGAAAATCTTCCTGAACTTGTCATTGGAATCGACATTTGTGAAGACTTATGGATGCCTATTCCACCATCATGTTATCACGCTATGGCTTCTGCCACTGTTATTGCCAATCTTTCAGCAAGCGACGAAACTACAGGTAAAGACCTTTACAGACGTGAACTTGTAAAAAATCAATCAGCAAGACTCGTAAGTGGCTACATCTATGCCGATGCCGGCGAGGGCGAATCCTCAACCGATCTTGTATTTGCAGGACATAATTTAATAGCTGAAAACGGAAGTATACTTGCTGAGACAAAAAGATTTGAAAACGGTATCGCAATAAGTGAAATCGACCTTGGCAAACTTGTAAGTGAACGCAGACGAATGTCAACATTTACCATAAACGCTCCTGAAGAAAACGGCTATGAAGTAACTGCATTTGAGTTTAAAAATATTAGCGATACAATTCTCACCCGTTATTTTGAAAAAACACCATTTGTTCCTAACGACAAAAATGACCGCAACCGCAGATGTGATGAGATATTAAACATTCAGGCAAAGGGATTAAAAAAACGTCTTGAACACACGCATTGCAAATCGGCTGTTATCGGAATTTCGGGCGGACTCGACTCAACACTTGCCCTTCTTGTAACTGCAAAAGCTTTTGATATGCTCGGACTTGACAGAAGCGGTATCTGTGCAGTCACAATGCCTTGTTTCGGAACAACTGACCGAACATATCAGAATGCGTGTATTCTGACTGAAAAAATCGGTGCTACACTTAAAGAAGTCCCTATCCATGAAGCCGTAAACCTTCATTTCAGAGACATAGGACATGACAGTTCAATCCATGATGTAACTTACGAAAATTCCCAGGCAAGACAACGAACACTTATCCTTATGAATCTTGCCAATGAATTAAACGGAATGGTCATAGGAACAGGTGACATGTCGGAACTTGCACTCGGATGGGCAACCTACAATGGTGACCATATGTCTATGTACGGTGTAAACTGCTCAGTACCAAAAACCCTTGTAAGATACCTTGTTTTATATTATGCCGAGACAACACCTGACAAACAGCTTCATGATGTACTTATGGATGTACTTGATACACCTGTAAGTCCGGAACTCCTTCCACCTGACAAAGACGGGAAGATTGCCCAAAAAACAGAAGACCTCGTTGGTCCATATGAATTACACGATTTCTTTTTGTACTACATTATGAGATTTGGGTATGCCCCTTCCAAAATATACCGTCTGGCAAAATACACATTCAACGGCGAATATGACAAAGAAACAATCTACAAATGGCTTAGAACATTTTACTGGCGTTTCTTTGCACAGCAGTTCAAACGCTCATGTCTCCCTGACGGTCCAAAAGTCGGAAGTGTCGCGCTGTCTCCAAGAGGTGACTGGCGCATGCCTAGCGATGCATCGGTGAATATTTGGATAAAAGATATTGAACAGTTAGAAATGTAAACACAAAAAGGGTAGGTACCATTTGGCATCTACCCCTTTTATCAGACTTATTTTTATAACTCTGTATAAGATATCCGGTATTCAAACAATCTCATCCGTTTATCATTATGAACTTTTGAAATAAGTTCCTGTGTTGGATTATTTAAACAAATAATACCATACACCTTTTTAGATTTGAATTTTTCACTTTTCTCGAACCAGTCAAGATACTGAGCCGTCTGCTCATAGGCATCATCATATCCACTATCCTTCTTCAATTCAACAATATACAAATTTCCTGCAGCATCTTCACACAATAAATCAAGTCTTCCAATCGGAATAATATATTGACGGCCATACTCGCCTTTTCGTTTATATACTTTAAGTTTGATACCAAATACAGGAATACCATTTTCTATTCTTGCAGTAAGCTCATCCTCTAACAGCTTCTCATTAGAAAACTGCTGTCGTTTTACCCCAATATCTATTGTGACCTTTTCAGTACTTTCGTTGTCATCAATATCCGGTTCGACTGCTATATCATATTTTTTCAATCGTGCATTATGATTATCCAACTTTTTCACTCTGTCACGAATAGCTTTAGCAACTTTAAACTCTCCGGAATTAACAAATTTCTTTGCATCTACATTCCTGCCAAGTGCAATTAAAACACGAACATAATTATTGGCTGCACATGGCAAGTCTTTCTTAGCCTCCAAACATTGTTTGAAAATCTCTTTAGCTTCTAAGTATTTCTTCTGTTTATATAATGAATAACCCAGATTATTCAAAGTAAATTGCATTTCAGGAGCAAGTTCATAACTCAGACGATAATACTTTTCTTCGTCGACATAATTTTTAATCTTTCCACTAGACCATGCCAACATCCAATAAATATCTGACATAAAGAAATAATATTCCTGCTCAACCTTTTCAAAGCAGGCGATAGCATTATTCCACATAGACATATTGTAATATGTATATCCAAGTATTTCATTCGGAGATTTATAGTTAGGATACTTCTGAATAAATGAAAGCAGAGCATCAACTACAACATCATTATTATTACTCCGATAATACAAATACATCAAATCACACAACTCCGGTATTCCGTCCTCAGACTTTACACTTTTCACCTCGTCTGTAATAAAATCCAAAATTTCATCAGGTGCATTTTTGAAAGGAACCAGGAAAAAATCCAGTAACCCATCCTCATTCAAAACACCTTGTTTAAGCTGTTCACTACACACTTTATGTATATTGTCTTTGCACTTTTTATACTGCTTTTTCAAATAATAATAGAATGCCCAAAAGAAGTAACTGTCTTTATCCAGTTTTTCTATATTTTCATATAGCAGTTTAATCAAAGAACCATCATCTGCTGCCAACAGTGCGTCATCATACTTAACAAATCCCTCCGTTAATGCAAAAACCAGCTCATCACAAAACTTTCTCCTTAACATTTGGATATTCGGATGACTGCTAAACATATCCAGCTTGGCAGATATTTCTTCGGCTGTCATACTGCTTGGAAATTCTTTATTATAAAAGTCCTCTATAGATTTTAATTCTTCATCAATCATGCACAAACACCTCTCTGTAACAGGCATATTCACTTTTTTTCAGCTTCAATCTGCTTTATCAATTCTAAAACAGTATCTTCACTTTCCTCTATTTCATCTGCTATTTGTGCAATGTCTTTGCCTTTTGCAAGTTTCTTTTTTATCTGGTCTTTTAAACCTTCGCTCCTACCTTCATTTCTTCCTTCAATTCTTCCGTTTTCCTCTCCAATCTTTATTCCACGAATATACATCTTCTTTGCTTCCGTCTCTATTACTTTTCCTCCCATTATTACATCAACTCCTCTCCTGATTTTCTCATATTTCTTTGCTATATTATCTACTACTTTTTTTGACAGTTCTACTATTATTCTGCTTTCTAGTTCCGTCATCTTGCCTTCCTGTACCAGCTGTTCCATTTTGGCACAAATTTCTTCAAACTCTTTCACAAGTTCTTTTAATGCTGTCTCATCCTCATTATATTTCGGA
>FR887253.1:533-1175 GCA_000436755.1 Clostridium sp. CAG:253 | reverse complement strand
GGCAAGAGCTGAAATATATACTCAACAACAATTAGCCGAAAAAAGTGGTGTTAGTCTAAAAACCATCCAAAGATTAGAAAACATTGAAAAAATGGACGATCCTGATGCAGAGCCTAAACCTCTTGCTTCAAATCTACTAATGCTTTCTCAGGCGTTAGACGTAACTCCCGAATATCTTTTATTTGGCAACGAAAACATGAATATATACATGATGAAATTAGAAGATGAACTCAAAAAATTATCTATAGATGTTAGACGTAACTCCCGAATATCTTTTATTTGGCAATGAAAACATGAACATATATATAATGAAATTAGAAGATGAACTTAAAAAATTATCTATAGAGGAAATACGATATTATCATAAACAAAAAATGACCGACAAAGTTTTATGTCACTTAAAGTTAACAGATTCTTTTGTGACAACTATACAGCAATACTGGAGAACCCACACTCTAAACTGCTATCGCCCCTACGTCCAAGATACAATTATTCGTTATTGCCATAACCGACCTAGAAAAAAAACGTAAGCACCTAATTTCAAGGTGAAACTGTCGGCACTTAAAGCGTGTATTTTATACCTTTATGTGCCGCTACAGTTGTTCTCCGAGGCGAAAGCCGTCCACTTGTCGTATAATAGCC
>FR887253.1:0-523 GCA_000436755.1 Clostridium sp. CAG:253 | reverse complement strand
CACTTGTCGTATAATAGCCACTTCTATAACGTTCGGGCAAAATAAAAAATGGTCGTATTTTTATAAGTATGTTAAAAATACTTTTCCATTTTCTCATCCTAATAAAACCAGAATCTTTTCATCCTCAACTCTGATTAACGTACTTGCCATTAGTCTTCTAAATTAATATACTTATCTTTAAATATATCCTCTACAAAGAATACTGGCAGCTTATCATGATACCTTTCATATAATTCTGTTCCTGACATAACAGAGTAGCATTTTCCAACAGATGTATGTATTGTTCTAAGATAATCCTTTACAATAGATTTATTCTCTTTGAATCTATCACCTATCTTTCCACAACGAGTACAATAACTATATAATCCTGTGCTGATATGATCTTTGCCTGCAAATGTAGATTCATATTGTATCAGACATTCGTTATACTGATGTTTATGCTTTGATTTACGGTTACTTTTTGAGATATTACTTTCCGTTTGTTTCTTGTATTTTCCTACTTCATCATCTTGCATATAATTTG
>FR887252.1 GCA_000436755.1 Clostridium sp. CAG:253 | reverse complement strand
TAGGTAATTGCGAAACTCGCTAAGCTTGTTTGCAATCTTAACTGAAAATAGGGATGAATTTGTGAAAAGCACAAATTCTAAGCTGAAAAGTTGACAACTACAAGATTTAGGCGCACTTTAATAAGCTTATGGCTTTTATAAAGTTGGTAAGTACTAAGCTATGAAAGATTTTAAACTTCTTATATGCTGTCGCTGGTTTATTTTATCAGCAACCACTACAGTTAATAACTGTGAAATACCTGACAGTAGTAAATCAGCATGTAATGTTTTTTCGTTGGTAGTTTTACGATTGGCAACGCAGAAACTATCCTTGAAATGGTTGATTGATTTTTCAACATTAACTCTGATTTTGTATGTTTCGTCCCATTCCTTAGAACCTCGTTCTACACCAGGATAGGCTCGGAGATTTTTTTCAGGGTAAACATAGATCATTCTGCCGCATGAAGAAGTTGTACATGGATTATCACAGTGACAGACACGACGACTTGACTTGTTTTGTCGGTTGTATTCCCATTTCATTTTGGGACATACGAATTTCATGGTAGGCAGTTTGCTTCTTAGGTTGGATTTGCTTCCTTCACGTTTCATTGGAAGTGAGGGATCATGAGGACAACAGGGAATACCGTCTTCATTGAAAGTGTAGTTGACGTTATCCATTGAAAGTTTAACTTTTAAAGGAATAAACGCTTTTTTGAAGTTGAAATCTTCAAAAAGAGATTTGTAAATTTCAATGGTGTCAAAAGCTGCATCGCCAAGAAATACAGTAGGATTAATGTCAGGATGTCTTGTTTTAAAGTCCTTTAATGTAGGCAGTAAAGCTTTTGAGTCAGCAAGAGATTTGTCTTCATCTGGAGATTTTGATTTCTTTTCAACAACAATATCAGGATGGGAAGCAATATAATCCTTGTTGTAGAAATCAATGGAACGGACAATACCAAGTCCATTGGTGGTAATACCAAATTTGTAAGCATAGCAGAAATGTCCATTGATGTATTGTTGTTTAACTTCATGATTAGAAGAAGCAGATGTTGGCATAGCTGCATATGCAGCTTTATATGGATCATAAGAACTGTTAAAGTTATTGGATCTTGCATAGGCTTTCAGTTGCTTAATAATGCGGTTGGCATATTTAGGATTGTTTTCAGTCACATAAGCTTCAATACCGGAAGTATCAAATAGAAGCATTGAAGCGAGGTTGCTATCAATGTTCTGGCATATTGGTTCAGTGATATCAACAAGGTTATCAAAAACTGATTGTAAGTCCGGTAAAAAATCCTGTTTAAAACGAGTGATTTTAGAGGCATCAGGAACTTTGTTAAAACCACAGAAATCTCTTAAAGGTCTGGAATAATGAAGAAAGATAAGTAAAAGAGAATCTGTTGGAATAGAAAACAGACGTTGAATAATCAAAGCCCAAAGCATAGCAGTTAAAGGATATTTACGATTTCTGCCTGTAGCTGCATAGTAATGATTGAAAAAAGAAGTCGGAATAATTTCATCAAGGTCAATGTGTTTTTCAAGCAGAGAAAGAAACTGAGGTTTGTCAGAATCATGAATATTTTTACAATCTTCAAAAATATCTGCCAAAGAGAGTTGTTTTTGTGGTATCATAGTAATGTCTCCTTTCGGGATGTGATTTA
>FR887251.1 GCA_000436755.1 Clostridium sp. CAG:253 | reverse complement strand
ACTTTTTAATTTTAAGAACTAATAATCCCGTTAAAATCTTGTTAACATAATATCAGGTTACCCAGCCAATTTCTATCGTAATTTTTCACAGATTTAATTTTTATTTTCGTATGATTTATACAATACTTCAAGACAAAACCCCTGAAAGTTTAATACACTTTCAGGGGTTTTTATTTAATTTCCCATATCAACAGCTAAAATCTCTTTTCCTCGGTTGCAAAACCGCTACAGCCATATAATATAAGAACATCATCAAATTTATTGCCTGTTACATATGAAGCAAGATTTCCTCTAAAGAAACGCATATCTATCATTTGTACTTCCTTATAATCATCAATAACAAACTGTGCAAATGTATTTGCATACGAATCTTTTATCAGTAGAAGTTTTCCCTTTTTACCGCCACCCTGTATTGTAGTCAATACCTGATTTGAATTAAAAAATACTCCATATTTATCTTTTCCTTTAAGATATGAATTTTCATATATTGAATTTGCAACATAATAATCATTATTATATGAAACACGTCTTTTCTTATTATGATAATATCCAATAATTTCATCCTGATATTTTGTTCCTGGCAGGCTCACTTTATTCCATGTTGTTCCCTTAAAATCATCACATAATATTTCTTTTTTCCACGAACTAAGTGGTGCCGCTTTCTTACCAAGTGATTTTTTCCACTGAACATACGCATAATACGCTCCTACACTTGTCCAGTGATGATCCGATTTATAATATATCTGCTCATCATTATGTGCTTTAAGCACACTTGTTATATCTATAACTCCGGGAACTTTCTTTGCCACCTCACTGATAAGCTTTTCCTGGCTGACATGACAAGCGAACTGTGGCAGTTTATTACTCATAATCTCAACTGATGCAGGTACAAGCAACTCACGACATGATATTTTATTTTCCGCTAATTTTTTTCTAAATTCGGCCATATTTTTAATATTTTTATTAAATATCTTTTTGTCATATTCAGAGAATGTATCAATAAGATAATTGTCTTTTCCTATAAACACTCCACCTGCCTCACGCTTACCCATAAGAATATCTGCTGCCGTCTTTATTGCATAACCTTTCTTTACCTTAACAACAACCGCAATATCCATATTTATACTTGAATTTTTGTTTTCCTCGTATGCCATCCTTATAAACAGAAAAGATAGATTTTTGTTGCAATATTTCCTTAATTTTTTTACAGCTTTTTTTTATGGTATTACTTTTTCAGCTTCAAAAATTACTGCTATTATATTAGCCCACCTCAATAATCTTCCCAAGCGAAAACGAATAAATAAGCTTCTCCTTAACCTTTTTTCCTGTCACGCTCTCAAGCGCTCTCGCATAATAATCAAGCTGTGTTTTATACCTTTCTGCCAGTTTTTCTTCCTGCCCTTTCATAACAAAATCCGTCTTGTAATCAACAAGAACTATGTCATCACCTTCGTAGAAAAATGCATCAATTATTCCCTGTATCATTATGAGTTCTTCACTGTCACTCTTTTCAGAATATACTTCATTTGCCGGTATTCCTATCATAAACGGCTGCTCTCTTTTAAGTTCACCCGAAACTGCTGCCGCCCTCATCCTGCCGCATAAACTGCTTTTTGCAAACCACTCAAATTTCTTTACATCCAAGGCAGACGCATCTTCATCCGTCATATATCCGTCCTGCACAAGTTCTTTGATAAATACTGCAAAATCAAAGTTTTTATCAAGTCTTTCATACGGTATATGCTCCATAACAAGATGGTAAAGAGTTCCCCTTGCAGCCCCCGTCTTTACTTCCTCTTTTTTCATAAAATCAGGTCGTGGAATGTCTGAGTATTTGCTTTCTTTCTCGCCATTTTTCCTGTCTGAAATTTCTTCAAAAGACCTCTCCACATCTAAGTCTCCCAAAAGCAAAACCTCATTCTCCATGACAGGATTATTTTCTACATCCCCGGCATTAAACTCGTCAAGTTTTTCCATTGCAAGTCTTTTAAGTTCAGATACAGATGCCTTAACAGGAATGCCAAGTTCATCCTTATATTTATACGAAAATTCCTCGTTCTGTGATATATAATCCCTCATTTCCTCATCATAAGTCTTATCCGCATCCCAATTGACTAGCTCAATTTCCTTCTGCTTTGCAAGTTCACGGTTTTCTTTTGATACACTCACAATGTTGTTGACTGAAACTACTTCAAGGTCAAAAAGTTCATCATTTACTCCATAAATTTTTTCTGGTTCGAGTTCTTCAATACACTCTTTAAATACCGGCCTGTCTGCTATCGCCGCCATTACCATGTCAATGTGTTTTGTAAGTGAGAGAAGTCCTGAAAATTCGAGATTTTGACCTTTTTCTTTCCATGTTGTTATCTTCTTTTTTCCCTCACCTCTGGCTCCCATATTTCCCTGTAAAATCTTTGCAGACACTCCTGTAAGAAAAAGTTTTTCCTCGGCTCTTGTCATAGCAACATACAACATTCTTACTTCCTCGGCAAGTGCATTTACTTTTATCCTGCTCCTTAAAAAATTATTAAAAATGCTTTTCTCTGTATACATAAGTTCAAGATTTACATAATCAGTTCCAACACCATAATCAGAATTTATAATAACCCGGTCATTTGCCTCCATCAGATTTATACTTTTTCCAAGTCCCGACACAAACACTACCGGAAACTGAAGTCCCTTACTTTTATGCATTGTCATAATTCTTACGGCATTCATACTGTCGTTGTTTACCGATGCCTCTCCTATATCAAGAGATGCTTTCTTTATATTCTCAACAAAATGAGTAAATTTAAATATTCCGTGATGTCCATTTGCCGCATAATCTCTCGCCTGACCAAGCAGAATATCAAGATTTGCCGCCCTTTTCTCGCCCGCAGGCATCGCAGACATAATGTCACAAAAATCCGTTTCATCATAAATATTCTGTATTATCTTATCAACAGGAAGTTCCTTTGCCAGCTCACGATAATTATTTAATTTATCAATAAATTTTTCCAGCTTTTCCGCAAGTTTTTCTGCCTCTTTCTCATCAAGAACTATATCTGCCGTATATTTTTCCGTCCCCTCTTCTCCGTTTACAGTCTTTATATAAAGTTTCATTGCATCCCAAAAATCAAGGGTTCTAGGCATCACGGCAATTGCCGCAAGTTCATCATCACTAAGTCCCACAAAAACCGAACGAAGCACTGACACAAGAGGTATATCCTGTCTCGGATTATCAATTATTCTAAGCAGATTTGTCATTGTTAAAATCTCAATTGACTCATAAAATCCTGCTTTTGTACCCGCTGATACCGGTATACCCATGTCAGATAATGTTTCAAGAAAAGGTTCCGTCCACCCCTGAACACTTCTTAAAAGTATCACAATATCACTGTATGTAACTCTGTGATACCCCTGTTTTCCCCATACATAAAGCGGATTTTCTCCCTGTACCATATCAATAATTTTATTTCCAATAGCGGCAGCTTCAAGTTCTTTATCCATCATTCCGTCATCATTGTCCGCTTTCTTGTCAATAAGAATAATTGATGTTTTCTCTGCTGTCCGTTTGTCTGTTTCCTCGTAAACTCTTCCGGGCACAAGCCTTGCCGCTTCATCATACTCAACACCACCAAGACAAGGCTTCATTATCTTTTCAAAAACGGCATTTGAACTTTCGAGCACGCAACCTCTGCTTCTGAAATTCTGTTTGAGGTCAATTCTTTGCTCATTTGTGCCCTTCTCAAGACTGTAACTGTTGTATTTATTCATGAACAGTTCCGGTCTTGCCAATCGAAATCCGTATATGCTCTGTTTTACGTCACCTACCATAAACATATACGGTGCCTGCACCGGCTCCCCGGCTATACTTGTCAGAATAAGTTCCTGAACATAGTTACTATCCTGATATTCGTCCGTCATTATCTCCTGATAATACTCCCTAAGTTCTTCTGCAACCTTACTTGGAACAACCTCGCCGTCCTCATTTTCGTCTGTCAGTATTGCCAGTGCAAAATGCTCCATGTCGTTAAAATCTATTACTCCATCTTCCCTTTTTCTCTCTGCAAATGCATCAATAAAATCTATTGTCAGATTTACAAGTTCCTTTACGGCAGGAGCCATTTCATTTAATTCTTTTATCTGCTGTTCTACAGTTTTATTAAAAAACTTCTCCTGAAGCTTTATAATTCCTCCCTGACTTGAAAAGTAAGAATCCCTGAATGCACTTGCCAAATCCTTTTTTTCTGCATCAACATTATCTTTTTTAGTTATTCTTCCTTTATCTGCTCTTGAAATTTTTCTAAATGCATCCGATAATTCACTAAAATTCTCTGTCTGGCAGATATTATCAAATTGTCTTATATCGTCCTCAAAGGCTGTTCTGTATTTTGCCGGGCCATCCGGTTCATCACATATTTTTATTGCTTTTTCGGCAAGCATTTTATATGAATTTACAAGTTCTTTGACATAACTTACAAGCTCTCCTACCCACTTTGTTTTCTGAAATTCTTCCACGCCCGCACATTCATAAATTTCAATAATTGATTTAAGCCATTTCTTTGGCCATGGATAACTCATTGCCTTTCCATATAATTCAAGCACAATTGACTCAATCTTACTGTCATCACGTCCATGTGCAAACATCTCTGAAAACAGATAAAAAGAAGAATTATCGTTTTCTTTCTCGATTTCATATCGCTTCTCAATAAGCTCAGAAAGAATTTCACTCTGAGCAATTTTCATATCATTCTCATTTGCAACTTTAAATGCAGGGTCTATGTCTATTACATGAAAATAATTTCTTATAATATACTGACAAAAACTATGCATTGTCGTAATCTGTGCATTGTGAAGCAGCGACGCCTGTCTTTGAAGATGCTCATTGTCAGGTTCATCAATAAGTCTGCTCTCTATCGCCTCACCAACTCTCGTTTTCATCTCTGCTGCCGCCGCATTTGTGAAAGTAACTACAAGCAGCCTGTCAATGTCAACATCGTTTTTTTCATCAGTTATCAATTTTATAATTCTTTCAACCAACACTGCAGTCTTTCCTGAACCTGCTGCCGCCGAAACTAACAGATTGCAATTTCTGGCATCTATAACTCTTTGCTGGTCATCCGTCCACCTTGTATTGCCCATATTTTTCCCCTTATTAATATTCTTACACGTTTATCTTTCAATCCTTTAGTGTTTTTGTTTTTCACTTTTAATTTTCAAATCATATGATGATTTATAATTACTTTATTTATCACTTTCTGAAAGCTCACTGTGAATTAACATCATAACATCATCATCCGACAATTTTTCAAATACCCGGTAATCATTGCCGTAAAGCCTGCTGTCAAATCTGCACACACTTTTAAACGCACAATACATACAGGCAGACTTAGGCTGTGAGTCCATTGTTTTATACGGATTTACACTTGTATTTCCGTTAAGTATCTCCTCCGACATATCCACAACCTTTTTTTCCGTAAAATCAATAAGTTCATTAAGACAATCCGTATTTGTGATTCCTGAACTTTTCTTAATCTGACCCTTTTTACCCGTCTCAATATTGCTTACTGACGAAATATAATCCGGCTGATATACTCCGTCATTTGATTCAAGATTTTTGTCACTTCCCTCAAGCATAGGCGAATCACCGTTCACAAGTCCATTCATTGCAAGTGATTCCAAAGTTTTTTGCTCAACATTTTCAGTTGTTACCCTCTCATTCAAAATCGGGTCTTTTATTCTGTAATAAAGCATTCCCGCCGGCACAACAATCTTTTTTGTTTTAGCCGCCTTATCGACGCTTGCTTTAAGATAAATTACAAGCTGCATCTGAAGCCCATAATAAAGTTCACTAAGTAACAATTCTTTATTTCCTGTCTTATAATCAATAACTCTCACATAATCTTTTGAACCGTCAGTAAAACCATCAAGCCTGTCAATTTTTCCGACAAGTTTTATAAGTTCCTCATCCGTTTTATCAGACTTTCCGACAGTCTCAAAAATAAGCTCACTGTCAATAGTATCAAAACTTCCCTGACTCATTTGCTTTGAAATAGCCCATATCGTCTTATTAACAACATTGTGAATACGCTTTATCATATATTGATTTCTGCTTGTATCCCTCATAATGCCATCCTTGCAAAGACTTACCGCCTTCTCAACACATTCACCGGCAATTCGCTCCTGCTCTTTTTTATCAACATCCTGCCATTTCATGTTGTTTGCAAGGAGTATCTTTGTATACATATCAAGTGTATCATGCACGATGTTTCCTATATCATATGCTTCAATACTGTGTTCCTGTCTCTCCTGAAGTTTAAGCCCATACTGCATAAAATATGAAAACGCACAAGCTGCATACCTCTCAAGCTGTGATGTGCTCCCCCTCAGATTTTCAGGATAAAGACTCTTTGCAACTTTCTTTGATATACTACTCTTATTCTCCTTAAAAAAAGCCGCTTTTAAAATTTTATTTAATGTGCTTTTATCGTCCTCTGATTTAAAATAACGATTATATATCTCCTGCCATTTTTTATCTGAAAAATCTCCGTTTCTAAGTCCTGCAATAAGATATTTTTTTCCATCATCATCAGACCATGCATTTTCCTCATTTTTCTTTCTTTCCTCAAACTTAACATTTATTGTCGGAAAAATTTTATTTATCCTCGATATAATGTATGACGGCTCATTTACACTTCCATCCCTCTCACTGTCACAATATGTTATATACAAATGTTTTGAAGGCTTAGTAAGGTTCAAATAAAGATAAAACTGTTCCGTATATACCTGCTGCCTTGCCGTAGGCGCAAGTTCAAACTCGTTCTCCACCAAAAAATTTCTCTCAGACTCGGAAATAATTCCTCCACTGCCGCTGCCTTTCGGAATATTTGACGAATTTGCTCCTACAAGAAACATATATTTTATATTTGAAATTCGTGTTCTTGACAAATCTCCTGCCATAACCTGGTCTATCCCCGGTGGAATAACTCCTATCCTCGCCTCAGAAAATCCAACATCCAGAATATCCTTAAATTCTTTGAGTAACATTTCCTCATCACCCATAATAGAAACAAGTTTCTCTAAAACCTCTATAACCATATCATAAAGCTGCCTGTACTCACTTGCCACATCAAAATTTTCATTTTCCTCATAATCATCGGCAAGTTCCATAAGCTTTTCATAAAAATGCTGTCTCTCAAAAAATTCAACCAAAGCTGTCGCATAATCCCTGACTGTGTGTTTTCCCTTTGCCACCTTCTCATAAAATCCCGACAGATTTTCAATAACACTAAGCCTTACATTCTCAACAACCCCGTTTGCAAATTCTTTTGACTCATCAGTCATTCTCCTGTAAGCATATGATGTATTCCACTCTCTGTTCCACGCCTTAAATCCTCTTATTCCCGTAGCAAGAAGATAATTGTCTAGAATATCATTCTGGCTGTCACTTGTCCATGAAAGACAGCCTTTTAAATAATCCATAATATCTTCATATGAAAAATCTTTTATAATAATTTGCAGAAGTGCATCTATTGCACGTACCAGAACACTTGACTGAACGCCTCTTTTTTGGTCAATAAAGCAGGCTATTCCCGCCTTTTTCATCGCATGCTCAATAATATTTCCATATGTCTCAAGACTTCCCGCTACTATTGCAATGTCTCTATAACGACACCCTTCATTTACAAGAAGCCTCTTTATTTTCTGTACCACAAAATCAATCTCATCCTCAGCATATTTGAGTACATGACAACTAATATCTGATACTTCACATTCTTTTCCATTGTTGTATCTTTTATATGGATATCTGAACAAATTTCGTTCAAGCCATTCAAGTTCCTTTGACGAGCCAAATCTTGTCTGACTTATTTCTTTTCCAGTCCAAATATCATCTAAAACTTCAACACCCGTTTCACTCGCAATCAGTCTTATATTATTGACAGTTTTTCTGCTCATAAAAAACAGCTGATAATTTTTCCCCTTATTTATAACTGACTCTCTCTCATCAGCAGTCACTGTAATATAAACTTTCTCGGCAATCTTTATAAGCTCACGCAAAAGCCTGTACTGTAATGGAGTAAATCCCGTAAAACCATCGAGACATATAACTGCCCCATTGAGAAGTCCGGACTGTGAAATAACATCCGCAAATACGCTTAAAAGTTCCTCAGAAGTAATATAATTTTTATCGATGTATTCCCTAAATGCCGAAAACGCAACAGACATATCCTGTAACTTATATTTAAGGACAGTCTTATTTTCTGAAGCCTGAATCATTTTCTCTATCTCGTTTTCATCGGCACCATATTGTATAAGCTCAGACATAAATGACTTAATCTCAGAAATATAACCATCCTTATTTATATTTCTTCCGAAATATTTAAGGTCATCCTTTTTATTAGAAAGCACCTTTTTTAAAATCATAATCTTGCCAAGGTCATCAAGAACCTGAACATTTCCCGCACCTGTCTCAGAAAACACTCTGAATGCAAGCCTGACAAAACTTTGTACATCGACATTCATAATTCCATGCCCCGGACTTATTCTAATCATGTCTTTCTGCGTCTGCATGGTAAACTGTTCCGGAACTATCATTATATAATCTTTTTTAGGATTTTTTACAGCTTCCTCCATAATTTTATTCTGCAAAAAATAAGTTTTTCCTCTGCCGGAACCACCAAAAATAAACTGGACTGCCATTCCCCTATCCTCTCTCCTGTATAATTATTATTGTATTTTAAGCTGTTACTATCTATTATTGTTCAAAAAAATCTTATATGTAGTATAACATAAAACAGAGGGCTATTGGTTAACATTCACTTTATCACAGTGAAAACTAACACTCATAGCACCTCTGTTTTATATTAATCGTTTTTACAAAAAACATTTTATTATTTTTAATCTGCTTAACCATTTGGTATGACGAAAATTATACCACTTATTCGTTATACCGATAATTTACAAAACACAACTTATAATTTTTGCTCGTCAAGCACCGTCTTAACCGCATCAAGAACGAGTTTTTCAGTGTACATTGAATTTTTTGACAATACAACTTCATCAATTGAAACTCCCGAAGAAAGCTGTTTTGAAACATCCTTAACTGCCGATTTCATAAGCGGATACATTGTTTCCACTGACTCATCAAGATTTTTCACTTTAACAGACTTTACCTGTTCTTCATCAAGAGCAACCTCCAGATTTATTGTATTTTCACCTATTACAAACTGACTTTCATAAATTCCCGCCCTATATACCGCATCATTTTTATATGTACTGCTTTCATTACTTATGTTACTCTGTGTACTCTCACTTTTAGGCGAATTCTGCCTGCCAAACATAAAAAATAAAACAATCAGTAGCAAAATCCCAAGCCCGACAAATACTGCCGTATATACTACTTCCTTCATACGCAAAACCACAATCTTTGTTTTCGACATGACAACCCCCGTGAATTTTTTGGTTAAATTTAATCAATCAACCTATACTAATATATAATATGCGATATGAAGAAAGAATATTACTTTTTCCTACTACTGAATTACCATACGGACTGCACCATACATTCCTGCATCGTTGCCAAGTTCAGCAAGTCTGAATTCCGTATTTTTAAGTGCAAACATTACATTTTTCTCATACTGTTTCTTTATAAGTTCTATTACTATCGGACCATTTTTAGAAAGTCCCCCACCGATTACAAATGCCTGTGTATCAACTACAGAAGCTACATTACCAAGTCCCATTCCAAGATAAGCTGCGAACTCATCTACAGCCTCAGCTGCAAGCTCGTCTCCTGCCTTATAAGCGTCGAAAACTTCTTTTCCGCCTATTTCATCATCTGCAAACTTTCTAAGTTCAGAAGGCTTATCAGAAGCTTCAAGACGCTCTTTTGCTAATCTTATAACACCCGTAGCAGAGCTATACTGCTCAAGGCATCCCTTACATCCGCATCCACAGGTCAGTGTCTCCTTAGGATTTACTGTAATATGTCCAATCTCACCTGCTGCACCGTTCTCCCCGGTAAGAATTTTTCCATTCATGATAATTCCACCGCCTACACCTGTTCCAAGTGTAACCATCACAATATTGTCAAAGCCACGGCCGCCGCCACGCCACTGCTCACCAAGAGCTGCAACATTTGCATCATTACCAACCTTAACTTTTTTAACACCTGTAAGTTTACTCATCTCATCAGCAACCGAGAAAATTCCCCATCCGAGATTTGCACATTTGAGAACTCTGCCATCCTCTGTTATAGGTCCCGGAACTCCCATTCCTATACCAAGAATATCATCTGTCTCAATAGATTTCTCTGAATTTTTTTCTTTGATAGACTTCACAATGTCAGGAAGAATGTTTTCACCGTTGTTTTCTTTTCTTGTAACAATCTCCCACTTTTCAAGCATATCACCTTTTTCATCAAAAAGTCCCATCTTTACTGTAGTTCCACCTATATCAATTCCATAAATATATTTTGCCATATTTTTCTGCCTTTCTTCTCGTTTTTATTTATATTATTTTTTGTGCTATAACTAATGCCACGGATTGCTTCATATAATCTTAGTTATATCTTTAATAAACATTTCTTCCTTTAATACACATTTCTGCCTTAAAATAAATATTCCAACTTCCACCTATTTTGGATATTTAATCAAGGTCTTCTACTGCCTCATATCTAATGCGAAGTTCAGGCATTTTTTTCATCTCCGTATAATAATTAACTGCCCAATCATCGCCCTGGCTTTCATCATTTTCGCCTGTTGCCGGAGGAGCAAACATCTTTAATGTAAGAACCTGTCCCTCTTTTATCTCTGACTCAAAAAACGCCGGCATAAGGTCAACTGTTTTAGTCTCCGGTGCCTTATAAAACCATTTGCCATTTATTTCCATCATAATATTAAGTTCTTCTTCAAAATTAATCTCAAAGAATTCAGGATTTCCCTCCATCTTAATATCGACAGCAACACCATCGGCATCCTCTGAGCCGCCCCAGCGCATTTTTGCCGGAAGCATAACCTGTTCTTTTTCCTCAATAACAGGCTGGAAATAAGGGTCTTTCAATATTTCCTGATACTGTTTAAGTAACGGCTGTGCAATTCCCACTGATTTATTATTTGGGTCTTCTATTTCAAGACCAAGACGTCCTCTGTCCCTAAACTGGTACATCGAAAATCCATCAAACCAATCAGCATCATCAGACTTTATCCTGTCAACAAATTTTTTAATTGATTCGCCCTGTCGTCTTGGCCCTGTTACATCACCATCTGTATTAAACTCAGATATTACTAGCGTTTTACATACATTATCCGCAACCTTAGTCAATCGCTTTGAAGTCTTTTCAAGTCTTTCCACAAATGTATCGAGAGGTGTCACAGCGTAGCTGCTGCCGCCCTTTTCACAAACATCAAACGGCCATCCGTAATGAAGTGCAAGATAACAGTCATTTGACCAATAATCAGCCACCTTATACGCCTCAGTAAATTCTTTTTCATACTGAATAGGTGCATCATCCTCAAGGCTTGTAACACATCCCCCACAATATACAATAGACACATTAGGAGCTTCTTCCTTGACAATCTTTGCAAATCTCACAAAGAAATCACCTATTTCCTGATATGAAAACCTCTGATTATGAGTAAACCAATCACCTGTACATTCATGATTTATGCGAAGTCTCATTCTTCCAAAAGTTCTAAGTTCCTTTGCAATCTGCCTTAGATATTCATCTTCCAGAGAACAGTCTATTGTAAGTGTAAGCGCAACATCTTGTCCATGTTTTCTAATATCTCTCATCGAAGTAAACGGCTCACCATCCATACTTCCGCCGATACCGCCAAGATAAGGGAAATAATCATCATATGGGTAGTCCCACTGAAAATGTATTTCCATATCTTTACATGCCTCGCTTATTCTCTGAGGCCACTCCTTATCCTTAGGATAATATGTATACATAATCCCAATGTTTCTGTGAGGTCTGCCAAGCACATTTAAAATATAATCCTGATTTACATACTCAGCTCTCTCACTTCCATCCCCAAGGTCAAGTCCACACCTCGCAGGATTTAAAGTAATTCTTTTTAAGTTGTCCATAAATTTCCTCATTTCTCATAAACTTTAATTTATCGTACCGTTTAACAAAGTTACACAAAACCCCCTATGTGTTAATATCTCGTAATACTGCACATCTTTTTGCACAGTACACAGTATTATAAACGCTTATAAATTTATTATATCATTCTCAAAGATATTCCGCCACTAAATTGTCTTATTTTATTACTATTTACTTATCACACAGGACTTACAAAAATTCCAAACCCAAGCGGATGATATGTTAACAATACAAATGCTATAAACTGTATTAAATTAACAATCAACAGTATTTTTCCACAATTCATTGTCTGCTTTTTATGTGAATTTATCAATATATGATATTGCAAACCAAACGCAATAAAAACAGCAATAAAAAATGTGCTTATATCAATCCATGCTACCTCAAATCCAAGAATACCCTTATATCCATAAAACAAAAACGGTATACTCCATGTACCGACTATATTTCCGAGCAAGCCCGTATATATAATCTTGCATATCTCATTATTTTTTTCATTTTTAACATTCACACTTATTTTACTGTCTTTGGAAAATATTTTCATACTGTTTTTATCTGAAACATATTTACAGCCAACCTTTTTCTTAACATACTGAAAACAAATTGCAATATAAATAAGCATAGGAATAAAAAGCAATTTCATATGTTCCCATGTTGACTCATTGACCGGCACAAATAAACCTATTAACCTTGCCTGCCTACACCAGTCATACACAAAATGAAAAAGAGTTCCCAATATCCCAACAAATAAAAATCCTGTTACAATATAGCGTTTATAAAATTTTTTATTATCACATTCAATAAACATACAATCTATCTCCTACTCACTGCAAATTTACTATAAATACTTATTGTTAATACAACTGCTGATTTTAATTTACTGTATTATTATCTGTTATTAATTTTATTGTATGTAATGATTTATATTATATGTGGTGTAAATACTTGATTTGATATAAAGGCAAAAAAAAGAAGCCTTTATACAAAGACTTCTTTCACGATTATTTTAATGAGACACGGGGGATTCGAACCCCCGACAACTTGATTAAAAGTCAAGTGCTCTACCAACTGAGCTAGTATCCCATAATTAAAT
>FR887250.1 GCA_000436755.1 Clostridium sp. CAG:253 | reverse complement strand
GAGAGTGTTATAAATGCAGAAAAAGCAGAAAAACTGTCGCAGTCATATGCATTAGGAGATAGTGGAATAAGAGAAGGAGAGAAAAAAGATAATTCAAAGTATTATAGTGAAAAGTCAGCGGAAAGTAAGCAAGCAGCCGATAAGGCAGCGGAACTGGCAGGTCAGAAAGCAGAAGAGGCGAGACAGTTAGGGCTAGAGGCGTCTGAGAATGCAAAAAGTGCATCAGAGAGCGTTACAAATGCAGAAAAAGCTCAAAAGCTGTCACAGTCATATGCGATAGGTAATAGTGGATTAAGGGAAAATGAAGATACTGATAACTCAAAATGGTATGCACAACAGGCTGAGAAATATGCAAAGCAAGCGGAGGATATTGCAGGCGGTAACTTCATACCTGAGTCTGAAAAGGGAATTGCAGGCGGTGTAGCTGTATTGGATGCTAACTTAGCAGTAGCTAAAGCAGTTGCAGACGAAGATGGGAATAATATTAAAGAAAGTTTGAAAGGTAAATCTGATAGCAATCATACACATCCCTTAGCAGTAGCTAAAGCAGTTGCAGACGAAGATGGAAATAATATTAAAAAAAGTTTGAAAGGCAAATCTGATAGCAATCATACACATCTATATGCAGGTTCAAATACCGCTGGAGGAATTGCAAATTCTTCAAATTTAGTATATGCAACATCACATCAAGGAGAGTGGTATCAAAATTCTCAATGGGATGGAACTTATTTTCAAACAAACTATAAGCATGGGGATGATGTTTTACCTATGAGAGTAGGTTATTCAGGTTATAGTGACAATTCTGGAAAAGTAAATAATCATACAGTAAGCAGTGATGTGCCGGCAAATGCAAAGTTTACTGATACTACATATTCAGATGCAACAACCTCGGCTCATGGATTGATGAGTGCCAGTGATAAATCTAAATTAAATGGTATTGCAGCAGGTGCAAACAAAACAACAATTTTAAATTCACTTGCCGCCACCACAACAGGGTACGCTTTAGATGCTATACAGGGGAAAGCACTAAATGATAAGATAACTGCGATAAATGACAGTTTAGCGCATATGGCTTGGCAAAATGTAGGTTCAAACTTATTTGTCGAAACGGATACAACTTATGTTTCATATAACACCTTGCAAGCTTATATCCTTACAGGTTGCCGTTTGGTAGATTTTGCAATTGTTTTTACAACAAAACAAGCTTTAACAAAAGGTACTGACTATTATTTTTGTAAACTAACCTATACACCTGATGATGTGCCATATAATTATCTTGTTTATTATGATAATAACGCTGCCGTATTAACTGTAAAAACAAATGGCAATGTATTTTTACGCCCACTTACAGCGGATATACCAGTGAATTATACGTTAAATGCACGTGGAATTTTTAAAAACTAAAGTGTATTTTTTACAAAAAATGCTATAAAACCCTTGAAGTCCACTTTCCGTCAGCAAGAGTATATAGTTTTATTTCACCTCCATAATTCATTTTTAAAGCGTTTCCGTACAAAGCGGTATGTTTTGCTATTAAATAGCAACTATTTGTATCTTGCGGTCGGGTTATTATTCCTGCAATTGTGCGAATAGGCATTTCCGAGTAATAATCTTGCATTAAAGTGTCGGAAGTAACTGATAAATTTTCAAGATAATCAAATTGAATATTTTTCGCTAAACTGTCATTTAACACATATATAAATTTATTTTTAAGAAAGGAATAAAAACATTATGAAAATCAAATTAAAAGACAACACAGAATTAGAAGTTACAGACAACAGTATAGCAACAACAATTACTGCAGAATTTGATACAGTAGTAGAGATTGAAGACAACAGACAGAAATTAACGGACAAAAATTTGTCAGAATTTAAGTTTGTTAATGATGATGGAAATATCGTAGGTAATTATGAAAATTATACCTTTGATAATGTGACATACGCTGAAAAGGATAATAAATTTATTGCTACATATCACTTGCATCAGTATTCAGATATTGAGGTCAGATTGAATGCGATTGAAGAGGGACAGGCTACCCAGAATGATGCGATAGCTGAGATGTCAGAGGTTATTTATAGTGAATAACTATATTTAATATACAGTTGAAAGTGAGGTGAGATAGAATGGCGAAGTTTTGGGCTGAGAGAATTGAATACGAGTTAAATCGTATTGATGAAGTTCCGGTAAAATTAAGGGAAAAAGTAAAAAATTATAT
>FR887249.1 GCA_000436755.1 Clostridium sp. CAG:253 | reverse complement strand
TGCGACAGCGATATTTATCTTACAACATCTTTTCGACATTGTCAAGAACTTTTTTTCATCCTCTTCAATCAATACATTGTTAAGAATGAACTATAACATCTTTTAGATAACTACTTATGTAATCAAAAAGATTTCGCCTTCACAGAACTGCTGTTAGAAAGATTCTCACTTTCCAGCCGTTCTTTCTTTGCTTCTCTGCGACAGCGAAATCTATATTATCACTGCAATCGACATTTGTCAACACATTTTTTTCATTTTTAGTAATTTTTATTTTGTTCCGAATATTCTGTCTCCTGCATCCCCAAGTCCAGGACATATATATGCGTCCTCATTGAGTTCCCTGTCAAGATGACCTACATATATCTGAACATCAGGATGTGCTTCATGCAGCATTCTTACACCTTCAGGTGCTGCAATAACACATAAGAACTTTATGTTTTTTCCGCCACGCTGTTTTATAAAATCAATTGCTGCCTTAGCTGAACCGCCTGTCGCAAGCATAGGGTCTACAACTACAACCTGTCTTTCTTCTATAGTATCAGGCAGCTTACAGTAATATTCTTCCGGCAAATGTGTCTCTTCATTTCTGCAAAGACCGATATGACCTATCTTGGCTGTCGGTACCAATGCTGTTATTCCGCCAACCATTCCAAGACCTGCACGAAGTATAGGCACAACTGCAAGTTTTCTTCCTGAAAGTACAGGTGTCTTACAGGTCTCTATAGGAGTCTTTACCTCAACATCTTCTGTCGGAAGGTCACTGAGAGCTTCATAACCCATAAGCATCGCAATTTCTTCCACTAAAGCTCTAAATTCATTTGTTCCTGTTGTTTCATCCCTAAGTCTTGATATTTTATGCTGCAATAACGGATGATTTAAAATTTTTACATTTTCCATCTTTACCTCACTTTATTATTCAAAATAATCTGCTACTTTCTTCAAGTCATTTATAATAGGCAGATGCTGTGGACAGACTCCCTCACATTGACCACACTCTATACACTCACTCGCTTTTCCAAAGTTCAGTGTAAGTCTGTCATAATACTCACCCTGCGGTGTCCATCCTTTATCCTTTGACTCCTGTTTGTCAGCATTATAAAGAGAAAAATACTTTGGAATTGCAATTTTTTGCGGACAGCCATCTGTACAATATGAACATCCTGTACATGGAATTTCTATATTTCCATTTATTATTTCTGCTGCTTTTTTTACCATATGTATCTCTTTTTCATTTAACGGCTTAAAATCTGCCATAAAACCGGTGTTATCTTCAAGCTGTTCCATGTTACTCATGCCGCTCAAAACCATTTTCACATTGTCAAGACTTGCAACAAATCTTATAGCCCATGATGGTATAGACATATCAGGTGCATATTCTTTAAACATATTTTCAACTGAATATGGCACATTCGCTAATGTTCCTCCTTTTACAGGTTCCATTACCCATACCGGCACACCATGTTTCTTTGCAACCTCATAACATTTTCCCGATTGAATGGCATCACTATCCCAATCAAGATAATTTATCTGTAACTGCACAAACTCAACTTCCGGATGCTCCGTAAGAACCATGTCAAGCACATCCGCAGTGTCATGAAAAGAAAATCCGACATGTTTTACAAGTCCCTGTTTTTTCTTTTCCTGAAGCCACTCAAAACACTCAAGTTCTTTGTATATCTTGTAATGGTCTTTTCCAACATCATGAATCAGATAATAATCAAAATAGTCAACACCTGTTTTCTTAAGCTGTGTATCAAAAATCTTATCCCTGTCTTCTTTACTTTTTATAAATCCTGCATGCAGCTTTGTTGCAATAGTATACTTATCCCGCGGATATCTGTCAACAAGCACTTTTTTTACGGCATTCTCACTTTCAAATCCACAGTACATCCACGCAGTATCAAAGTAAGTAAAACCTCTTTCAATAAATTTATCAACCATCTTTTTGGTCAATTCAATGTCTATGCTCTTATCGTCATTTTGATTTAACAATGGCAGCCTCATTAGACCAAAACCCAACTTTTTATCTTCCATAAAAACCTCCTGTTCTAGTACAATGTACTTAATTTATTTTATCATCTTTTTTTATTATCGTAAAGTTTAAGCCATTAACTTTCTTCAATATAATTTCTCCATTTTTAACTGTTTAAATGCATATTTTTGTTTACTTTTCATACAAATATAAAAAAATATATTTAGGCACATATCTACAGGTGTACTTAAATATTCAGGAGCGTATTTTGATATTAAAAGATTTTCTTCAAAAATTATCACCAGATAATTCTGATGAGCATTCAACTTTGTGTCATTTTCTTAGAACAGGCATCTGCATATTGTCAACTGTATGCTTAGCAAGTATTGCTGTTGCCTTCATGTTGTCTGACAATTCTACTGTCACTTCAAGACAAGCAATGTCTTCTATTATTTCAGAAAAAAAACTTCCGATTTATTGTGTTGATACAGATAAACCTAAAGTTGCATTATCATTTGATGCCGCATGGGGTAATGTCATCCTGATGAACTAAATTTACCTTAAATATTATAACACTATGCAAAAAGCGAGGTTTAAAATGAAATCCTATTCTGATAATGATATTACTGTTTTTCGCGAATACAAAGAAATATATAATACCAAAACTTTATTAAAAAATATCATACGGATTGAGTTTGAGACATTTTATAATACTTCTCAATCTGTCAAAAAGCAAGCTCAAAACAGTGAATTTTATTCTAAAGGCAGTCAAACTCCAAATGTTGAATTTAATCATAATAAATCCAAAAAAAATAATATTTAAGTGAGGAGATATAATGAAAAACTCAAAAAAATACTGGGCACTATATGTCAGATTAAGTCATGATGATGGTGATAAAACCGAAAGTCTGAGCATTTCCAATCAAAAACTAAAACTTTTGAGTTTCATTAAAAACATGCCCGAAATAACTGATTATAACTTCTATGTCGATGACGGATTTAGTGGAACAACC
>FR887248.1 GCA_000436755.1 Clostridium sp. CAG:253 | reverse complement strand
TTGAAATGGACTCCAGAGACCGTGCCGCAATACTGCTTGCAGGACTTCCAAAACTCAATTCGACCCTTACGCTTCAGATTCACGAACCACTGAGGCAGCGTATTGTTATGAATTATAATTTAGAAGGTCTTACAAAAGATGAAGGCAAAACATATATACTGGAAAAATTAAAAGGTGCCGGCTGCAATCAGACCATCTTTGAAGATGCAGCTATTGAAGCAATACTCAACGCTGCCGATGGAACACCCAGACTTATAAATAAATATTGCAATGCCAGCATGAAAGATATGTGTAAAACGAAGGATTTGGCTGGGCGTATCTGTCATGAAGAAGAGTCAGGTAGTCAGGAGGTCAGGAGATTTCTCTTGTTGTGAATAATATAAGGAAAGAACTGGAGAACTTGCAGGCAGAAAAGCGGAATCATGTTAAAGAAATTGAAAGATAATATTCTTTTTTTATCATATGGATGGGTGTATAATGAGAGAAAATATCGTCGAGAGAGGAGAATTATATGAGCCATACAGAAAATATATCTAAATTTGAGCAGTTTATTAAAATGATGACAGGTCACTTTGATAATCAGGAACAATTTCAAAAAATGAAGGAAGCAGGAGAGATATATCCATATGCGGAGCATGTTAATACGCCGTGTAACAATAAAATACAGGATCTGCCGGCAGATTTTTCTGGCATATTCATTGTGGAAGAAAGTTATTATCAAAGCCAAGGAAAACGTCATTCTTCGCCACATTTGTTTTTGTTGACAGAGCAGGATGATGGGATTATGCTTTCTTCCTATGAAATTCCGGAAGGAGAGGATAAGAATACATTTTCCTACAAAACAATGAAAAATGTGAAATATAGTGCATTGAAAAAGTCAGAAAAATTTACTCCGGCTTTGTATCATGAAAAGGATGGAGTATGGGAAGGGGGCAGTGTGAGCCAGTTTTCGCCGGTAATGATATTTCGGTTGTGGGAGAAATTTTCTGATACATGTTTGGAGGTATCGGAGAGTATTGAAGTAAATGGGAAACGTACATTTGGATATGATGCTCCTATTATTTATAAAAGGGTATAAAATCAAAACAGAGGTGACTGCAATGTCGTGGATGTACCTATCATGATCTGATTTATATCAGAAGTGCATAAATCGGCAGTATTTTCCAGAATGTAACCTTGAATTGCGGATTTGCAAGGTACAGATGGTAGATAGATTGGGAGATAAAGATATACTGTAATTACACTGAAAAACAGAAAGGGGATGTAAGTTATGACATTTGCTGAAAAATTACAGAAATTAAGAAAACAGAACGGATTATCACAGGAGCGGCTAGCAGAAAAACTGAATGTTTCCAGACAGGCTGTTTCCAAGTGGGAAATGGGGACGATTCCTGATATGGAAAATATGGTCAAATTAGGAAGATATTTTGACTGTTCGTTGGATTATCTTATGAAGGACGAGGTTGATACCGATAACGATCAGGACACAAATAATCACAATATGGATAGGAAAAATAGTAATGGTAGTATTATTGAAAGGTGTATCTCCATAACGTGTATCATGATAGGTGGGATATTTACTTTCTTGATGCCGTTATTTGCAAAATGGTATCAAGCATTTGAATTTAGAAATTATAATGAGTGTTTTACAAATTCGTCAGATTATATTTTACGGTTCCCTTTGGTTTGCATTTTAATAATAGCTGTTTTATTATTGGGTGCTGGAATGGTGTTTCTCTATCATTCTATTCGGAAACATTGAAATTTAGCTATTGGACAAATTCATATACAAAAAATGAAAAAAGAATTACTTCGGTAGTTCTTTTTTTCATATCTAAAACAAGATCAGGAGGTTAGAACAAATGCTAAAATTATTCAGAAAGGACTCACTGACTCCACAGACGCAACACATTTACAAAGTTCCATTGTGTATCCAGGATACGATACCAATCTATCGAATATCAGAAAACGGTATCTTTGAACTGGAGAGTCCAACAAACAAAGACGGAGTGAAAAAGAAGATTCACCAGTTTGACAGGATGTATCTGTTTGAGGATATTAACTTTTACACACAGGATGAGCAAGAAAAAGAAGAAACCAGCAAGCGATTTGAAACGCTGCTTCGGTCAATGAATGTCAGCTACAAGGTGATTTTATCCAATCATTATGCCGACAATGGAAGGTTGCGGGAAGAAATTCTGCAGAAGGCAGTCAGCAAAGAAATGGAGCCTTTGGCGAAAGAATACCACAAGCTGATTGAAAAGCGATTGCAGGAAGGGCGGGGAGGACTTTTGCAATCCAAGTATTTCATTGTCAGCTGCAGAAAGCCGGATTATGAAAGTGCCAGAAATTATTTTAACACCATAGAATTTTCCATTCAGCAGTTATTTCACCGATTGGGGAGTTGCTTGATACCGTTAGATGCCACGGAACGCTTGCGAGCATTACATAGTTATTATCGCATGGGTGGCTTGCCTGTGTGAATGGAGCAGAGCCGTGAATGGGACTTATCCGGTTTGGCGATAAGATTGTTCCGTTTGATAATACGATGGAAAAAGACAGTAGTCTGTATCAGTTATTTAATACCAATTTCCATGAGATGGTCAATAAAAAAATAACAGGCAAACAGGGAAAAAATAAGGAAAAATAAGGGCAGATGAATTGACGTGAATGACAGCTTTTGAAATCCTTTCGATTTTCATCGGCATATTAACATTGTTATGTGCCTTTGGTAGTCTTGTTATAGCGTTGCTTGCCTTTCTC
>FR887247.1 GCA_000436755.1 Clostridium sp. CAG:253 | reverse complement strand
CAAGGCGCACCCACACATAAGAAAAAGCCATCTTACGATGACTTTTTCTTGTTGTCTGAAACTATAATATACATATTATAACTGGCTCTCTACAACCTCATATGCCTTTTCGATTGCTGCTGGTATTCCGTCAGGATTCTTTCCTCCTGCCTGAGCCATGTTTGGACGTCCACCGCCGCCACCGCCAACAAGTGCTGCGATTCCTTTTATAAGATTTCCGGCATGAGCACCTTTCTTAACTGCATCATCTGTTGCCATTGCAAGAAGTGTCACTTTTCCGTCAACTGCTGACGCAAGCACTACCACACCGCTTCCAATCTTTTCTTTCATCTGGTCACCAAGATTTCTAAGACCATTCATATCTACATCAGGAACTGCCATTGCAAGAACCTTTACGCCTTTTATCTCTTTAATCCGGCTGTCTACATCTCCTACCGCATCATTGGCAAGTTTTGCTTTAAGTTTTTCATTTTCACTTGAAAGCTCTTTTATCTCATCATGCATTGCATTAATCTTGTTTACGAGTTTTGAAGGCTCTGCCTTTGCTGCCTTTGCTGCCTCGTTAAATTCTCTTTCAATCTCTGCGTAATATTTCATAAGGCCATCGCCTGTGAGTGCTTCAATACGGCGTGTTCCTGCTGCTACACCGCTTTCAGATATAATCTTGAAGTATCCTATAACTCCTGTATTCGCAACATGAGTACCACCACAAAGCTCTGTACTGAAATCTCCCATCTTTACAACACGGACTTTCTCACCATATTTCTCACCAAAGAGTGCCATGGCACCTGTCTTTTTAGCTTCATCAAGTGACATAACTTCTGTCACTACCTGAAGATTTGCTGCAACTTCTTTATTTACAATATCTTCAACCTTGCTTATCTCCTCAGGTGTCATTGCTGAGAAATGTGTAAAGTCGAATCTAAGTCTGTTTGCATCATTGTATGAACCTGCCTGCTCTACGTGAGAACCTAATACTTTACGAAGTGCTTCCTGCAAAAGATGTGTTGCACTGTGGTTTTTACATGTTGCTGTACGATTTGCGGCATCAACTTTGAGTGTGACCGTATCTCCATCCTTAAACATACCCTTGACAACTTCACCAATGTGTGCGACTTTTCCACCGAGAAGTTTAACCGTATCTTTTACCTTAAACTCGCTGTCTCCACAAATGATTGTTCCTATATCTGCCTGCTGACCACCCATTGTTGCATAGAACGGTGTCTTATCAACAATAACAGTTCCACTCTGACCGTCTGTAAGTGCTGCAACCACATCACTCTCAGTTGTAAGTGCAGTGATTTTTCCATCTGCCTCAAGTCTGTCATATCCGATAAATTCTGTCGTAAGTGCCGGATCAAGCTGCTGGTAAACAGTCTCTTCTGCTCCCATGTAGTTTGTAGTCTTTCTTGCGCTGCGAGCTTTCTGCTTCTGTTCTTCCATAGCAGCTTCAAAGCCTTTCTCATCTACCGTGTATCCTTTTTCATCAAGGATTTCAGTAGTGAGGTCTACAGGGAATCCATAAGTGTCATATAATTTAAATGCATCTTTTCCATCAAGTTCTTTTTTACCTGATTTTGCAAGTTCTTCCTGCATCTGATTAAGAATATTTAATCCCTGATCTATTGTCTTATCAAATTTACTTTCTTCCTGTGAAAGAACATTTAAAATAAATTCTTTCTTTTCTTCAAGCTCCGGATAACCGTCTTTTGACTCATTTATAACTGTCTGTGCAAGCTCTGCCATAAGCTGTTTGTTGATTCCAAGCATACGTCCGTGACGAACAGCTCTTCTTATAAGACGGCGGAGCACATAACCACGACCCTCGTTTGACGGCATGATTCCGTCTGAAACCATAAATGTTGAAGAACGGATGTGGTCTGTGATAAGTCTTATTGATACATCCTTTGCCTCATCTGTCTGATATGTGGTATCTGCCATCTCACATATCTTGTCTCTGATAGCTTTCATTGTATCTACATCAAATACGGAATCAACATCCTGAACGACAACAGCAAGACGCTCAAGTCCCATACCTGTATCTATGTTTTTATTTTCAAGCTCTTCATAACCGCCATGTCCGTCACCATTAAACTGTGTGAATACATTGTTCCATACTTCCATGAAACGGTCGCAATCACAACCTACCTTACAATCAGGTTTGCCACAGCCATACTTTTCTCCTCTGTCATAATAAATCTCTGAACATGGACCGCATGGACCTGCACCGTGCTCCCAGAAGTTGTCACATTCTCCGTTTTCATCACGGTAAAAACGTGTAATCTTTTCTCCCGGTACACCTATTTCTTTTGTCCAAATATCGTATGCCTCATCATCCTCACCATAGATGGAAGGATAAAGTCTTTCAGGCTCCATTCCGATAACCTTTGTCAAAAACTCCCATGACCAGGCAATAGCCTCATGTTTGAAGTAATCACCAAAAGAAAAGTTTCCAAGCATCTCAAAGAAAGTAAGATGACGTGCTGTCTTTCCTACATTTTCAATATCACCTGTACGAACACACTTCTGGCATGTCGTAACACGTCTTCTAGGCGGAATCTCCTGACCTGTAAAATATGGCTTAAGCGGCGCCATACCTGCATTTATAAGTAATAAACTGTTATCATTGTGTGGAACGAGAGAAAAGCTTTTCATTGCAAGATGACCTTTACTCTCGAAGAACTCTAAGTACATTCTACGAAGTTCATTAACACCGTATTTTTTCATGATTATATTCCTCCAGCTAATGTCGGGACACTTTATCATCCCTCTATTTTCATAACCTTTTTCTAAGTCTTCTTATTAAAAGATTAAAGTCTAATAAATAATTATAAGTTATGAAATTTAGTCTGTCAATAAATCATTCCCTTTATATTTCATATTTTTCTGATGCAATATCAATAATCATACTCTTCATATGTTTCGTCTGATTGCTTCAACAATCCGTCATTTGTCAACTCAGTAATTGCAGACATAGTATTTTTTGCCTTTTTAGTTACAAGTAATATTTTCTTTAAGGCAAACTTATCTGACTCATTCACATAGAAGAACTTTCTTTCACAAGCAGTCATTTTATACTTATCAGCCATAACTTCACTTACAAACGTCTTAAATTGTATTTCCGCATAATCATTACCGCCTGCAGTGTTAAGGTTTAATATGTCAATATTTCCATCTGCTACATCAGTCCTAAGAGCATCATATAATTTCTTTCTTGCTTTTTCGTCTATAAGAACACGGGTATACCAGACATTGTCATCTCTGTCAGCATCCATACTTTCAACATCTATATTCTGTAATTTAAAGTTCTCATCATTATATGCCTTTGAAAAAACAGCCTCAAGTTTCTGATTGCTGCTATTTGCACATTTAATGAGTTCATCGGATATTGAACCTTTTCTTACCGGTATTGTATAAGAAAATTCACGCTTTGAGCCATTTTTTAATGTATAAATAAAGTCTATTCCACAGTTGTTTTCTTCTTCACCTACATCAAGCTTTTTATCCTCAATCTCTTTTTGTATCTCAATAAATTTACTGATGTCCTCCTCATCGGTATACAAAAGTTCATTGTATGCTGAAATTTCAAGTGAACTTACATTTTTTGCATCAGGAATTTTCACACCTATAAGTCCTGCCGCCTCCAAAGCAAGAAATATAAACATAACTCCAAATACAGCAAAAAAGTTAGTCTTACTGAATGTTTTCCAGACGAAAAATGTTTTCTTTAATATCATTTCACTTATAAAATAACATATTGAAACACATATCAGAACCAATATACCCGCATATATAAGCTTTCCACCCTCATATCCCATAGAATGTAATGATAACCCTGTATTATAAAATCGTATAACCCAAAGTATAAGTGCCAAAAAGACTCCGCCTGTAATAGAAAATACTGTTCTGAATACCGGCTTACACCATGTAAACGAAACTACATCTCCTACAGTTTCAGATTTGCGGTACTTATACATCATTAAAGAAATTACAAATATGATTATTCCAACCGCAAAAACTCCAACAAATGGCATAATATCATTTCCTGTAATCGCATATTTCTGTGAATATCCCGGAGTATACTTTCCTGCCACGGAGGTCACATTTTTTATTCCTGCCTTCTGCATGCAATATATAACAGGACTAAGCCATATAAATCTGTTTTCCAATATATCCGTAGGCGAAACTTCTCTTGTTGCATAAGAGAACATCTGATTTATTGAATAGAACATCATAAACACAGCAACATAAAGGACATTTGCAACATCGTATATAACTATGGACATCATGCTGTTTCCACACACCATAACAACCGTACATGCCATACTGTAAAACAGCACTATCATGGCAAGCACTTCAAATGCAAGTAAAGCAATATCTGAAACCATTTGCGTTTTATAAACACATGCTATTTCAATGTAACTTATAAAGCTTAATATATATGGTATCAGCAAGATGATTAAACCTGCCAGATAGTGTGATACAAATAACACCTCCCTCTTAATAGGAAATGAATGCATCATATACATGTCTCTCGAATTAAATGTATAGTGAAATATAACTATTGCCACAACTATTGCGAGTACACCTATCACAATTGGATTTGACCATATCAACGAAAATTCTTTTATCTGATCTCGCACATCATCCGGTATTGCCAAAACATTATCTGCGTTTTCTTTCACTATGCTTCTGACTTTGCTCATAAGAGGCATTATAAAAGCAATTATAGAAATGAATATCTCAATTGCCCATAAAGACCAAAACTGCATCATATCCTTTTTAAATACAGCTTTGCTAAAATAAGATTTCTTTGACTTCATAATTTTCCCCTCCCAACTCATATATAAATATTTCTTCCAGCGTAAGCGGCAAAACATCCATGAGTATCGGATTTAAACTCATAATTTTCCTCTCTGCCATTTCCGGTTCACCTTTTACAATAATAGTATGAACCTTTCCCATGACAGAATGATTTACCACATTCACATATTTCTCAAGTTCCGGTACTTCATCTGCAAATGCTACCTGAACTTTTGAAACACTTCCCTGAAGTTCTGTCAAAGAACGCTCTATTATCAATTTGCCTTTATTCATAATTCCCACATAATCACAGACATCTTCAAGTTCCCTAAGATTATGTGATGATACAAGCACTGTCACACCATATTTACTTACTTCATTTAAAAGAATATTCCATATCTGTTTTCTCATAACCGGGTCAAGTCCGTCAACCGGTTCATCAAGAACAAGAATCTCCGGCCGCATACTAACTGCAAGCAAAAAGGCCGACTGTTTCTGCATACCCTTTGACATTCTTCTTACACGCATCTTTCTGTCAATTGCCGGAAAACAATTACAAAGTTTTACATATAATTCTTTATCAAATTTCTTGTAAATGCCTGCATAATACTTCATCATATCATCAAGGCTCGCCTGTTTAAAATAAAATACATCATCCGGGATGAATGCAATTTTTTCTTTTACATCCGGATTTTCAAAAACATCCGCTCCTGCCACTTGTATACTTCCGCTATCCGGTTTAAATATACCTGTTATATTTCTAAGGAGTGTTGATTTACCGGCACCGTTTGGTCCCACCAATCCATATACCGAGCCTTTTTTTACATGAAATGACGCATTATCCAAAGCCTTAAACCCTTCAAAACTTTTACATACATCTTTTCCTATTATCATTTCTACCTCATTTCTGTGCATAATTCCTGCACCCGTCTGATTTGCTGCCTCATATAGTTTTTCGTGTAGCAGCTTTAATTTTCACTAAAGATTTGCTATTTGCTGTTCCATACCTTATCTATAACAGCAAAAATATCTTCTTTTTTAGTCCCCATAAATTTAAGTTCCTCCGAAATATCCGCAACCTGTTTCAAAAGTTCACTCTTCCTTGCCGAATTTTCCTCAGGAATGCCCGCAACAAAACAGCCTTTCCCCTTCACTGTATATACATAACCTTCTGCTTCCAGTTCCCTATACGCTCTTTGTATTGTGTTTGGATTAATCGTAAGTGATGTTGCCAACTCTCTTACCGATGGCAATTTTTCATTGCTCTCCATAATCCCCTGCACAATAAGTTTTCTGATTCCGTCCTTAATCTGCTCATAAATTGGTCTTGAATCACGATAATTTATCTGAATCACTTTCTGTCACCTCCCCTCATATACGCTTGAAACGTTTATTTTTCGTCATATGTAGAAATTTCAATCCCAAACAACTGACATATGATACCGTTCCCCAATTCTTTCTGATAATAAAGCCTCCCACAACCGTATTATCACAATTAACTGTATTAACATTGTTAATACAGTTAATATAATAAAGCAGGCTGACAAAATTGTCAACCCACTTTTTTTATGAAAACGAATGCCCGCTCGAAAACTCCGTTGTTATATCAAATGATAATACACACAAGTCCGCCGTTACTGTCATTTATAACCTTTTGTATTGTGTCCTGAAGCTTCACCTGACTTTCATCTGTAAGTTTATTGACTTTCGATTCTATTCCCTCCTCAACAAGCTGCCGCACTGTTTTTCCGAATATACTTGTATCCCATATTCCCGACTGTCCGTCCTCAGAAATTATATCCTCGCCTCCGGCAATGTATCTCACCAAGTCCTCTGCCTGCTCTTTTGTTCCGACAATAGGCGCAATTTCCGTTTCGATATCTGCCTGTATCAGATGAATTGACGGACTGGTTGCTCTCAACTTAACCCCGAATTTATTGCCATGATGTATAAGTTCAGGTTCATCTATCTTTATATCCTCTATTGACGGAGTGATGACACCATATCCTTTTCTCTTTACTTCCGCTAACGAATCACTTATTTTTTCAATCTCCTGTCCCTTCTTTGCAAATTCTTTCAATATATGTATAAGTTCATATTCTCCTTTTATATCCATTCCTACAAGTTCACTTAAAATCTGATAATACTTTTCTTCATCAAATTTAACTGTAATACTGACATTTCCATTAGTCATATCAATATTATTGATATCAAACTGCCTGATATAATCACTGTCTGACAGCATATTTTCCCTGTTTATGTCTCCAATACAACTTACTTTTGCAAGTATTTCCCTGACTTTTGCTATAAGTTCCTGTTTAAGCCAATGACTTGTTTTAAGCATTTCTACCCATTTTGGAAGATAAAATGAAACCTGGCTTACCGGAAATGAGTCAAGTATCTTTTTCATTATCTTTTTAACATCCTCACTGCTAAGCTGCATACAATTAAGCGCTACCGGAGTTACACCTGTTCTCTCTTTTATTTCTGTAATAACATCTTTTGCTTTCTCTCCAAAAGGATTTGCCGAATTTACTATTACTATAAACGGTTTTCCCAAAGCTTTTAATTCAGATATTGTCTTATCCTCTGCAGCTTTATAACTCTGTCTTGATATGTCACCAAAACTTCCGTCTGTCGTTATAACAATTCCTATTGTCGAATGGTCATGTATAACTTTTTTTGTTCCATACTCAGCTGCTTTTGCAAAAGGCATAGGTTCTTCTGACCAAGGAGTCATAACCATACGCTCACGCTCACCTTCCATAAGACCATTTGCATCTTCAACTATATAGCCAACACAATCTACCATTCTGACTTTTATTTCATTGCCATCAAAAAGATTTATCCTGACTGCCTCTTTGGGAATAAATTTCGGTTCCGTTGTCATTATTGTTTTTCCTTCTGCCGACTGCGGCAGTTCATCCATTGCCCGTTTTCTGTCATTCTCATCCTCAATTCCGGGCAGTACAAACATTTCCATAAACTTTTTTATAAATGTTGACTTTCCTGTTCTGACCGGGCCACAGACTCCTAAATAAAATTCTCCATTTGTACGCTTTGAAATGTCATTATATACGCTATACTCTTCCATACTGCCCCCATATATATTTTTTTATATGATATTGTAGTCAAAAGGCATTTTGACCATTGCATCATTACGTTATTTATTGTTATATATATGAGTAAAGGAAGAAAAAAATGAGCAAAAAATTAATTTTGCTCATTTTAGTCACAAGTCCACGCATATCTTACATATAATTTTTATCACTAAGTCTGTCTCCTTTCGTCACTTTTATAAGTATGTTATCATATGAATATATGTTCGTTAATGTAATTTATTGTGCCACAGATTTAAGCACTCTGGCAAAAGTCTTATAATTTCTATCATCTCTGGGACTGCAATAAACAGCAAACTCAATCGCTTTAAAGGCATTTAAATAATCTTTTATTACATTTTTTGCCGCCAAGGCAACAACTTCAGGTTTATTCATAAATGCCCCACACCCAAATGCTCCTAAAATTACAGCTTCTTCTCTTTTATCAACGGCTATATCCAAAATTCTTCTAAGACGCTTCTGCTGTATTTCCAAAAGCTGCTTATCACTTACCTTAACACATTTGTCACCATCACCCAGATTGTGTATATTCCCCGGCTTTTCTCTCAAATTAGGTGCAGCACAGGTAATAACATCCACATTGTACCAGTATTTTTCATCCAGTTAGCAACCCCCATTTCAAATGGGGGATTTAAAGAACTATTCATTAACATATCATTTAGGGGGATTCGGTAGTCACATTCGTATTGAGCAATACGGTTTGCAGTTCCTTTTACTTCTATTCAAACTGTTTCTACGAGCTGTTGTTGAGTCATTTTTCTAAAATTTCTAACAAGCTTTATTTTTTCCTTATGATAATGAGAGAAAACTCCTTCCGAAATGCCATAAATACTGCTTATATAGAATATTATAGTGAATAAAATTAAATAACTCAAACTTCGCACTTAAGTAAGAGCCTATGCACCTTGAAAATTCAATAATAACTGGCATAAAAATAGCATGAAACCGTCTTTTTGGGTATAATTGAGTTGTTCAGAAACAATCATACTTCCGGAGACTCATGCTATGAATAAAAGTATAACACAAGCAACTCAAAATGATAAGCAGATTTCAAAATCTATCAAAAGATTTTT
>FR887246.1 GCA_000436755.1 Clostridium sp. CAG:253 | reverse complement strand
ACAAAGAAAAAACCGACACTATCCCGGACTTTTCTGCCCAGACGGTCGGCTGTCAAACTGTTATACTCCCTGTGGTCACTTCCACTTCCGTCAGTTATATAACTAGATTAACTTTATCATATTTCTTTTGGGTGCGCAACCCTAATTTTGTCTTATATACATCCTGAACATTTTGTTTGATTTCGGATATTTTGTTCCTAATATCCCGGAAGTTCTTTCTCCTCTATAATCTGCTTCGCTTTTCTTTCAACTTTGGCTCTGAAATGCTCTCTGTCAACTGACAGTGCTATGCCCATCTCAGCCATTGTAAATATAACCGCTGAACCTCCATAACTTATAAACGGCAGTGATACACCTGTATTTGGAAAAATCATCAGCACTACAAATATATTTACTATAACCTGTAAAGAAATATGTATTGCTATTCCCGTTACAACAGCTCTGCCAAATATGGTTTCTGCTCTGCTGGCAATCTTAAAGAGCTGGAAAATAAGATACAGAAACATACCAAGCATTATAAATGCACCTAATATTCCAAGTTCCTCACATATTACGGCAAATATCATATCATTCTGCGCTTCCGGTATTCTTGAAAGCTTCTGCACACTATTTCCAAGTCCTTTTCCCGAAAATCCGCCTGAGGCAACTGCATATAATGACTGAAGTGACTGATAACTCTCATCACTCGAAAACTTCTCGGGTGCAAGCCATGCTCCTATTCTGCCGTATCTGAAATCCTTAAAAGCAGTGTTTGAATTTATAATGCTGTAAATGTGATTTATCACAACTGCAACACCGCCCGCTGCTGCCGCGAATACCGCTATATGCGTCTTGTTAAACGGTGTCATTATTATAGTCATACCAAAAATAATGCCACAAAGTATAATCAAGGTTGACAGGTTAGAACTTTTGGCACAGAGGAACAATGCAGATGCTCCTGCCGGAAGCCATATAAACCATAATATTCTGTATCTGCTTTTGTTCTTTGTATATCTCGATATCCTTGTTCCTATCCAAAGTATTATAAGAATTTTTGAAACTTCCGCAACCTGCAATGACATCGAACCTATTTTTATCCATCTCACCGCACCCTTTGCCGAAACTGCGAGCGGTGTATATAACGTCAGCGTCATACATATCGATAACAGATAGATAAACCATGACATCGATAATTTTACATTTTTAAGTCCTTTTATCTTCTTTAATAAAGGTATTTTAGAAAAATTAAGTATATTAAAATTGTTATAATTGCAAACCCTCAATATAAGCATGCCAATAAAACTAAGTATGACATACTCAATCTGCTTTTTTGCAAAATACATATTATCATAATTATATTTATGGCTGAGACTGCATCTGTAACTTGATGCACTGTATATCATAATTATCCCAAAAATGTTTAACATCAGTAAGATTATAAAAACCTTTATATCTACTCTTTCCTGACTATCTATATACGAAGCAAGAGCTCTTCTTGCAGATGGTTTTCTAAGCACAAACGCACCCCCTGTCACAAAAAACTACTATTGTAGTTTAGCATATACCATATATAAAGTCCAGTTTCATTACTTTTAATCCGGCATTTCCAAACATTATCTAAAAAAACAACGGGGAACCAAGCTTAATTTTAGTTCCCCGCCTTATACAGCTAAAGTGTATATTATTTAACTTTTATTTTGATTGTCTTTGAAGCTGCCTTATATTTTGACGTCTTCTTAGCAAGCAATTTAACCTTTACTGTACCTTTCTTCAAACCTTTTATCGTAAGCTTTTTATTCTTCAATGTAACTTTAACTTTCTTTGCATTAGCTTTTGAAAGCTTATTGAAGTAAACCTTTGCTCCTGAATTTGCTGAAACAGTAATTGTCACTGTCTTTTTCTTCTTTACAGTTACTGTTGAAACTTTTTTCTTTCCTTTTTTAACAGTAATTGATGCATTCTTGAGTGTTGGCTTTGTTGTTGGTTTTACTGTTGGTGCTGTAGTTGGCTTTGTTGTTGGTTCTACTGTTGGTTCAGTAGTAGGTGCTGTTGTCGGCTCCGCTGTAGGTGCTACTGTTGGCTCTGCCGTTGGTTTTACCGGCTCTGAAGACGGAGCTGTTGTCGGCTCTGTTGTAGGTGCTGCTGTTGCCGTTGGTTTTACCGTTGGTGTAGCTGTCGGTGTTGTTGATGAACCACCTGAAGATGATGATGAAGAACTAGATTTCCATACGGCATACAATGTAATCGTTTCTCCCTTAGCTGCAAGGTCAGTAGATATTGTCTGTCCATTTGAATATATCTTATCACCATTTGTTTTGTCGAGCCATCCTTCAAATGTGTACACTGCTCTTGTGTATGGATTTTCATAGAGATTGAATTTCTGACCAAGTTTTACAATCTGTGTCATCTCTTCACCATCTGTACCACTAGGATTATAAATAATAGTGTATGAATACTCTTTCCATACAGCATACAGTATTGCAACTCCCGCATCCTGTGCAAGGTCTTTAATTTCCTGTTCATCTTTATATTCAACAGCTCCTCCCGGTGTTGTTGACCATCCAAGGAAATCGTAGTTTTCGCGTGTAAATGTATTTTTCGGAAGTTTACCTGTTTCTCCGACTGCATATTCCTGTGATGTTGCAGTCATTGTATCTGTTGTATAATTTGGATCTAATTTAACAGTATATTTTCCTGTAGGTACATATACACGGACATTATCTAATGCTGTTACTCCGTTATATCTTCCGCTAAGTACAAATAAACCTTTTATGTCCGCAATGCTGTCCATCTCAAACTTCTTTGATACAAGTTCTTTTCCTGCTTCATCAGTGATAGTAAGAACCATTGTATTTTTAGTTTTGTTTATAACTGTCTTAATGTGTACCCATGTATCAGTTGCAATATCAACAGACGCTGTATCAGTTGTCTTTGCTGTACTTCCACCTGAAATTGTCCATTCTGTTGTCTTTAATGCATTTAAGCTCCATAAATATGAATCTGATGCAAGAATATCATTTTTCTTGCTATATTCTGAAACAGCTAATGCAAGCTGTGTTTCCTGATTATTTCCTGCTGTCAATTTGCTGTCAAACTCAACAACATAATTATCAGGCACTGTCAAACTTCCAAAGTCAAGGTATGCACTTCTTGAATTTGTATTTCCCGGTGCAAACTGTAAATATCTTTTGTGCTCTGCTGCTCCATCACTGGCAAGTGTAAGATTGTCTGCTGCATTTGCTGATAATCCGCCGGCTGCTGCCGCATCTGCATCATTGTTGAAACTCTTGTACAAGATACTTGCATCTGCCAATGCCTGTTCTTTCTGTTCTTCTGCATTCTTTGCTGCTGCAGTATCAGCTTTTTCTGCCTTATATAATGTTCCGATATCGGCTGCTGATAATGCACGGCTGTAAATTTTAACATTGTCCATATATGCCGGAGATGAACCCCAGAATGAACCATATCCAAGATAGAACTTATCTGCTGATGCAATCATCTTAAGCATATTAGATGCCAGACTTGCATAGCTGTCATTTGAGTCAAATAACGTATATTTTGTTTTGTTTACAACGAGTTTACCGTCAACATAAATTCCAAAGTTAGCCTTTCCAACAGATACTGTTACATAATGCCAGCTGTTTACAGGAATATTATTTACCGGCTTTTCTGCCTTGTTGCAGTCAAACCACTGCCATGTACCACCTACTGTTCCGTTGTAACCAAGATATGTATTTGGTGTGAAGAATAATCTTCCGTCTGCTCCATCGGAATTATTTGTATCAAAGAAACTCCAAAGTGCATCCCACGCGTCATCATTCTGTCTGTTTACCCACATTGATACTGTCGCACCGTTTAATGTCTTTCCTTTAAGTGGGTTTGTAAACTCAGCATAGCTTGTTGTCGCTGCTGCTTCATATCCAAAATACTGATTAAGAACATTTCCTGCTCTGTCAGAACTATACTCTACTGTAGGTTTTGTTCCGCTCTCAAGAGTCTTTGCCTCTCCGACCTGCTCTGTATTTACTTCATTTCTAAGACCATTTTCAAATGTATAATTTGCTTCAAGTCCTGAATCAATGTCTGAAGTTGCATTTGCTTTTATTGTTGTTGTATATTCTTTCTTTGTGTAATATAAACCATTCTTAATTGTTGCTGTAAGTGTTACTGTTGTATCTTCTGCAACTGCCTGAATTTCACCTGTATTTGAAAGTGCAGTCTCATCTGATGACTCCCATTTGATTGTTGAGCCTTCATTTCCTGAAACCGGAAGTTCAAGGTCTGTATTTAACTGTTCCGGAACAGTTAATGATAAATCTCCGGCATCTTTTATAACTTTCTGCTCGTTTGTATAACCTTTTGTACCCCAGATAGTAATATTATTGCTTCCTACAAGTGTAAAGCACATTGTCTCACAGTTTGTGCCTTCAACCTTCTGTTTAATAAACACACCCTGATATTTTACATTGTCTATTGTTAAAGTAACATAAGGTTTATCAGACTCCTGCTCCCATGTTCCTGTATAATCACCTGAAACAG
>FR887245.1 GCA_000436755.1 Clostridium sp. CAG:253 | reverse complement strand
GTTCTATTGTTTATATGATGATATCGTAGTGTTGTAATGCGCTGGAAATGATGTAAAGGAGCACAAAAAATGAAAAAACACGATAGCAAACTCACTATCTTTCTGGATATTGATGGAGTACTTAATACAGATAAGACAGTACAGAGAACTCCGGACGGATACAGAGGCATAGAGGATAGTCGCGTTGAACTGCTGGCAAATGTAATTGATAAATATGGGGGTGCTGATATAGTTCTATCATCTGATTGGAAGGACATGAGAGAAAATGACGATGACTATATTTATCTAACAGCCAAGCTGCATAAATATGGACTAACTTTATCAGGTCATACAAAAGATAAACTTTATGATAGAGGCGCAGGAATTAAAAAATACTTAACCGAGCATCCGGAAGTTGAAGAATATGTTGTTATTGATGATAACACATTTGATTTTCAAAATTATAGAAAAATTTGGGAACGTCTGATACTGACTAATGGAATTGAAGATTCTCAATTAGCTTCTGAAACACCCGCAATTGAGGCATTAATATTCATGGATTATATAAAAGAAATGTCGTGAAAATAAAAGTACTTAAGAACATTGACAACGAAAGGAAAATCAAATGAATAAAACAGGAATAAAATTACAAAAAGTAATTGATAAAAACGCAAAATTGTTTAATATGAAGTTAATTAGGAGAAAAGACTATCCTTTTGTTTTCTCAGAGGCAGAGGATTATAATTTAACAACTGTGCTTAGCAATGAATTGTTTTCATGGGAGCTTCAAATGACTATAGGAATAACGAAAGAAGGATTGATTCATATAATGCTTTTTATGCATCCGGTTATCATAAAAGAAAAAAATCGGCTATCTTTTATTCAATTCGCAAATGCCGCTAATATGTGGCTGGGATCGGAATTTGGACGTTTTTTAGTTAATAATGATAATGATTATTGCTATGAGTGTTTTTTGTCGCAACAGTTATTAGACAATACAACGGAATTAGAACGACAATTGTTTGACAGACCTTTTTCGCAGTTTAGGGATTCTTTAACGCCTTTAATGCAGTTAAAAACAGGAGAATGGACAGTGGATAGAGCCATTGAATACTTGAATGAGCTGAAGGAAAAGGGATATGTTTACAATTCTGAATATGGTATTTAGTGAAAGATATATTAACGAACTTATTAGAAATTATTTTTTAGTGTGAAGAGTCAATAGTTTAAGACAGGG